>JANQPN010000038.1 GCA_028289455.1 Wenzhouxiangellaceae bacterium
CGACAGCCTATGAACTGCCTGAGGACCTTAGTGTTCAGGCGCTGTTTGAGCACCAGGCTGCAAGTACCCCGGAAGCCACCGCAGTGGTCATGGGTGATCAGACCATCAACTACGCACAGCTGAACCAGCAGGCCAATCAGCTGGCGCATTACCTGCGCGAGCAGGGCATCGGGCCGGAACACCGGGTCGGTGTCTGTGTGCCGCAAAGCATTGCCCAGATGGTGGCCTTTGTCGCGGTGCTCAAAGCCGGCGGCGCCTATGTACCGCTGGACCCGGATTATCCCGAACAGCGGCTGGCTTATATGGTCAACGATGCCCAGATAGCACTGCTGCTGTCCAGCAGCGAAGTGAGCTCGGTAACCGGCCTGGGCGTTAAAACACTTAACCTGGATGAAGCCGGCAGCCTGCTGTCAGGCTATTCAGGTGACAACCCGCCGGTTCTCAGCCGGGGCGACAGTCTGGCCTACATTATCTATACCTCCGGATCGACTGGTCAGCCGAAAGGGGTGTGCGCCACCCATCAGGCCATTGTTCGGCTGGTGAAGAACTGCGGTTATATCGAACTGAATGAACATGACCGGATAGCCCAGGCATCGACGGTATCGTTTGATGCAGCCACCTTTGAGATCTGGGGTGCTTTACTGAATGGCGGGCAACTGGTGGGTGTGAGCAAACAGGACCTGCTTAATCCTCAGCAGCTGCATTCGATTCTGGTGGATCAGGGTATCACGGCGATGTTTGTGACCACCGCGCTGTTCAATCAGATCGCCCAATATGCGCCCGATGCGTTCAACACGCTGCGGTATGTGCTGTATGGCGGTGAGCGCTGTGATGCCCATTGGGTTCGTGAAGTTCTTAAGGCCGGTGGTCCGGAGCACCTGCAGCATGTATACGGACCGACGGAAGTAACCACGTTTGCGACCTGCTTCCCGGTTACCGAAGTGGATGAGAATGCATCGACGGTAGCGATCGGCCGTCCGATCGGCCATACCCAGGCCTATGTGCTGGACCGGGCCCTGAACCAGGTGCCGGTGGGTGTGGTTGGTGAGCTGTATCTGGGCGGCATTGGCGTGGCGCGTGGCTATCTGGATCGCCGTGGTCTGACGGCGCAACGGTTTGTGCCCAACCCATGCAGTGGTGAGCCGGGGTCGGTGATGTACCGGACCGGTGATCTGGTGAGGTATACCCCGGACGGTGATATTGAATATGTGGGTCGTGTAGACCATCAGGTGAAGATCCGGGGCTTCCGGATTGAGCTGGGCGAGATAGAAAGCCGGTTGCTGGATCAGGCAGAGGTACAGGAAGCGGTGGTTCAGGTGCTGGACAGTGAGTTGGGACAGCAGCTGGTGGGCTATGTGGTCTGTGAAGGTGAAGTCAGCGAGTCGGGGCTGAAGGACAGTCTGCGTCAGGTGATGCCCGGTTACATGGTACCGATGGCGATGGTGATATTGGAGTCATTACCGCTGACGGCGAATGGCAAGGTGGACAGAGACAGGTTGCCTGAGCCTGACTGGGGGATGTATCAGAGCGGCTATGTAGCGCCGCGTGATGAGACTGAGCGATGTCTGGCTGATATTTATGCCGAACTGCTGCGGCTGGAGCAGGTGGGCATCGATGACAACTTCTTCGAGCTGGGTGGTGATTCAATAATCAGTATCCAGATGGTGGCAAAAGCGCGCCAGTCGGGTCTGCAGTTAAGTGTACGCGATGTGTTTGCCAACCAGACTGTGCGAACGCTGGCACCGCTGGCTGAGCGGATCGATGCAGTTGATGCTGAACAGGATTCGGTGAGTGGTGCAGTGCCGCTGACACCGATTCAAAGCTGGTTTGCGGAAGCCGGCTTCAGTCACCCTCACCACTGGAATCAGGCGGTGTTGCGGAGACTGCCCGAAACAGTGAGTATCAATGGGCTGCAGCAGGCGCTGAATGCCTTGGTTGAACATCATGATGCGCTGCGGCTGTGTTATCCGAATGGCGACTGGTCAGCCCAGTCCATTGCAGCAGAAACTTGCCCGGTGCCTTTGGCACAGGTGGATTTATCCGAGAACGGTGATTCGGAATGGCAGCGGCTGCTGCACCAGCGAGCCACTGATGAACAGGCACAGATTGATCTGGAAGCAGGTAATCTGATGCGTGCCTGCCTGTTTAAATTGCCCGATAACAGCCATCGGCTGCTGCTGGTAATTCACCATCTGGCAGTGGACGGCATCTCCTGGCGGATACTGCAGGAAGATCTGCAGTCAGCCTATCAGCAGGTGCTGAAAGATGAAGTGATCCGCCTGCCGGAAAAAAGCAACTCGCTGCAGGCCTGGTCGCAACATTTGCAGCAGTCGGTCAGCGATGAATTGCTGACACCTGAACTGGATTACTGGCAGCAGCAGGTCAATCAGGTAGCACCGCTTTACCGGGAACAGGAGAGCACGCGGCCAAATCTGATACAGGATTGCCGTACGCATAGTGTATTGCTGTCGGAAGCTCACACGGAACAGCTGCTGCGGCAGGTCCATCGCGCCTATCAGACCGAAATTAACGATGTGCTGCTGACGGCATTGCTGCTCAGCTATACACAATGGGCGGATGCCGACAGCCTGAGCCTGCACCTGGAAGGTCATGGGCGTGAGCGAATAGGCGAAGGTTTGGATATATCCCGCACAATCGGCTGGTTTACCGCCATGTATCCGGTAACGCTGAGCAAGCCGGAGAATTGCTCCTATGGCGAGCTGCTGATGTCGATCAAGGAACAGCTGCGTGTTATTCCCAATAAAGGTATCGGCTATGGATTGCTGCGCTACCTGCATCCGGATGAATGCGTGCGTTCAAGCCTGCAGCCGCAGGTGCCGGTGGAGCTGAGTTTCAATTATCTCGGTCAGTTCCAGGCGGGAGAAAACGATGAGTTATTCGGCTTTGCATCGGAGGGTGTAGGCGAGAGTTTTGCACCGGAGCAGCAGCGCAGTGACAGCTTGAGCGTGGTCGGCAGCATTCGCGACGGACGGCTGCGGTTGAACTGTATTTACAACAGGCACAGCTACAGCCGGGCCGGTATTGAAAGATTACTGGATGGATGCCGGGACAGGTTGCTGGAACTGATTGGGCACTGCCTGTTGCCAGCCAGCATTGGGCGGACCCCTTCAGATTATCCGCTTTGCCAGTTGGATCAGAATCAACTGGACAACCTTCGGGCTGACTTTGATGATCGGCATGGCGATGCTCTGGAAGCGGTTTATCCGCTGTCATCAGTACAACAGGGCATGTTGTTTCATTCTGAGGCAGAAGCCGACTCCGGACACTATCTGGTCCAGTTTGGACTGCAACTGCAGGATCTGGACACAGCTGCCTATCGGCGGGCATGGCAGCAATTGCTGGATACCCATACCATTTTGAGAACCGCATTCTGGCAATTGCAATCGGATCAGCCCCGTCAGGTGGTGCTGTCAAAGGCACAGCTGCCCTGGGTAGAGCACGACTGGAGCGGTTGGGATGCTGCCGAAGAGCAAAGCCGCTGGCAGGCATTGCTGGAGCGTGATCGTCTGCAAGGGTATCAAGCACTGCAGGCGCCGTTGATGCGTTGTTATCTGATTAAGGTCAGCGCAGACCGGCACCGGTTCTTATGGAGTCATCATCATGCATTGCTGGATGGCTGGTCATTGCCGCTGCTGCTTAAAGAACTGCTGCGTGCTTATCAGGGCCAGGTGATGGGTCAACCGGTATCGCTTAACCCGACAGCCGGGTATGCCGATTACATCAGCTGGCTGGTCAATCAGGATGCCAGTGCAGCGGCTGACTTCTGGCGTGAGCAGCTGCAGGGCGTCCCTGGTCCCACGCCGCTGCAGTTCGATAGCCCGGCATCCGATGAGTCCGAAGGACAACAGGCCAAATTAAGGGTTGTGTTGCCAGAGCAATTAAGTATCTCACTGCAAAACCTGTCGCAGCACCACAAAGTCACCATGAATACGGTGTTGCAGGCAGCTTGGGGAATTCTGCTAAACCGCTACAGCCGCGAGCAGGAAGTGGTGTTCGGAACCACGGTTTCCGGCCGACCGGCGGAACTGCCCGGTGTCAATGACATTATCGGTCCTTTTATCAATACGCTGCCGGTACGTGTCAGTGTATCCGGCGAGCGTCCGCTATTGGCATTTATGCAGGAACTGCAGCAACAGCATCTGTTGCGTGAACAATATGGGTATCTGCCGCTGGTGGATATTCAGCAGTGCAGCGAAATGGCAGCCGGAACGCCGTTGTTCGAATCGCTGATGGTATTTGAAAATTATCCGACTGCAGGCTTATCCAACCAATCTCCTGCAGATGGAGGTGCCGGTCTACGGGTAACTGCTACCGAAGGTGAGGAACAGACCCATTATCCGATTACTCTGAGTACCGCGTTACGCAACAACCGGCTGTCACTCAGATTGTATTACGATGCCGGGCGATTTGACGGCAAGGCGATGCGCCAGCTGCTTGCGCATTATCAGCAGCTATTGCAGCAGCTGCCTGAGCATGCTGATTTGCCGCTTGAACAGCTGAGCCTGTTATCGGCAGACGAGCAGGCAGAGATAGCAAATTGGAATTCGACAGCCTATGAACTGCCTGAGGACCTTAGTGTTCAGGCGCTGTTTGAGCACCAGGCTGCAAGTACCCCGGAAGCCACCGCAGTGGTCATGGGTGATC
>JANQPN010000055.1 GCA_028289455.1 Wenzhouxiangellaceae bacterium
TGCATGGTTGTCTGGATTTTGGCTTCACCCAGCCGCTCATTGACGGCTGACATTAATGCATCCAGGCCTATTCCATGTTGTGCACTGATGCTGACCGAACGCACTACGCCGTCACTGCTGCGATGCAGACCTGCATCCGCATCAACTGCCTGATCAACCTTGTTAAAGACTTTCAGTACCGGTATATCCTGTGCACCGATTTCCGCCAGGACGTTTTCCACCTCATGCTGGTACAACTGATGCTGCTGATCGGATATATCGATAACATGCAGTAATAAATCCGCATTGCGTGTTTCCTGCAAGGTTGACCGGAACGCAGCAATCAACTCATGCGGCAGGTCATTGATAAACCCAACAGTGTCACTCAACAGCACAGTGCCCAAACTTGCATCACTCCAACGGCGAACCGTCGGATCCAAGGTAGCAAACAGCATGTCTTTAACCAGTACCTCGGCTTCGGTCAGACGATTAAATAACGTTGACTTGCCGGCATTGGTATAACCCACCAGTGACACCAGCGGCAGTCCGCCGCGTTCACGGCTGGCCCTGCCAAGACTACGGCGGCGGTCGACCCGCTGCAGCTGCTTCAATAGCCTTTTGATCCGGCCACCGATCAACCGTCTATCGGTTTCCAGCTGTGTTTCACCCGGTCCGCGTAACCCGATACCACCCTTCTGACGCTCCAAATGTGACCAGCCCCGTACCAGCCGGGTAGACAAATGCCGAAGCTGAGCCAGCTCAACCTGCAGCTTGCCTTCATAACTTTGTGCCCGCTGGGCAAAGATATCCAAAATCAGACCGCTGCGATCCAGCACCCTGCATTGCAGTTCACGTTCCAGGTTACGCTCTTGAACCGGTGACAAATCACGGTCAACCAGCACCAGGTTACAGCCGGCCGCTTTGGCCGCAAGGCTCAATTCCTCTACTTTCCCGCGACCCAGATAGGTAGCCGGCCGTGGCTGGTTAACCCGGGCTGTCAACGTAGTTGTGACTTCAACACCGGCAGCAACCGCCAGCGACTCAAACTCCCGGCTGCGCAGTTGTAAATCTCCGCTCTGGTCAGCAACCACCATTAAAGCAGCCTGCTGACCACGCTCGGCACGATCAAACATGATATGAACAACCTGAAATCACAGGTTTTTTGAAAAGGTTTCGAAATGCAATACTGTCAGCCATGCTGACAGTATAAGAAGCGTGATTGACAGATCAATCAGTATATCAGTCGGCTGTATTGCCAACGCTTTCAGAATCGGCACTATCTGAGGTATTCAGGTTCACATTCCGGCTGGGTACAATGGTCGATACAGCGTGTTTGTAAATCATCTGGCTGACCGCATTGCGCAGCAAAATGACGAACTGATCGAAAGAGTCTATTTGACCCTGCAGTTTAATACCATTAACCAGGTAAATTGATACCGGCACGCGTTCTTTTCGCAACGCGTTCAGATACGGTTCTTGTAACGACTGTCCTTTAGACATTATTGTTCTCCTGACCAAGACACATTGTTCTTTTGTTTGTTTTTCAACAACATAGCCAGCTTATGGATATGCTGTTACTAATATGACAAGCGCCGCTTTTGTAGATTCGACACGGTTTGCCATCTTGCGATCGACTACTAGACCGTGCCTTAACCTGTTTTGCTTGCAAAAATATCAACTCTGTTGATAAAAAATGTGTTTGTTAAGCCCTCTCGCGTGCTTTCGCAAGCATCTCCTGAGCCCCCGTTAATCCATATTATACCCGGCATTTGACGTAACCAGGTCAACTGTCGCTTTGCCAGTTGACGGGTAGCAAAAATAATTTCATCAGGCAGCCTGTCAAAGCTCAAATCACCCTCCAGCATCGACCAGACCTGGCGATAACCGACGCTGCGCATACTGCTGCTGGCTGCAGTCAGTCGGGGGTTGTGGCGCAGTTGTTCCAATTCCGCCACCAGGCCGGCATCAAGCATGGTTTTAACCCGCCCGGCAATCCGAGCATGCAGTAAACTGCGGTCATTTGGCGAAATCGCAAGCAGTAAAAATCGCCAACCGGGATTATCCGAAGTTTGCTCATCCAATTGCGCCGACATTACCTGACCTGAACGGTAAAACACTTCCAGCGCCCGCTGAATCCGCTGCGCGTCATGTGGTTCCAGTCTGGCAGCAGTCTGTGGATCAAGCTGCTGCAGCCGCGCATGTAACGCCGGCCAGCCGAACTGATCGGCTTGCTGCTCTATGTCGGCACGTAATGCTGCATCAGCCGGTGGCAAAGCGGCCAGCCCCTGCATCAAAGCATTCACATACATCATGGTACCGCCCACCAGCACCGGTATCCTGCCATTGGCATGGGCCTGTTTGATCGCAGCGCCTGCATCCTGACAAAACTCAGCCACTGAATAACTTTGCTCCGGGTCCCGGATATCAATCAGCGCATGCGGATATTGCTGCAGTAATGCCTGCTCCAGCTTGGCCGAACCGATATCCATGCCACGATAAACCTGGGCCGAATCAACGCTGATCAAACTGACCGGCAGCTCATCGGCCAATGCCAGCGCCGCAGCTGTCTTGCCCGCAGCCGTAGGTCCCAGCAGGCATACCACAGGCAGCCTGGAGGCTGCAGTCGAACTCACTTCACCGCCCCCGTTGGAACAGCTTGTCCAGTGTCGGCATATCCAGCTGCAGCCAGGTTGGTCGGCCGTGGTTGCATTGATCACTGCGTTCGGTAGCTTCCATAGCGCGCAGCAATCCATTCATTTCATCAGTTGTCAGCTTGCGGTTGGCACGTACCGACCCATGGCAGGCCATTGCCGACAACATTTCATCCTGATGGGATTCCACCAGGCTGGATTCGCCTACCGTCAGCAACTCAGAGAGCACATCACGCAACAACTGTTCCATATCTGCATTGGCCAGCAGTGCTGGCACTGCCCTCAGCATGCATGACTCAGGGCCATTGCGTTCCAGCTGCAGGCCGAATTGATGCAATGTCTCGCTGAACTGCTCAACCACATCGGCTTCGCGTTCGCTGACATTGATAGTGTGTGGCACCAACAGACGCTGGCTGCGTACCCCCTGCTGCGCGTACGCCTGCTTGAGCTGCTCGTAAACCACTCTTTCATGCGCAGCGTGCATGTCCACCAGCACCAGGCCTGAGGTGTTCTGAGCCAGCAGATAAATACCATGCAGCTGTGCCAGCGCATAGCCCATCGGCGGGACTTCCCGGGTTTCCCCTGAACTTTCCAGCAGCTGATTCTCATTCGACTGCTGTGATTGTTCAGTTACCGGCACAGCCTGAGCCGAACGGGCCAGATATGCATAGGCCGCCTGACTATCCGCCAGCTTGCCGGGTGAATGCGCCGGCGGGCGCGTAAAACCCGAGCTTTGATGACCTGCCAATGGCACCTGCCGGTATCCGACCTGCAAGCTGACACTGTCACCTTGTGACTGCACCTGTTCACTGGAAGCAGGCGTTTGCTGGTCAGCCAGCTCGCGATGAATGACTGAAAACAGAAAATCATGCACCCGGCGCTGATCACGAAACCGTACTTCATGTTTTTGCGGGTGTACATTGACATCCACAGCTGCAGGGTCCAACGCCAGATGCAGTACATAGGCAGGTTGTCTGCCGTGATACATCACATCCCGATAGGCCTGCCGGACTGCGTGAGCAATCAGACGGTCTTTGACCAATCTGCCATTGACGAAGAAATACTGCATATCAGCTGTCTGGCGGGAAAACGTCGGCCGGGCAACCCAGCCATTCAGCGCTAGACCATTGGCAGTGATGTCCAGGCGCTGAGCCTGGTCGGCAAACGCCGGGCCGCAGATTAATCTGACCCTGCCGGATTGATCACTGCCGGAAGGGATTGCCGGCAACTGGCGGATCACTTTGCCATTGTGGCTCAGTCGGAAACTGATTGAATTACGTGCCAGCGCCAGTCGTTTGATCAGATCATCAATATGCTGGAACTCAGTCCGCTCAGTTCGCATGAATTTACGTCGTGCAGGCGTGTTATAGAACAGGTCCTGCACATCAACCTGAGTACCCCGCGCGACTGCGCTGGGCACAGGCTGATCGCTGCCCGGCTCTATCTGCCAACCATGCGAATCTTTACTGTCAGCGGCTACCGAAGCCAGTGTTAAACGGGAAACTGAAGCAATACTTGCCAGCGCTTCCCCGCGAAAACCCAGACTGGCAACAGCTTCCAGGTCTTCCAGGCTGCCAATTTTGCTGGTAGCGTGTGGCATCAGCGCCAGCCGCAGCTGCTGTTTGCCGATGCCAAAGCCATTATCACGAACCCTGATCAGGCGCGCACCGCCCCTCTCGATTTCAATATGAATATCGGTAGCACCGGCATCCAGGCTGTTTTCCACCAGCTCTTTAACCACTGAAGCCGGTCGTTCAATAACTTCACCGGCGGCAATCTGATTAACCAGCTGCTGGTCCAGGACCTGGATATTGCTTGTCATAAAATACAACCTATGGTCTTAAGCGCATCGGTCTATCCGATGGAAATTCAGCTTTTAATACCGCCTTTGGTCAACTCAACCGGGTCCAGCAACCGATCCAGTTCCTCAGCTGATAAGTCGGTATTATCCAATGCCACCTGCTTGATCGGGCGCCCTTCCTTGTACGCCTGCTTAGCGGTAGCGGCACCTTTTTCATAACCGATGACCGGATTCAGCGCAGTAACCAGAATGGGGTTGCGAGCCAGTGCTTCCTGCACGTTATCCTGGCGGACTTTAAAACCCTGAATAGCATTGTCAGCCAGCAAGCGGCTGGCATTGGCCAGGATTTCCAGACTTTGCAATAAGTTATAGGCAATCACCGGCAGCATCACGTTCAGCTGGAAATTACCCGCCTGACCTCCAACCGTAATGGTTGCATCATTGCCGATAACCTGGGCACACACCATGCAAACCGCTTCGGGTATCACCGGATTTACCTTACCCGGCATAATTGAGCTGCCCGGCTGTAATGCGGTTAGTTCAATTTCACCCAGACCAGCCAGCGGGCCGGAATTCATCCAGCGCAGATCGTTGGCGATTTTCATCAAACTGCAGGCGATGGTTTTTAATTGACCGGACAGCTCAACTGCTGCGTCCTGTGAACTGATTCCTTCAAACAAATTCTCGTTGCTGACAAACTCAAATCCACTGGCCGATGACAATGCCGCTGCCATGCCTGCGGCAAAATCCGGATGTGCATTGATGCCGGTGCCTACTGCGGTGCCCCCCTGAGGCAACTGCCGCATCCGCTGCAGCGCCGCCTGCACCCGCTGACGGCCGCTGTCTATCTGTTTGGCCCAACAGGCCAGCTCCTGACCGAAGGTTACCGGCATGGCATCCATCAAATGCGTCCGTCCGGTCTTGGCGATATCGCTCAGCTCCTCTGCCCGGCTGCTCAATACGGCATGCAAATGATCCAGTGCCGGCAATAGTTGCTCACTGGCTACCAGGCAGGCAGACACATGGATGGAAGTGGGGATTACATCATTACTGCTTTGACCCATATTGACGTGATCGTTGGGATGCACACCCAGATCATTGCCCTGATTGGCGACATTGGCTATCACCTCATTGGCATTCATATTGCTGCTGGTACCCGAACCGGTCTGGAAAATATCGATCGGGAAATGTTGATCCAGGCTGCCGTCAACCACTTGAGCGGCTGCTTCGCGGATTGCATCAGCTAACGGGGCGTCCAACAGACCCAACTGCTGGTTCACCTGTGCAGCTGATGTTTTGATCAGCCCCATTGCGCGGATAAATTCGCGCGGCATACGCAGGCCACTGATAGGAAAATTATTCACTGCACGTTGAGTTTGAGCGGCATACAGTGCCTCCACAGGCACTTGCAGCTCACCCATGCTGTCGTGCTCCGCGCGAAACTGGGTCATCGGTATCTCCATCGGTTTAATGATAAGTTGCACATTATAAAGTGGGGACGAATACCGGGAAAACCGAGTTTTTCATCGATCTGCAAACAGTCTCCCCAAGCCAGGCGACTACCGTTACAATATTCATTGACAACATCAGTTGATTACCTATGGAATTGTCCGCTCTTACCGCTCTCAGCCCGACCGATGGCCGCTATGCAGGGAAAACCGCTGCACTGCGTAATTGCCTCAGTGAACATGGTCTGCTGCAACGCCGGCACCTGATCGAAGTACGCTGGCTGCAGGCTATGAGCGAATGTACAGACATTGATGAAGTACCGCGCCTGAGCTCAGCAGCAGCAGATTTTCTGGAACAGCTACTGACGGGGTTCAATGCCGACAGCAGTGCCCGGATCAAGGCCATCGAGCAGACCACCAATCATGATGTCAAAGCGGTTGAATATTTCCTGAAGCAGCAGCTGGCCGAACACCCGGAACTGGACCAGTTAAGCGAGTTCGTGCATTTTGCCTGTACTTCGGAAGATATCAACAACCTGGCCTATGGCCTCATGCTCAGCGATGCCCGCAGCGAGCATATCCAGCCCAGGTTGAAATCTCTGGAGCGGCAGCTGGCGCAAATGGCTGAAGCTTTTGCCGACCTGCCGATGCTGTCTCGCACCCATGGGCAATCTGCCAGTCCAACCACGCTGGGTAAGGAGCTCGCCAATGTAGTGCATCGAATGCGCCGGCAGCGGCGCGCCCTGGCAAGAGTGGAAATCACCGGAAAAATGAACGGTGCGGTAGGTAATCATAATGCCCACCGCGTCGCTTATCCGGAAGTTGACTGGATTGACATGACCCGCCAGTTTGTAGAAAACCTGGGGATCGCCTGGAATCCATACACTACGCAGATTGAACCACACGACTGCATTGCTGAATTCTGCCATGCGCTGATGCGTACAAACACCATCCTGATCGATTTGTGCCGGGATATCTGGGGCTACATAGCACTTGGCTATTTCAAGCAGCAACTGGTGGAGGGTGAGGTTGGTTCTTCAACCATGCCGCATAAAGTCAATCCCATCGATTTTGAAAATGCCGAAGGTAACCTGGGAGTTGCCAATTCATTGCTGGGTCACTTCGCCGAAAAGCTACCGGTTTCCCGCTGGCAGAGGGACCTCACCGATTCCACCGTATTGCGCGCGCTGGGTACAGCCATCGGACACTGCCTGATTGCCTGGCAGTCCCTGGAGAAAGGGCTGGGCAAGCTGGCTGTTAATCAGCAGCGGCTGGCCGAGGACCTGGACAACAGTTGGGAAGTGCTGGGCGAGGCAGTACAGACTGTTATGCGGCGCTACGGATTACCGGAGCCTTATGAGCAGCTGAAAGCACTGACCAGAGGACGTGGCATTGACCAGCAGAGCATGCGTCAATTTATCCGCTCGCTGGATATACCGGACAGCGCCAAAACACTGCTCATTTCACTGACGCCGGCTGATTACACCGGCTTTGCCAGCCGGCTGGCAAAGCAACTCAATCATTATCAATAATCCAGTTCCCGACATGTCCAGCCACACGCTTTCAGATAAGCTGATAGAGGCTGGTTTTTTCGACAGCTACTGGCAACGCCGGCCACTGCTGGTCCGGAATGCCGGAATCAACCTACCGGAGCAGCTGGACAAACAGGCATTATTTGAACATGCCGGTGATCAGCGCCTGGCTGCGCGACTGGTTCAGGGTCATGTAAGCGAACCGGGATCATGGACTGTCAGCCACGGCCCGTTTGCCAATCACCGGTTGCGCAATCAACCACAGAACAACTGGACGCTGTTGATTCAGGATCTGGACAAAGTCAGAGATGATTGCGCGGCTTTACTCGAACAATTCAATCTGCTGCCCCGCTGGCGGCTGGACGATGTAATGGCCAGCTATGCAGTACCAGGAGGATCGGTTGGCCCGCATACCGATCAATATGATGTATTTCTGATTCAACTGCATGGACAGCGACGCTGGCAGTGGACGCCCGACTACAATGAACAATGGCTGCCAGAGCTTGAGTTGAAAGTCCTGCAGCAATTTGAGCCGCAACATGATCAACTGCTGGGGCCGGGCGATATGCTTTACCTGCCGCCGGGAGTGGCTCATTTCGGCGTCGCTGAAACCGAATGCATTACTATTTCCGTGGGGTTACGTGCACCCTCTGCAGCTGAGCTGATCAATGGCCTGACCGAGCATGGCCTCGCTGCGGATTTACGCTACCGTGATCCGGATTTGTCTGCCACCGAACAAAATCAATTGGGGACTGCCGTGGCCGATCGCATCCGAGAGCAATTGCGCAGGTTACTGGCAGCAGAAGATGCTGAGCTGCTGGACAGTTTCGGACAATACATTACCGAATACCGGTTAGCCGAGGATTTATTGACCTGGCCGGATCTGCCTGCACAATTGCCCGAGCAATATTATTTAATCCGCCAGCCTGCGGCCCGGCTGACCTGGCGTGAGCTGCCTGACGAGCCTGAAACAGCCGTGTTGTATTGCAATGGAAATTACATTACCTGCGCCACCGCTGCTGCCCGCCTGATCTGCAACCAGCCGGGTTTTAACCGGTCTCAACTGCAGCAGGCTACATCAGACAGCACCGGATTAACCGACTGGCTGCTGGAACATGCAGGCTTTTATCTGTCTGCCGGTGAAGCAACAGGCTGAAAAACAGCGAATACGCCAACACTCTAAAGGTGTGTTTATCGTGTAATGGTTTTATAATTGCGGGTTGCAGCGTTACCGGCTCAACTCAGCTTTCTGAGCAGGCAAGATAAACGCTATAACAACTTCTGAACAACGGTTATTAATTAGACGCAATATCGTGAGCAAATCACTACAACAGCAATACCAGAGTTCTCATCTGGGCGGCACCAATGCCGCTTATGTTGAAGATCAGTTTGAACGCTGGCTGAGCGACCCCAAGGCTGTTTCAGAACATTGGCAGACGCTGTTCGCCAGCCTGTCGGAAGGCCAGGAGCCCAGCCATGCAGCAATCCTTGAACATTTCAGCCAGTTGGCAAGGAACGGCCATTACCGGCTGACTACAGCCAGTTCAGCCGGTGCCGATCATAAACAGGCAGGCGTTTTAAAGCTGATCAATGCCTATCGCGTGCGTGGTCATCAGCAGGCTCGCCTGGATCCACTGGGCCTCAGCAGCAGGCCGGAGGTTCCTGATCTGGAACTGGCTGCGCACGATCTTGATACCGGTGATCTGCAGCGCGAATTTGATACCGGCTCGCTGGCTGCACCCGACCGGATGCAGCTGGACAGCATTATTGAAATTCTCGAGCATGTTTATTGCCGCAGCGTTGGTTCGGAATATATGCATATTACCGATACCAACCAGCGCCGCTGGCTTCAGGACCGCCTGGAGGGCAGCCGGGGAGACTTTACCCAACCAGAGGAAGTACAACAGCGCATATTGCAAAAACTGACGGCAGCTGAAGGGCTGGAGCGCTATTTGCATACCAAATATGTTGGTCAGAAGCGCTTTTCACTGGAAGGCGGCGATAGCCTGATCCCACTGCTGCATGAATTAATTCTGCATGCCGGCAGCCAGGGCATCAAACAGGCCGTCATCGGCATGGCTCACCGCGGCCGGCTAAACGTGCTGATCAACATCCTGGGCAAATCCAGTGCCCGGCTGTTTGCTGAGTTTGATGGCACTGCCGGAAACGGTGATGGCGCCGGTGATGTGAAATATCACCTGGGTTACAGTGCAGATATCGATACCGAAGGCGGCAACCTGCATATGGCCCTGGCGTTTAACCCGTCCCATCTGGAAATTGTCAACCCGGTAGTGGTCGGCTCAGCCCGCGCCCGCCAGGTAAAACATCATGATGGCGAATTCGGCAGCGTTCTGCCGATTCTGGTACATGGCGATGCTGCGGTAGCTGGTCAGGGCGTGGTGATGGAACTGTTCAACATGTCACAGGCGCGTGGATTTGCAGTTGGCGGCACTCTGCACGTAGTTGTTAACAATCAGGTTGGCTTTACTACCTCCAATCCCCTGGATGCCCGCTCGACACTGTATTGCACCGAAGTTGCCAAGATGGTGCAGGCACCGATTTTTCATGTGAATGCAGACGACCCTGAAGCCGTGGTGTTTGTGGTCAAAATGGCCGAAGATTTTCGCACCCGCTTCCAAAAAGACGTGGTGATAGATCTCGTCTGTTATCGCCGCCATGGTCACAATGAAGCTGACGAACCATCTGCCACACAGCCGATCATGTACCAGGTAGTACGCAAACTGCCTACCACCCGAGAGCAGTTCGGCAAGCATCTGATTGAAACCGGCGTGGTCACTGCAGATGAAGTCAAACACCTGCAGAACGACTACCGTGACCGACTGGACACCGGCGAACCGGTCACTGATGTCAAACACCTGACCGATAGTGGCGATATTATTGACTGGCAGCCTTATCTGGACACTGGCTGGCAGGATAATACCGATACCACACTAAACCCTCAGCAGGTACAGCGTATCGCTGACCGGATGACCACGCTTCCGGATGGATTTAAGCTGCATTCCCGGGTACAAAAAGTTATCGACGACAGGCGTAAAATGGGTGCCGGCGAAATACCGATGGACTGGGGCTTTGCTGAAAACGTCGCTTATGCCAGTTTGATAGAAAAAGGCTACGGCCTGCGGCTTGTCGGCCAGGATTCCGGCCGCGGGACTTTTTTTCATCGGCATGCCATTCTGCATGATCAGAACACTGGCCAATGCATCCTCCCTCTGGACTGGTTCACTGAGCAGGAACATAACGTCACTGTTATTGATTCACTGCTTTCGGAAGAAGCGGTCATGGGTTTTGAATATGGCTATGCCAGTACCGACCCGGAAACACTGGTGGTTTGGGAAGCACAGTTTGGCGATTTTGCCAACGGTGCGCAGGTAGTGATCGACCAGTTCATTACCTCCGGAGAGACCAAATGGGGCCGGTTATGCGGTCTGGCGCTGTTCCTGCCGCATGGCTATGAAGGTCAGGGGCCGGAGCATTCCTCCGCCAGACTGGAGCGGTTCATGCAATTGTGCGCCCAGGAAAACATCCAGGTTTGCATACCCAGCCTGCCTTCTCAGTTTTTCCATATGATCCGCCGCCAGATGCTGCGCCCCTATCGCAAACCACTGGTAGTGATGACGCCCAAGAGCCTGTTGCGGCACAAGGCTTCAGTTTCCAGCCTGGACGAGCTGGCCAGCGACGGATACCAGCTGGTGCTGGACGAGGTCGATCAAACCATTCAGCCGGAGACTGTTAAACGTGTGATTCTGTGCTCCGGCAAAGTTTACTTTGATCTGGCAGCGGCCCGTGAAGAACATGAAATCCGTGATATTGCCCTGTGCCGGCTGGAGCAGCTATACCCCTTCCCGAAACAGGAGGTACAGGCACTGTTCAGCCGCTACACAGCAGCCAGTGAAATCGTCTGGTGTCAGGAAGAACCGCACAATCAGGGTGCCTGGTATACCCTGCGCGACCGGCTGCAGCGCTGTCTGCAAGACGGTCAGCAGCTCAGTTATGCCAGCCGCGGTGACCTGGCCTCACCTGCCGTGGGTTATCCGAAGCTGCATGCGCAGGAACAACGCGAATTGGTCGAATCGGCATTGAAGATTACATCTTCAACGCAATCTATAGACCTTAATCAGGCATCCAACCAGTAACTTTTCTACATCTAGTACCACGATAAAATTTTTGGAGCAGGTAAGTAAATGAGCATTGAAGTCAAAGTTCCGGCGCTGCCGGAATCAGTAAGTGACGCAGTGGTAGCCACCTGGCACAAACAGGCCGGTGATACCGTCAGGCGCGATGAAAACATCGTTGATCTGGAAACCGATAAGGTGGTATTGGAAGTGCCTGCCCCGGTAGACGGGGTGTTACAGTCAATCAGCCAGGAAGCGGGGGCCACCGTCACCAGTGGTGAAACCCTGGCACTGCTGGAAGAACAGGAGCTGGCGGAACCTGAAGAAGCAGCTGAAGATGATCAGGCAGCTGCCGATCAGCAGGCAGAACCGGCTGCACAACCCAGCCAGCCGCAGCCCGCTAATCCGGACCTGCCCCCTGCAGCACGCAAACTGGCTGCTGAAAACAACCTTGACGCCAGTCAGGTGGAAGGCACAGGGCGCGGCGGCCGCATCACCAAAGGTGATGTTTTGAAACATCTGCAGTCAGGAAGCCCACGCCCTGAGGAGCGGGTCAAAATGACCCGGTTGCGCAGCCGGATTGCCGAACGCATGAAGGAAGCACAAAACACTGCAGCCATTCTTACTTCCTTTAACGAAGTCAATCTGCAGGCGGTTAAAGACTTACGCGCACGTTACAAGGAAGCATTTGAAAAGACCCACGGCGTTCGCCTTGGCTTTATGTCGTTTTTTGTTAAAGCATGCTGTGAAGCACTGCAGAAACATCCGATCGTCAATGCTTCAGTGGAAGGTGAAGATATCGTTTATCACGGCTTCCAGGATATTGGTGTAGCCGTTTCCATCGATCGGGGTCTGGTGGTGCCGGTACTGCGCAATGCACACTTGATGTCTCTGGCTGATATTGAATCGCAGATCCGCGAATATGCACAACAGGCCCGTGACGGCAGCCTGGCACTGGAAGATTTGCAGGGCGGCACGTTTACCGTCACCAATGGCGGGGTTTTCGGTTCGCTGTTGTCCACCCCGCTGATTAATCCTCCACAAAGCGCCATCCTGGGCATGCACACCATCAAGGAACGACCCGTGGTTGAAAACGGTGAAATTGTGGCGCGCCCGATGATGTACATCGCACTCAGCTACGATCATCGCATTATCGACGGCAAAGACGCGGTACAGTTTTTGGTCAGCGTGAAAGAGGCGCTGGAAGACCCGGCACGTATGCTGTTGGGTTTATAAGTATAAGAATTTAGGAAGAACTTTAATGAGTGAGCATTTTGACGTTGTTGTGGTAGGCGCCGGACCGGCTGGTTATGTAGCCGCCATCCGTGCCGCACAACTGGGCCTGAAAACGGCCTGTATCGACGAACGCCTGGGTAAAGACGGCAAGCCAGCCCCCGGCGGAACCTGTCTGAATGTAGGCTGTATTCCATCCAAGGCATTACTGGACTCCAGCAAGCACTATCACCATGTCCAGCATCAATATGCAGCACACGGTATCAACATAGCAGGACCTGTCAGCATGGATGTAGACACTATGCTGGAGCGCAAAAACAAGATCGTCAAACAGCTGACCGGCGGTGTGACACAACTGCTCAAAGCCAATAAGGTGGAATTCATCTGCGGCAGAGGCAGATTGCTGCCCGAACGGCAGGTACAGATTACCGATGCCGATGGTGAGCAACGCCAAATCAGTGGCGAACACATCATTCTGGCTGCCGGTTCCATTCCTGTTGCCATTCCCAATGTGGAGTTTGACGGCCGTTACATCGTTGATAATGAAGGCGCACTGGAATTTGGCCAGGTACCACAACGGCTGGGCGTGATAGGCGCCGGCGTAATCGGACTGGAACTGGGCAGTGTGTGGAAAAGACTGGGATCAGAGGTGATTCTGCTGGAAGCACTGGATGACCTGCTGGCAGCAGCTGACAAAGATGTCGGCAAGGCTGCAGGTCGCGAATTTAAGAAACAGGGTCTGGATATTCGCCTCGGCACATTGGTGCAGGGCGCGCAAATAGTCAATGGCGAAGTAATTGTCACGCTGGAAACCAAAGATGGGCAGGAGTCGATTACTGTGGACCGTCTGCTGGTTGCTGTCGGACGCAAGGCCAACACCGCCGAGCTGCTGGCTGAAGGTACCGGCGTCAATATCAATCAGCGAGGTCAGATAGAGGTCGATGATCACTGCCGCACCTCGGCTGAGAATGTGTGGGCTATAGGTGATGCAGTGCGCGGCCCAATGCTGGCTCATAAAGGTTCGGAAGAAGGTATTGCAGTCGCTGAAACCATCGCCGGCCAGGCAGGCCATATTAACCTGGAGACTGTTCCCTGGGTCATTTACACCGATCCGGAAATTGCCTGGGTAGGTAAGACCGAACAGGAATTACAAGAAGCTGGTATCGACTATTCCAGCGGCAGCTTTCCGTTTGCAGCGACCGGCCGGGGCCTGGCCATGGGCGATGCTACCGGCATGGTTAAATTACTGGCCGATGCAGAAACCGACCGGCTGCTGGGCGCGCACATCATCGGACCAAACGCGTCTGAGTTGATAGCCGAATGTGTGGTTACCATGGAATTCGCCGGTTGTGCTGAGGATCTGGCGCGGATCGTGCACGCGCATCCGACATTGTCCGAAGCTGTGCATGAAGCTGCCTTGAATGCCGATAAACGCGCTATCCACCGGGTTAATTAAGTCCGGATCGCCGTTACTGGAATAGGCTGACCAGCAATGCCCGTCAGCCATACCACCAGCATGCCCGAACAGCACCCGAATCTGGTGTTGTTCGACTTTGACGGGACGCTGGTTTGCGGTGATAACGGCACCCGTATGATTGTCGCTTTTGCACGCAGCCGAGGCTGGCCGTTATTTACTTTACTGTTGTGCACACCGATTGTGCTTCCGCTGCTGTTGTTTCCACCCACCAAACGCCTGGGTGCATCGATGTATCTGTGGCTGAGTACAGTCGGGATGCGCAAAACACAGATCGACCAGTGTCTGAATCACCTGGCGGCTTTTACCGCCAGCCATGCGCAGCACTATCGGATAGAACCTGCCTGGCAGCGGCTGGAACAGCACTTGCAGGCCGGAGATAAAGTAGTAATAGTGACCGGATGCTGGGAAAAAATGGCTAAAAAGACACTCAGGGCCATGGGACTGAAAGGTGTCAAAGTTATCGGCAGCCGCAAACAACGCTGGCTGGGCGGCTATATCAGCAGCCCGCATTGTTATGGAAAAAACAAAGTCCGATGCCTGGCCAGTGAAAGCTTCACGCCACCATGGACGCATGCTTATACCGATTCAGTGTCTGACCGGCATTTGCTGCGTTTGGCTGGAAAACCGGTATTGGTCAGGCCATCCTGGTACAGTTTACTGCGGATAAGGCATTTATTCGGCAATATCGAAGTGATCAAATAATGTTAATCCCGGTCCCTAGTATATTGAACCTTACAGTTTTACACGGTCACAGGAAATGACCAGCATTTCAGGGAAGCACTATGCACAGTGAGCCTCAATCCAAAGTTTCGTCGATTGCCTCTAACGCACCGGCGCAAACCACACCACCGGCAGTGCCTCAGCAGCTGCTGAACGAGCTCGGCCAGGCTATCGCTCAGGTCAATCGAATTGTACTGGGGCACCCGGATGCCATTCGGCTGGCATTCTGCAGCCTGCTGGCAGGCGGCCATGCACTGGTTGAAGATTTACCTGGTGTTGGTAAAACCACCCTGGCGAATGCTTTGGCCTGCACCTTGGGCCTGGAATTTCGCCGTATCCAGTTTACCAGCGACCTGCTGCCGGCTGATGTTGTAGGCGTATCGGTATACAGCCAGACCAACGAGCGTTTTGCCTTTCAACCAGGGCCGATTTTCAGCCAGATTGTGCTGGCTGATGAAATCAACCGTGCTCCGCCGAGAACGCAAAGTGCCTTGCTGGAAGCAATGGCTGAAGAACATGTGACCGTTGACGGCCAGCAGCGCCAGCTGCCAAGCCCGTTTTTTGTAATCGCCACCCAGAACCCTGTGGATTTGGCAGGCACCTGGCTGCTGCCTGATTCGCAACTGGACCGGTTTTTACTCAAGATCACCCTGGGTTATCCATCTGCTCAGGCAGAACGGCTACTGCTTGAGCAACCTGACCGTCAATCATTTTTAGGCTCCGCTCAGGCCATTCTGGATACTGCCAAACTACAGACACTGATGGAGCATGTTACTCAGATACACGCCAGCAGTGCCCTGCTCGATTACATCCAGGCACTACTGACCGCTACTCGTCAACATGCTCAAATCAATGTTGGTTTGAGCCCACGTGCAGGCTTGGCATTGTTACGTGCCAGCCGTGCTCATGCACTGCTTAATCACCGCCAGCATGTCCTCCCGGAAGATGTACAGGCGGTATTTGTTGCTTTGGCTGGCCATCGACTCAAAATCATCGAGCAACAAAGCGAACAAACGCCTGACCCTGCTGTTATTGCCCAGGATATTCTGCACGCAACTGCTGTTCCCTGAACCGGGTTCGGTTAATGCAGCATTCGGCCCAATCACGTTTTAGTCCGTTCAACTGGCTTGTCCGGCAGCCGCGGTTCCAGCGTTGGCTGCAGCACCGCGGGCCACTGGCGCCGCCATTCACAATTGCCTATCGGCAGGTTTATATCCTGCCGACCCGTTTCGGCGTCACCTTTGCAGTCTTATTAACCGCTATGCTGCTGGGAGCGTTGAATTACAACAATAATGCAGCGTTATTGCTGGCTTTCCTGCTGGCTACTGCCGCTCAACTCTCGACTTTCCGCACCTGGCGGAATTTATCCGGACTGGATGTCGGCACAGTTCATGCCCAGCCGGTGTTTGCCGGAGAACCGGCGGTATTTCGCCTGAATATTTACGAACGTCAGGGTTTTGAGCGACCCATTCTGGAGTTGGACAGTGTACATGCTGATGCTCAAAACACCGGCGCCCGTTTGACGCTGGCAGCCGGCCAAAGCGGCATGCTTGAGATGCCGGTAGCCACCAGCCGCCGCGGTTGGCTCGAATGTCCCAGATTGCGCCTCAGTACAATCTATCCTTTAGGACTGTTTAAAGCCTGGTCATGGGTCTATCCGCAACAACGGTGCCTGGTTTACCCGCAGCCACTGGATAATGCTCCGGCACTACCCAGACCCAGTGTCGGTGACGGAAAACGCAATCTGCAACCCGAACCGGATGCCGATTTTGCCGGGCTGCGCGACTACCGGCAGGGTGATCACCTTAAAGACATTGCCTGGAAAGCCACTGCACGCATGAACAAACTGATCAGCCGTGAAGAACCGCCTACTGCATACAGCGAATTGCAGTTCAAGCTGTCCCAGACCGGCAGCCAGGATATTGAGCATGGCTTGCGGGTGCTGACCACCTGGGTATTGCTGGCGGAACAGCGCAGCTTAAAATACGGCCTCTCGTTGACCGGTGTTGAAGTGGAGCCGGATAATGGTCCGGCGCATCTGAATCAATGTCTGCGCACACTGGCGTTATGGCAGAACTAGCAGTACCTGCGCAGCCTAAGTTATTGATCCCACGCCAGGTGATGCTGTGGGTTATGGCCACATCTGCGTTTGCCATTCTGCCGCATTTAACCCGAATGCCGGTGCTGCTGGCGGTCGGCCTGATTGCTGTCATTGCCTGGCGGATCAGCCATATCTACCGCAACCCACATTGGGTATTACGCACCATTACTGTGCTGTGCGCAGTGTTTATCGTTTTCTGGCTGCATGGCGGACTATGGGGCCGGTTACCCGGGAGCCAGCTGTTGTGTTGCATGCTGATCCTGAAGTCGCTCGAGCTGAACCGTCCCCGTGATGCCATGCTGATGGTCAGCCTTAGTTTTTTTGTTGTGGCCACCTGGTTTTTGTTCTCCCAGTCACCGTTAACGTTCATCTATCTGGTTGCCGGCACCTGGCTGGGGTTAACCACAATGATCGTCATCAACCGGGGCAACTGTAAGCGCAAAGAAGTACGAACCATGTTTGTTCAGGGCGCCCGGCTGGCGCTCCCGGCCATTCCACTGGCTGTGGCACTGTTTTTCCTGTTTCCGCGTCTGTCTGTGCCGCTATGGGGTATTCAGGGAGGTGAGCTTGAAGGCGTTACCGGGCTTTCCAGCACTATGTCCCCCGGAGATATCAGCAATTTATTCATTGATGACGGGCCGGCATTCCGGGTCACATTTGATGGCCCCCAACCTACACAGTCCGAACTTTATTGGCGTGGTCCGGTACTGACCCGTTTTGACGGCAGGCGCTGGACTCAAAGCATTTACAGCAGCGTGCCGACCCGGGTTAAACCCGATAGAGACGATGCCGATATCAGTTACGAAATTGAACTTGAACCACATCGGCGGCAATGGCTGTTTGCGCTGGATTACCCGGCGGTTTATCCCAGTGAAAGCCGGCTGGGGCTAGATTACCAGCTGCGCAGTGTACGCCCGGTCAGCAGTGTTAAGCGTTATCGAATCAGCTCTGACACAGACTTCCGTGATAACAAGATGCCTAACTCAACGCTGTTGAATGAAGCTTTACGGCTTCCTGACGGCACCGGCAGTCGCGCACGTCAGCTGGTTGCGGAATGGCAGGCTGAAGATGACTCACATCAGGCCATCATACAAACCGCTTTGCGTTATTTTCGGGATAATCCCTTCTTTTATCGGCTTGATTCTTTACCGTTGCTGAATGATCCGATTGATGAATTCCTGTTCGACTCCAGAGCGGGTTATTGTGAACATTACGCCAGTGCTTTTACCTTTCTAATGCGCGCGGCGGGCATTCCGGCACGGGTGGTTACCGGCTATCAGGGCGGTTACGACAATGGAGAATACTTTCTGGTCAGGCAATCTGATGCACATGCCTGGGCGGAAGTATGGTTAGGCGACGAGCGCGGCTGGACTCGGGTCGACCCTACCTCATGGGTGGCACCCGACCGGGTGCAGCAGGGTTCAAGAGCAGTGGTCGATGTGCCCAACTGGCTGCATGCTCCATGGCTGGTGGACATGCGCAACCAGATTGATAAGGTGCGCCACTGGTGGAATAAGAATATCGTCAGTTTCAATGCCAACCGGCAAAGCAGGCTGCTGCAGCCCTGGGGCATCGAACGGATTGATCAGCGCCAGCTGCTGCTGTTGTTGGTGGTTCTGTCGGTTATTATCAGTCTGCTGATATTCTGGTGGTATCGCAGAGCTGATCATGTGCGGCATCATGACCCGGTTGTGCACGCCTATCACAAACTGATTCGCAGGCTGCAGCGGGCCGGTATCAGTACACCGATATATGCCGGTCCTCAAACAGTTATGCGTAAGGTCGTTGCATATTGTCCTGTAATCCAACAGCAGGTTGAACAGTTGTTTACTTTGTATATTCAACACCGTTATGCCAATGGCATATCAGGCCACAATCAGCGTGTGTTGGTACGCGGACTCAATGCATTCAAATTACCGAAACGAAGCTGATGCAAGCAATCGCCAGATCAGTCTTTTATAATTCCGCATAACAACAATAATCTGAATACCGAGACCGGCATGTCCATACCCGTTACTTTTAATGCTTTTCGTATAGACCGTGATGACCAGGGCAATCACCAGGCCAGCTGGCAGACCATGGTGGCTGACCAGCTCAGCGATGGTGATCTCAGCATCAAGGTACATTACTCAAGCATTAACTATAAGGATGCTCTGGCCGGTACCGGCAGCGGTAAAATTCTACGCAGTTTTCCACTGAATGGCGGAATCGATGTTGCCGGTGAAGTGATTGAGTCCAATGCTGATGGTTTTGCCCCCGGCGACAAGGTTATTGCCACCGGCTGCGGTCTCAGCGAAACGCGCGATGGCGGATACAGCGAATACCTCAAACTGGACAGCCGCTGGACCATTCCGCTGCCGGATGAGCTTGATTACCAGCAGGCGATGACACTCGGCACTGCCGGTTTTACCGCAGCACTCAGCCTGTATCGGATGGAAGCCAATGGCCAGACACCTGATATGGGGCCGATGGTAGTAACCGGAGCCACCGGCGGGGTCGGCTCGCTGGCGATTAATATTCTGCATAAAGCAGGATATGAAGTGCATGCCATCAGCGGCAAACAGGACCAGTTTGAATGGTTGCGGGAACTGGGCGCCAGCCAATGTGTAGACCGGCATGATCTGTTTCTAGGTGACCAGCCCCTGGAGTCCGCCGCGTGGGCAGGCGCGATTGATAATGTCGGCGACCAATTGCTGTCAGGGCTGACCAGGGTCATCAAACCATGGGGCAATATCGCCAGCTGCGGACTGGCTGGCGGTTACCAGCTGAACACCACCGTGATGCCGTTTATCATTCGCGGTGTCAGCCTTCTGGGAATCAACTCAGCCAATTGTCCGACACCATTGAGGCAACAGTTATGGCAGCGTCTGGCCGGCCAGTGGCGACCGGAAAAACTGGACAGCATTTGCCATCAGACGGTAGCTCCTGCTGAACTGGCAACGGTTTTTGACAGCATGCTGGCTGGAGGCTCCGTTGGCCGTACGGTTGTGAAAATCTGCTAGCGTCGAAGGACACCTGAAAACAACTCAAACAGTAATATCAATGCCTAAACCCGTGGTGTTTCTGTTCAGCTCTGGTTGAAGATGTTAAGCACATTTCAAATGGCTGAATAACCTGGGCTATGCATGCGGACTTTACCAAAATTCTAGTGACTTTAGGCTTTTCAAAGTGTATCCTTTAGCGCATCATTAATAAGCAAATGAGAGCTGGAGAAACCAATGGCGACCGTTTTGATTGTAGATGATTCCACTGCTCACTTATACTCGCTGTCCAAGCTGGTAGAAGTTAACGGGCATCAGGTAATTACTGCGCAATCTGGACAGGAAGGTGTTGATAAGGCACTCAAAAACACCCCAGATGTGATCCTGATGGATATTGTTATGCCGGGCATGAGCGGCTTTCAGGCTACCCGGGCATTATCCAAGGAACAGACCACCAGTAATATCCCGGTTATTTTCGTTACCACAAAGAATCAGGAAACCGATAAAATCTGGGGTATGCGCCAGGGCGCTACGGCCTACATCACCAAACCGGTGGACGAGAAAGCGTTGATGGGTGCGATCAACAGCGCAATTGCCGCTTAACAGCCGATAAACTGAACACCGGATAAATCCGGTTATTCCTTAATCCCGTCAGGCAGTTGCCTGGCATTGTCTGCACTGTCAGTGCTGTCCTCTGCATCCGCAAAATATTTCTGATCCAGTTGCTTGCCGGTCTTAGCACCTAAATCCTGTAGCATCTGCACCTGTCGCAGCAGGTTGCCCGGGCCACTGCTCAGCTTGCCAAATGCATCATCATAGGTTTTGCGTGCCTGCGCCAAGCGCTGCCCCAGGTTTTCCAGATCGCCCACAAAGCCGTAAAACTTGTCGTACAGCTTCCCGGCCCGGTCGGCAATTTCACGGGCATTTTCGTTCTGACGCCAAGCCTGCCAGACACTGCCGACAGTGCGTAACGTGCTGAGCAGATTGGTCGGTGTAACCAGTGCCACATTCTTACCAATTGCATAATCCAGCAGGGAATTATCAAACCGAAGTGCCTCGAGTAATGCTGCTTCCACCGGAACAAACATCAACACGAAATCAGGCGTGTTCAGGTCGGCCACATGGGCATAACTTTTGCCTGACAATGAATTGATATGCTGCTTGATGGATTGGCAATGTGCGCTCAGCCAGTGCTCTTCCTGGTCATCATCATCTGCATTATATGCCCGGGTGTAATGCTCCAGAGAAACCTTGGCATCAACCACGATACACTTATTGTCCGGCAGCAGAATTAATGCATCCGGCTTCAACTGCTGCCCTTCGGCCCCTTTCAAATTGACCTGCAGCTGATATTCACGGTCTTTCTGCAGGCCTGCGAGCTGTAACAGTTTTTCCAGCTGCTGCTCTCCCCAGTTACCCAACAGTTTATTGCTGCCTCGTAGCGCCCCAGCCAGTTGCGCTGCCTCACTGGTCAGGTTTTTATTAAGCGATTCAAGATCCAGCAACTGCTTTTGCAGGTGTCCATGCTGCTGCGCATTTTTTTCATTGGTGTCCTGAACCAGTTTTGCAAAATTCTGCAGCTGGCTTTGCACCGGCTCCAGCACCTGTGAAATCTGCTGGCGGTTTTGTTCACTGAAGGATTTACTTTTCTGTTCGAATATTTCTCCGGCCAGCCTCTTGAAGGTATCACCCAATCGCTGTTCAGCAGCTTCCAACCGTTGTAACTGCTGCTGATTCTGTTCTTTCTGGACCCTTACCTGGGCAAGCATGGCAGCCTGACTTTCGCGCAGGTCAGCCAGTTGCTGGCGTTTGCCCTGAAGCGCCTGATCCAATCGCTCTGCCTGATCCTGATGCTGTTCCAGTTCACGTCTTGCTTGGGATAATTCAGATTCAATCCGCACCTGGTCGAGAGACTGCTGATCCATGAGCTGCCGCTGCTCCAGCAGCTTGCGCCGAATGAGCAACCAGCCAATCAGCAAACCCGCAAGTAACGCCAGCACCATAATTACCCAGCTTAGCGGGTTATTCAGCAGACTTTGCCACAGCACTGTTACCGTTGCATCAGTCATTTTCCATCCCTTTAGCAGCCTGCCATAAGGTTTCCTGCTGCTCCAGCGTCAGCTTATCTAATGCGCTCCCAAGATCATCAGCCAGCTGCTCCATCATTTTAAACCGCCGTTCAAATTTGGCATTGGCCTGACGCATAGCCGCCGCCGGATCAATACCCAGTTTTCTGCTTAAATTGGTCAATACAAAAAACACATCACCCAATTCATCCTGTATCTTATCTTTTTCACCGCTGTCACGTGCAGCCTGCAGTTCGTCAAGCTCCTCAGTTATTTTCGCATCCACAGCTGCTGCGTCAGGCCAGTCGAAACCCACAGTGGCCGCACGCTTCTGTAACTTCAGGCCACGGCTTAATTCTGCCAATCCAACGGGCACATCATCAAGCACTGAATGCATCCCCTTAGCGCGACGCTCTGCCTGCTTCTGTGCTTCCCAGATTTCGGTCTGGTGTTCAGCGTCAGCGACACTGGCGCCTGCAAAAACATGCGGGTGGCGTTTTTCCATTTTATCGCTGATGGCATCAGCCACATCGGCAAAGTCGAACCAGCCCTGCTCCTGTGCCATGCGGGCATGAAATACCACCTGCAGTAATAGATCGCCCAGCTCGCCGGGCAATTCATCCCAGGCCTGACGTTGAATAACATCGGCAACTTCATAGGCTTCTTCAATGGTATAAGGCGCGATACTGGCGAAGTTCTGCTCAACATCCCAGGGGCAGCCACTTTCCGGATGACGCAACGCCCGCATAATATCCAACAGGCGCTGAGTGGCTGCTGCGTTGCGCTGTCGATCACCAATAGTTTTATTAGGCTGTTGCGAAGACATGATTAAAACCCGGGAAACTCCACGGCCACCTGTAATCCACCCAGTGTACTCTCTGCGGCTTTTAGTTTTGCCTGATAAGCATCGGCTATTTCAGCCACGATAGCCAGCCCCAGCCCGTGCCCATCAGCTTTTTCATCCCCTCTTATCCCACGTTGCAGCAATTGCTGGAATTCCTCCTGGTTAACACCGGGACCATTGTCATCCACTTTCAGCAGCAGTCCGGGACGCCGGGTATCGCCGGCAACGATATTTGCCTGTATATGAACCCTGCCGCGAGAATACTTACAGGCATTGTCGATCAGATTGCCTGCTAATTCCATGAAATCCCGCTGTTCACCATAAAACCGGCATTGCTCTTCGATTTGAGTACTTAACTCAACCTGTTGGCCGGCATAAACCTTTTCCATTGCACTGACCAGGCGCTCAATCAGTGGTTGTATCAGTATAGGTTCGGATATTGTACGCCGCGCAGCAGATGCGGCCCGCTCCAGCTGATAGCGCATCACGCCATGCAGCTCAACTATCGCTTCCTGAGCCTGATCTTTGTCATGCGCCTGCAAATCAGGTTTTTCCAGAACCGACTGCAATACCGCCAGTGGTGTTTTCATACCGTGCGCCAGGTTGCCCAGCGCAATGCGGTAGCGCTGCTGTCCGGCCAGCTCACTGCTGAGTAATGCATTCAGGTTATCGGTCAATGGCTTTAATTCCACTGGATAGTCGTCATCCAGACCACTGCGGTTGCCCTGTTCAATCGCGCGAATCTGGCGTGACACTCGCTGCAGCGGCTGCATCCCCAGCCAGCCGGCAACCGCCTGCAACAGCAATAGAATCGTCGCCACTCCCAGCAACCAGCGCCATAAATCGGTGCGGAAGCCACTGACTTCCTGGGTAAAGTGCCAGCGGTCGATGCTGGACCAGACGGTGATCGGGATTACGTTTCCGGAAACAGTTTCCCAACTGAGACTATGCGCATAAACATACCGGCGGTGCTGATCGCCAGGTGTTCTGTAATACTCACTGCCAGGCTCCAACACCGGTATTGATGCCTTGGACTCCCCGACACTGGAAGCAGACAGCCATTCATATTGATTGCTGATCAGACCGGCATAATAGCCGGATTCAGGCTGCTGCAGGCGGCTGTCCAATACCGCATTGACGCTTAATTCATCCTCCATTTCCTGGATACTGGCCAGCACCTGATTAACGATGCCTTCCAGGCGATCACGGATATTACGCTCCACACCGTTCGCATAGGAACGCTCCAGCGCTATACCGGTTGCTCCCATACCCACCAGCAACACCACTGCTGCAGCCAGCAGATAGCGTGCACGTAATGATGCGGGTTTATTTCTTGGGCTTGCAGCCAATGTCTCTGATCAATTATTCAGATGTTTTTGTTGCCTTCAACCGGAACCTGTAGCCGCGGCCACGCAGGGTTTCTATGGGTTGCAGTGAGCCATCAGCATCCAGCTTTTTACGCAACCGGCCCAGCAGAACTTCCAGAACATTACTGTCCGGGTCGGCATCTTCATCATACAAATGCTCATTCAATTCCATCTTGGTTACCACACTGTCCGGATGCAGCACAAAATACTCCAGCAGCTTGTACTCGAAACTGGTCAGCGTCAACGGCTCATCATGCAGGTAAACCTGCTGACTGGAGAGGTTGATGCGCACCGGCTCAAAGATAACCTCAGGCGACGCATGACCACCGGTACGGCGCAGTAAAGCCTGGATGCGTGCCAGTAGCTCCTCAATATGAAATGGTTTGGTCAGGTAATCATCAGCGCCGGCTTCCAGGCCTTCCACTTTTTCCTGCCACTCACTGCGGGCGGTCAGGATCAGCACTGGATAATCTTTGCCTTCCTGACGCAATGATTTGATTAGTTCAATACCGGACAGCTCAGGTAAGCCAAGGTCAATGATGGCCAGGTCAATCGGATAATCAGTGGCCATATACAGGCCTTCCCTGCCATCGCCACTGATATCTATGGCATAACCTTCCTGACGGAGCCTTTCACTAATCTGCTCCTGCAAACGCAGGTCATCTTCTACCAGTAATAAGCGCATGTACTACTCCGGAATGCGAACGGTTTTGACTACACCGTTTTTAGTGACGACGCGAATCACATGGATACGCCTGCCCTGTTGATTGATGGTCCTGGCGGATACCACTTTGCCCTGGTATTGCCGCTCTACCTGACTGACCGCCTGTTTGAGGGTTATCGCATAAACCTCCTGAACAGGTATAGCCGCCCATAGAACAAGCGATAAAGCCAGTCCCGGCAGCAGATTTCGATAGGCGGATGATCTATTCATGGTGGTAATGATAACTGATGTTATTAAACCAAACCTGAATTTCTTACCGATAAAAAAAAGCCGCCCCATTGGAGCGGCTTTATCATTAATTTGCTATATAGAGTCGATTGTTATCAGCTCTGACGCAGACGGAAGGCTATAAAGCCACCCAGCATCAGGGTCATTACCAGCGCAATCAGGCCAAAGCGTGACAGTGTCGGTACTTCAACCGCAGCACCGGTACAACGGATGTCATATGACGGCGTGGCAATTGGTACGCCAGTAACACCAGTCACGTTACAGCTCAGCGTGGCGGTAAACAGACCTGGTGAAGGTACTGCACAGTTAATCACGGTATCAGTTGAAGCTCCCGGGCCGATACTGATCGGGAAAGCCGGGCTGACCAGCGTCAATTCAGGGTCGCCGCTCAGACTGCAGTCCACATCAATAGGATCGGTGGTACCGGTATTGAACATGGTAATGGTACCGTCGGTATCCATACCCGGCAGCAGGAAGCCCAGATCCAAGGTTGATCCCGGCGGTGGATCAGAGTCGAAACCTTCATCTGATTCACCTTCACAGGTCAGCGGATAAGTATGCGGAGTATCCGGGTCATTTGAAGTAATCGTCAAGGTAGCCGTAAAGGTGCTGAATCCGTCAGTCGGGCTACAGGTTACTTCCGCGTCCGGCGTACCATCCGGATCTTCGTCATTGGCAAAGGTGTCACCGGTAGGGTCGGTAACCAGGGCGAACACACCGGCATCCGGACCGGCAATGGAAGCACCGGTGATTGACAGTGTACCGTTAGGTACTGCGTCAGTGTTGGTGTTACCAATATCAATACCCAGAGCTGCCGATGTGCTACCGTTCAGCACCAGACCGAAGTCCAGCGTGCTGCCTTCGGCAGGAACAGATACGTACTCGGCAATTTCATTGATGATTTCACAGTTAACCGTAACATCCTGAGTGGTTGGCGTATTGCCACCATCAGCATTGGGTTCATCCCATTGGAAAGTAATGGTTTCAGTGAACATACCCGGTGCGGCAGTTGAACAATCCACAGTTACTGTATCGGTTTCATCTATGGAGATGGTGCCGTCAGTCAGGCCGTCAATGATGCTGATTTCTGCAGTCCCGGATTCTGCCAGACTGGCATTCATCGCATCACTGGTGAAACCATCCTGAGCGTTGGAAATCGTGAAGCTGTCAGTCGGATTGGCCATGCCGATGATACCGTTCAGATTAATCACCAGAGGGGCAACCACAATATTAGGTGACAGACCGGCACATGTCAGATCATACTGTGGTGTTGGATCATTGATCGAGTTGTTGTTCAGATTGACAGTATCTGCCTGTGCGCCACGCGCTCTCGGCTGACAGGACAGATTGACATCTACAGGTGGATCGCCGTCATCGATATCGAACGCCACGGTTGTAGAAGCAAAGTGTGTACCTACACCAAAAGACGGGGTCATAACCTGCAACTGCTGATCACCGATTTCTGATACAACGATAGCTGTATCAGTGGATACAACCTGACCAACAACAATGCTGCCAAAATCAATAGTGGAACCCGGAGCAGGTACAGAAGCAAAACCTGCATTACCTACAATATTGCCGGTAATCGTGCCGTTATTACCATTGATAGGCACAGGCATAGCATTTACATCCGCACCGGTGCCATTGGTAAATGTCAGGGTATGTGTACCCGGCTGATTGATCATGAAGGTGAACTGGCCAAAATCCGCTATTGCCGTCGGCATAATTTCCGCTGTCGGCGGCGCAAAATCTGCCAGTAGGGTTCTGATAGTGCCATTGCCAGCACCACCCGGCTCTGTGCATGCTGCAGTATGAGTTGCAGGTGCATTGTTACCACACATGCTTACATCAGTCGGTGTTAAGGCAACCGGATCATAAGTCAGGTCAAACTGGAATCCGCCGACATCATCCAGATCGTCAGCAAAATAGTCATACATAATGGTGACTGTTCCGCCAACAGCACCGGAAGTACTGTCTACAGTGATATTAATACCTCCGCCCGCAAAAGCTGTGCCGGAAGTAATTAAACCGGCCGCGAACAGCGCAGCTAAGGTTTTCCTGGTTGAAACCATGGTTATGCTCCTAACAAACTATCAATAACTGTGGATTTTTAAGCAATCCGCAATAATAACTTAAATTTAATAGTAAAACCTTAGTTTTCGCCAAAATAAAAAAATGCCGCCCCAGAGGAGCGGCATCTTAACGAATACTGATTCTTTGACTTTTAGTTCTGACGCAGACGGAAGGCTACAAAGCCACCCAGCATCAGGGTCATTACCAGCGCGATCAGGCCGAAGCGTGACAGCGTCGGTACTTCAACCGCAGCACCGGTACAACGGATGTCATACGATGGCGTGGCAATCTGGGCACCGGCAACACCTGTCACATTACAGCTCAGCGTAGCGGTGAACAGTCCCGGTGAAGGCACTGCACAGTTGATCACGGTATTAGTCGATGCACCCGGGCCGATATTGATCGGGAAGGTCGGGCTGACCAGCGTCAATTCAGGATCACCGCTCAGGCTACAGTCAACAGCAATAGGATCGGTGGTACCGGTATTGAACATGATAATGGTACCGTTGGTATCCATACCCGGCAGCAGGAAGCCCAGATCCAGCGTTGATCCCGGCGGTGGATCCGAATCGAATCCTTCATCAGAATCGCCTTCACAGGTCAATGGATAAGTATGCGGAGTATCCGGATCGTTTGAGGTAATCGTCAACGTCGCGGTGAATGTGCTGAAGCCATCGGTCGGGCTACAGGTGACTTCCGCGTCCGGCGTACCATCCGGATCTTCGTCATTGGCAAAGGTGTCGCCGGTTGGGTCGGTAACCAGGGCGAACACACCGGCATCAGGACCGGCAATGGAAGCACCAGTGATTGACAGCGTACCGTTCGGTACCGCATCCGTATTGGTGTTACCAATATCAATGCCCAAAGCTGCAGATGTGCTGCCGTTCAGCACCAGACCGAAGTCCAGCGTGCTGCCTTCGGCAGGAACAGATACATACTCGGCAATTTCGTTGATGATTTCGCAGTTTACAACGATATCCTGAGTTGTCGGTGTAAAGCCACCAGCCGGGTTGGGTTCATCCCATTGGAAGGTAATGGTTTCTGTAAACATACCAGGCGCGGCGGTAGAGCACTCTACTGTAACGGTATCGGTTTCATCGATATCGATAGTGCCGTTGGTTAACCCATCAGTGATACTGATTTCAGCTGTTCCAGACTCAGCGAGGCTGGCATTGCTGGCCATGAATGTAAAACCATCCTGTGCATTGGTTATGGTAAAGCTGTCACTGGGATTTGCCATACCGATGATACCGTTGAGGTTAATGACCAACGGGGCTACCACAATATTAGGCGATAAACCGATACAGGTCAGGTCATAACTGGCATTGGGCTCATTTACAGAATTGTTCATCAACGTCATCGTATCTGTGCGTATACCGCGTGCAGCCGGCGTACAGTTGACTTCCACATCAACTGATACGACCACATCGTCATTAGGAATGCTGAATGCGCCTGTCGTCGATGCAAACTCGGTTCCTCCAAAGGAAGGCGCCATCACATTCAGTGCCATATCGCCGATTTCCATCACGGTAACCGCCGGGAACAGGCTGATATTGTCGCCAACTGCAATGCCAATGCCCAGGTCAATGGTTGAACCCGGAGCCGGTGTTGATGCAAAACCTGCCGCACCGACAATATTTCCGGTAATGGTTGCATTGTTGCCGTTGATGGCTACCGGCATCGCATTGACATCGGCGCCCGTGCCATTGGTGAAAGTCAGTGTGTGTGTGCCGGGCTGATTGATCATAAAAGTGAACTGACCAAAATCAGCAATCGCTGTCGGCATAATTTCCGCAGTGGGAGGTGCAAAATCAGCCAGCAGGGTTCTGATGGTGCCATTGCCTACACCACCCGGCTCTGTGCACGCGGCAGTATGGGTTGCGGGTGCATTATTACCGCACATGCTGACATCCGTCGGCGTTAACGCAACTGGGTCATACGTCAGATCAAACTGAAAGCCGCCGACATCATCTGAGTCATCAGCCACATAGTCATACATTATGGTGACCGTTCCACCAACAGCCCCCATGCTGTTGTCTACGGTAATGTTTATTCCTGCTCCTGCAAAAGCCACCCCGGAGGTGAACAGACCAGCTGCCAACAGGGCAGCAAAGCGTTTCCTGGCTGAGACCATGGTTAACTCCTTATTATGATGTATCGCTTAATTTGTACTGGTTTTATAAGTATCCCCTAATAATAACTGATATTCGTATTTATTGCTTCACCTTCTGTTTGAGGCAAAAAAAATGCCGCTCCAGTGGAGCGGCATTCTTATCGATATGAAAGTTGCTTAGATCAGATTAGTTCTGACGCAGACGGAAGGCGATGAAGCCACCCAGCATCAGGGTCATAACCAGAGCAATCAGACCAAAGCGTGACAGTGTTGGTACTTCAACCGCAGCACCGGTGCAACGAACGTCATATTCAGGCGTTGCAATAGGTGGCGCACCAGTTCCCAGTACACCCAGAACGGTACAGCTCAAGGTTGCTGTGAACAGGCCCGGTGAAGGTACTGCACAGTTAATCACTGTATCAATTGACGCACCCGGCGCGATATCAACAGGGAAAGCTGGGCTGACCAGGGTCAGTTCCGGATCACCACTCAGGCTACAGTCAACATTGATAGGATCGGTGGTACCGGTATTGAACATGTTGATTGAACCATCTGTATCCATACCTGGCAGCAGGAAGCCCAGGTCCAGCGTAGAGCCTGGAATTGGATCAGAACCAAAGCCTTCGTCAGAGTCACCATCACAGGTCAACGGATAAGTGTGCGGAGTATCCGGATCATTTGAAGTAATGGTTAAAGTTGCGGTGAAGGTGCTGAAGCCGTCAGTCGGGCTACAGGTTACTTCTGCATCTGGAGTGCCGTCTGGATCTTCATCGTTGGCAAAAGTATCGCCAGTCGGATCGGTTACCAGAGTGAACACGCCTGCATCAGGGCCAGCAATGGAAGCACCAGTGATTGACAGCGTACCGTTAGGCACTGCGTCGGTGTTGGTGTTACCAATATCGATACCCAGAGCTGCAGAAGTTGTGCCGTTCAATACCGCACCAAAGTCAAGCGTGCTGCCTTCGGCCGGTACAGATACGTACTCAGCAATTTCGTTGATGATTTCACAGTTAACCGTTACGTCTGTAGAGGTCGGCGTAACACCACCGCCGACATTCGGCTCATCCCACTGAACAGTAATGGTTTCAGTGAACATGCCTGGAGCAGCTGTAGAACATTCAACAGTTACTGTATCGGTTTCATCAATAGAGATGGTAGCGTCAGTCAAGCCGTCAGTAATGCTGATTTCAGCAGTACCTGATTCCGCCAGACTGGCGTTATCTGCATCGCTGGTGAAGCCGTCCTGAGCATTGGAAACAGTGAAGCTGTCACTCGGGTTGGCCATACCGATAATACCGTTCAGGTTAATTACCAGCGGAGCAACCACTACGTTTGGTGACAAGCCAGCACAGGTCAGATCATACTGAGGAGTGGCATCGTTAATTGAATTGTTGTTCAGATTAACGGTATCAGCAAGTGCACCACGAACAGTCGGTGTACAGGATACTTCCACATCCACTGCAGGACCGCCGTCAACAATGCTGAAAGCGCCGGTAGCTGATGCGAAGTTGGTACCAACGCCGAAAGCAGGCGCCATTACATCCAGCTGCTGATCACCGATTTCAGAAACGGTAACAGCCGGATCAATGGAATTGGTCTGACCAAGAATCACACCACCGAAATCAATGCTGGAACCCGGTGCAGGCGCAGAAGCATAACCAGCATTGCCCACAATGTTACCGGTGATGTCAGCATCGTTGCCATTAATAGGCACCGGCATAGCGTTGATATCCGCACCCGTGGCATTGGTGAACGTCAGGGTATGGGTACCGGGCTGATTGATCATGAAAGTGAACTGACCAAAATCAGCAATTGCCAGCGGCATAATTTCTGCAGTCGGCGGTGCAAAGTCAGCGATCAATGTTCTGATGGTACCGTTACCTGCACCACCCGGCTCTGTACACGCGGCGGTATGTGTGGCAGGCGCGTTATTACCGCACATGGTCACATCCGTCGGTGTCAAGGCCACCGGATCATAAGTCAGGTCAAACTGAAAACCACCAACATCATCTGCATCCATTGCAGCATAGTCATACATAATGGTGACTGTTCCGCCAACAGCACCAGAAGTGCTGTCAACGGTAATGCTGATCTGCCCGAAAGCATTACCAGCAGTTAATATGCCGCCTGCGATCAAGGCAGCGAAAAATTTCTTGGCCGAAACCATGGTTTACACTCCTACGGTTAACTCTAAATAGTTAATTTATTAATCCTGATCAACCCCTAGTCGAGGTGATCAGGTGTTACATTCCTACCCTGGTTATCAGAAAGAACTACGCCATTTAAAGATGGTCTTGCTTGTATTGCTTTAAACGATGCTGCGCCGCCACTGGTGCGTCGAACGCTAACAACCGTTGCATCCGGGATAATGGATGCGTCCATTGAGAACACCAATACCCGCAGATAACCTTGTTCGGCATTCAGTACACAACTGGTCTGAAATGCTGAGCTTAAAGTACCTGAACAGGTAAAGCCGCCTTCCTGAATGCTTGCATCTTTGATGTCAAACTGCATGCCGGCAACGGCACCGTCATTGATGAACTCAACAGAGTAGCCGCCTTTACCGGCTTCTACCCATAAATCTGCAGTTGCTTCAGGCTCTGTATAACTGTCGGCCAGACCTTTTGCCTGGGCAAACACCGCACCTGCCAGTAATAAAGCAGCAGCGGCAATAGATAATTGCTTAAACATGTTTTTATTCCTCGTCAAACTTGTTAATACGCTTGCTTTATATAGTGCAGACGCCAGCACCACCAGCGATGTTAACTGCGCTGACCACGTCCAGTACATTGATGGAACCGTCTTCGTTGCAGTCCGGCGTACCGGTAGCCAGTGCACCACCACCAGCTTCATTCACTGTGGCAATCACATCCAGAACGTTAACAACGTTATCGCCACTGCCGTTGGCGTTGCAGTTACACAACCGGCCAACCGGAGTAGTGCGATGAGATTCATAACCGTCAAAGTTAATCGGTCCGCCTGCAGCACCATTCAGGTTACCCAGATGAACAGAAGACAGTGAACCGGTAGAAGCGCCAGCAGAAGTCTGTGTTGCACCACCGTTAAGGATCAAAGAAATGTCGCCGCCGCTTTCCCAGGATACTTCAACACTGTTCCATCCGGTTTGAGCAGCGTCCTGAACACTGGCACCGCCAGCGGTAAATACAATATTGGTGCCGGAGTAGCTTACGTCAAACAGCTGGCCGCCACCGGAGTTGTCAGAAAAACCACCATATACTTGTGGGTCGGTTGCACCGTCATTGAACACGTAGAAACGTGCAATGATCATTGTGATACCAGCTGGGCGGAAATCCGCAACGAAGCTAGCAGCACCTGCCGGCGCCTGACTGCCACACAGTTCTGCGTAACGTGGAATTAAGGTAGCGTTAACAGGATCGCCTGCAGCGCCATCAGGTTGGTTGGCAATAAAGCCACCGGAAACTGAAGACCAATTGGCCAGAGAGCACGCCATTGCGCTGGTAGCACCCATGGATAATGCCAGGGTACCCGCTACTGCGAGTCGACCGCAAAATGTCTTCACATTATTAGAGAAAGACTGTTTCATTGAATATACCTCTTTCATATCAATATCTTAAGCCAAACGGCAAACCTAGTAACCTGCTGATTCCAGCCTCGCATTAGCGCTGAATAGATGTTTTGCACACGCCATCCTTGACACGCATATGCATGTAAACAGCATAGATGGTAGCGCAGCAGCTCGGCAATGTCCAACCATCGTGGTAGAAAAATCTATTCATATTATTAATATACCTCGCCAATCGCACAACGCACGCTGCCACCAGCCTTTTCCAATTCGGAAAAAGGTACTGCATGGAGCTTAAAGCCCCATTCTTCCAGCTGCTTTTTTTTGTCAGCAGACAATGCCTCAACCGCGGTGGCGCTGATCATAATGTCCCGGTCCGTTACCGCAATGCAGTTTCCCGCAAATGCCTGTTTTTCGGCCTGGTCAATTTCCAGCACCCGCCCCGGATAAGCTTCGGCAATGGCTTTGGGAGCCTCGCTGTCGGCAAATGCATCCGGGCAGATAATCAGTGCTCTATCAGCCAACACGGTCATTACGACGTTAGTATGATACTCGTCGGGTTTCAGGTCAAACTGATAGGTCAATTTCAAGTCGAACGCATCGTGCATTGCACGGCACCCTGCCTCATTGACACGCTGGGTCATACCGCAGTAACCGATACCCCGTCCACGATCAATAATAATGGCACCCGTGAGCTCCGCCACCACATCAGGCTGCAAGGACAAATCATGACACTGATAATGCATTAGCTCGGTGAACAGCGAGCGGATGTCCTGTCGTTCAGCTTCCATTCGCCGCTGCGGATGCAGCATTGAGCCGACAATCAGCCGTCCCGGCGCTGTCGCGAATACATTATTGGGAAATACATCATCCGGCGTAGCAGCTCTGCCCGGAAAACGGATAACCGGCACACCACAGTTTGAGATGGCCTGTGCCAACCCGCGGTGCTCACCGGCAGCACGCTCGCTGTCGGTCATCGCACTGGTATCCATATAAACATTATCCAATGCCGTCTCATCACTGACATGGAAACTGTCAGGGTCAAGCATAAATATTGCCTTGGGCAATGCTGGTTTTGCCTCAGGAGCGACTTTGCTGGTTATCGCCTGCCTGAATGCCGATGCATTTTTCACTATCAATGTCGTTGCAACCTATTGTTCGGATAATTTACGTTATCGCTGTGGAAATTATGTAAACAAACTTGTCAGAAATATGTAAAGCCACTGCCTGCTCATACCGCTATTCAACCCTGCCAGGTCATCAACGCTGCCAGATAACTGGTATATGTACGCGCTTTACGCCGCCTGAATCTGTTTTGACCTGAACGGCTCAAGCCAGTCGCTTGCCGGCGCATTGCGCTGCAGACAATCACTCATCCAGCGACGCCATATACGCGCACCCGGCTGAGCGTGATACAGCCCCAGCAAATGCCGGCCGATATGTCTCGGCTTCACACCATGCCGCTGCTGCTGTTCACAGTAGGCGATCATTTTCTGCATAACAGCGGTTCTGTCAAGCGGTGCCGCATCGGCAAACAAAGCCTGCTGGCATTGTGACAATACCCATGGTGTCTGGTAGGCAGCTCTGCCCAGCATCACACCATCGGAATAAGCCAGATGCTGATGAGCATCTTCAACACAGGTAATGCCGCCGTTTACGATAATCTGCAACTCAGGGAAAGTCTGTTTAACCCGCTGTGCCTTGTCATACTCCAGGGCCGGAATCTCCCGGTTCTGCTTGGGGCTGAGACCGGACAGCCAGGCTTTACGCGCATGCAGAATAAATACTGAGACACCTGACCGGGCCACTTCACCAACGAAGTCGCGCAAGAAATCCCAACTGTCGTAATCATCTACGCCGATACGGGTTTTTATCGTTACCGGCACACTGACGGCATCCTGCATCGCAGCCAGACAATCACGCACCAGCGGCGGCTGCTTCATCAGGCAGGCACCAAATACACCTCGCTGCACACGATCGGACGGACAGCCCACATTCAGGTTAATTTCGCTGTATCCCCATTGCTCACCAATCCGTGCGCATTGTGCCAATTCATGTGGATTGCTGCCGCCAAGCTGCAACGCCACCGGCAACTCTGCATCATCAAAGTCCAGATGCCGGGGCTGGTCGCCATGTAAGATGGCGCCGGTGGTGACCATTTCGGTATACAGCCAGGCAGACGGCGCCAGCAGCCGGTGAAAATAGCGGCAGTGACGATCAGTCCAGTCCATCATGGGTGCCACCGACAGGCGCCGGTTGGCTGGTGCAGGCTGTTGTTTGTCAGTCATTGAAATCACTTTGGTATTATCGCTCAAGCCCGGACACAGGCCAAACAGCAACCCTGCCTGATTGTTAGGGCAGTGATTTTGGTTTATCGCCCGGCAAATTAAGCTGAATCGAGTTATTCAGATACTGCGTACTCTTCGCCGTAGTATTTACTGGTAATCGCAGTATGAAACTGCAGTGCTGATACCGGTGGGTACTTAGGTTCACCCAGACCCGGCAACACTTCCAGCATTTCGTCCTCCCATAAATATATCGCCATCGGGAAGGATACCCGTGGCTGCTGCCACAGTGACTGTCTGACTGGTCTGCCAACCCTGTGTGTCGTGGATGGAAACCGGTCATTGGAAATCCGCTGCATATAGTCACCGGTGTTCAGGATAATGCTGCCAGGCGGCGCCTGCAGGCGAATCCATTTATTGTTTTCCCGGTTGAGTACCTGCAGGCCGTCAACGCTGGAAGCCGGCAGCAGCGTAAATAAGTCCACATCTTCATGCCCCAGCATCCTGCCAGCACCGGAATCCAGATGCTCCGATTCCAAAGCCGGGTAGTAATTAAGCCGGAATCCGAAGTTGGTTCCATTAAGCTTGTCATCGTAGCAGTGCGGGTCAACACCCAGATAACGCAACATGCTTTGCATCAACGGCAGGATCAAAGCATGATGCGCTTGGACGACTTTTCGAAAAGCCGGTTCATAGCCAGGCGCAGGCCAAAACCGTGACTCTTGATAATCGGGATTATTGTCAAGATTAAAAGCCCGCCGGCAGAACACCCACCCTTCAACCAGGTCAGGATGGATAATCGTGGTTTGCTTGATCGGGAAGTACCCCTGATTAACCGAGCCATGACGCTGCGCCATATACGCTTGCCTGGCTGCCTCCGGAATGGTTTCAAAAAATTGACGAATCAGTGTTTCAGTCTGGCGATACAGTTCTGGATTAACGCCGTGATCCGTCAAAATAACAAAACCGATCTGTTGCATAGCCTGGCCGATATTCCGGGCAAATGCTTCCCGGTCTGAGGCCAGATCGCTGAGTGCCAGGCGCATATCACAGCTGCTGATTTGAAATTCATGATCGAACTGCTCAGCACCCTGCGCTTCCACCAGCCGATATTCCTGCGCCTTATTGACCTGCTCGAACTGATTAAAGTCCTGGTTACGGGCATTGATGCCCCGGCTTTTTTGATCATGCATAACCGTCAACCGATAGCCGATACGATATGACCTATAAGGATAGCCGATAACGCCAATGGAACAACCCAGCGCATCCACATTATCAAACCGCCAACCAGCCTGCTGTGTCCCAGCTGCAGCTTCAGCACCTGTCGCTGCAGCCCCCAGGCTGCACCAATAACCGCCAGCAGAGCACCCAGCATAAACATTCCGGAACCGAAGATCAGATCCAACGGACCGATCCATTCAGGATGATAGGCAATCGGCGCCATCACCAATATCAATGCAACGCTGATGACAATAATAATACTGCGACGCCCCAGCCTTATACCCGGGCTTTTTTCCAAGCCTTTAACGATGGCTTCCAGGGGCGCCATGATTGACAGCAGACAGACAAATGACCAGGCAGCAAGAAACGCGGCAGCCAGCCCCCTACCGCCGGGCATTACCGCAAACAACCGTGGCAGCGTGTCAAACAGCAGCCCGGGCCCTCCGGCCATGTCCAATCCAAAAACCAGTACTGCCGGAATCACAAACAGACTGGCCAGCAAGGCAGCGCCGGTATCCATCCCGGCAGTTGCCGCTGCTGTCGGAAGCAGTTTTTCCTGGTCACGCAAATAGGCACCATAAGCAATGCCTATGCTGCCGCTCAAACCCAGGGTAAAACACGCTTGTCCCATCGCGGCGAACAGTACGCCGCTGTCGATGCGGGAAAAATCAGGGCTGAGATAATCGGTCAATGCCGACACAGCGCCGGGTTGGCGCAGCGCCACCACCACCAGATAAATGGCGATCAGCGCAAATACCGGCACCAGCAGCTTACTGGCTGCCTCAATACCCCGCTTCAAACCTCGAATAATGATGCCGGCGGCAACTATAACGGTGAGCGCCCCCACCCCAAACATGATTATTGGATCGTTAACCCGGGCACTGTACTGCGCCAGCGTGTTGTCGTTATAACCTACGGCCAATGCAAAATAGGCGCTGTAAATGACCTGTGCAACCACCAATGCGTAATACGACAGCGCCACAAAAACTGCAAACAAAATCGCATAGCCAACAGCCATACCCCAGCGGGAGCCGAATACCTGGCGAAATGCACCGACAGTTCCTTCGCGGGTATGCCGGCCCAGAATCCACTCTGAAGTCATCGCCGGAATGGCGAGCAATAACATAAATAGAATGTAGACCAGCAGAAAGGCACCACCACCATTCTGGCCCAGCATATACGGAAACCGCCAGACGTTGCCCAGGCCAATGGCAAAACCTGCCATGGTCAGAACTGTAGTGAATTGAGATGAAAAGCGAAGCGCTGAGTTTTTCATGCGCGCAGCTTAGCATTAGTCAGCATCGTATGGTTGCAGCCAATAACTTAAAGCCTACCTGAATAATGCTGATATTTATCGGGTTCTGCTATGATTATTGCTAATCAATCAGGCAATGACAGCGGTAACCGCTACTCAATATATATAAGGTGGGTATAAATACCATTAAGGCTCAGGCGAAAATTCCAGTTCGGCAGCTCACCGGCAGCCGGCATCGAGCTAAACCTAATGACCACAATCTGCACAGTGCCGGAAACCAGGCAGTCCAACATCATCTTAAAAAAATCAGCCACCCTCACGACCCTGCTGAACGCAGCGCTGATCGAATCTCTGATCAGGTAATGCGCTCATCATCTCCGGTGAGCATGTCAGCTGGAAACCGACAATCAACCAGCACCAGCGGTTCGCGTGCCTGCGGCGGCCAACCATTGCCGGGCAGTGTCCGGCGTTATTTTGAACCGCGATTCGGCCGGCGCTTTGATGCTGTCAGAATCCATGATGACAGTCAGGCTCACCAGTCTGCTGCTGCCATCAACGCCAAAGCATTCACACTCGGCAACCATATCAGTTTTGATAAGGGCCAGTATGCCCCACACACACTAGAGGGCCGGCGGCTGATTGCTCATGAGCTGGCGCATGTCAGCTCACCGGACACTGATCCGAACACGGCTTACCGTGAAACCTGGAAGGTAGATGACAAAGCCCGCACTGTGGAGCGCGGTGTGCTGGTTCAGCTGATCTTTAAGAACACCTGGTCAGATTGGTGGAACAATACCGGCTGGACCACGAGCCGAAAAAACAGCTACCGATCGAACTTCAAATCAAGTATCGAAAACACATTCAACAATAGCGGGATGGTAATTACGCCACATGCATCAGCTGCTGATGTTTTACCAGCTGAAAACATCAGCAAAGGGTACGAACCAAAAGTGGATATCAGCCTGGTCCCTGATGGTGATTACTCGGTAAGTGAGGATTGGGAAGTTGAAGTTGAATCCAATCCCAGCAAGTCTTTTCGAGGAGCCAGCAGCAGCACCAGCTACGGTTATCTTCATGAAGGCTCCAACCAAAGTTTCACTCTACAAAGTTCCGCTCCAGGTGTAACCCAGATAACTACCGTCCATGAATTTGGGCATTCCATTGGTTTGCACCACCCAGGCAAGGGTCTTAGCAAATCTAAACTAAGTCCCGGAGCCACCCAATACAGTCATACCGGAACTGATGCAAAAGGGAGAACAGTAGATGGCCCCAATGATCTCATGGGTGGCGGCATGGGCTTGCAACCATTTTATTTTGATGCCTGGGCGGCACAGCTGGACGAGCATGTCGATGACTTACGTAAGGCAGCTTCACGCCGGAGATTTAACGATCAAATGAGAGCATTCAAACGCGCTATGAATGGTGACCCTGCCAGCATCGGATGGGTGAGGCGTGGATTTACATATGGTTTCTAGTCTGTAATCAGCAGCTACAATAAAATCATCTAAAACTCAGTTTACAAATCATAATTACCCTGCCTGGCCCGGTCTGCATAGGCTGGTGATATTGCCTGCAGTTTTTCCATTTCCTTGGTGCGGATATCATGAATTTCTTCAATTTCAGCGGCGCTTAATCCGTATCGGCCAGCCTCATTTATTTCGTAATCCAATGCTTCGATTTCATTCAGAATGAAGCCAATCTCATCATCATAATCACGCCCTTCGGTGTACTGGCGGGCGTGCACTTCCGACTCATGGCCGATAACAGACCCCAGTAACGATGCACTTTGAAATGCACTGTGGAATATCATCACCCCACCACTGTCCATAATACCGTGCACCCTGTCTTTCTGTTGTTGCTCTTCATCTTCCCGCAAGCCGGGAACAATAATATTGGCAACATGATCGGTCTCAATTCTGTAAGCAATAACAGCCAGCTCAACAGCCCGTTCCTTTAATTCAGAAAGTATGAAACTTGCCGGTTTTAACTGCTTCTGCAGCGATGCCAGCTGCTGTTTTTCAGTCTCACCCCAGTTTTCCCCATTCTGAAAAAGCTGCAGGATTTTGATTTTATTTTTCAGGTCTACCACCTTGGCGCCCTGGACCTTAATCGCAGCGATCTTCCGGTCCAGTTCTTTTTTGGCATTCTGTCTGAATTCCCGCTCCAGCCGGATTTTCAGGCTGCTCCATCTGGAAGCCAGCCCGGCACTCTTCAGCTTTATGGGCTTCTCCCTGCCCCAGCGCCGAATAACGCCATTATTCTCCTGCACGGTATGGGTTGCTTCATGAGCCATCAGCGCCAGATCACTGGAGGACTGGCCTTGCCCCAGCCAGATATGCTGATTGTGCGTGAATGCTCTGGCGTTGATATCCCCGGCTGCCCGTTGAGATTGAGAATCTGAGTGCACTCTTACATGGGACAGATCAGCACGCAAAACCGGTTCGATCCGTTTTCTGACAACGCTCGATAGCGGAGCACCTGTTGTAGGAGAGCCCAATGCTTTATCCACATTATTGAATTTATTGGCGGCTCCTGTATCCGCCCGCTTTTGCTGCATATCATCAGACACCTGCCTCTGATTCAATAACTGAGCCGATGATTTGCTGTCGCTGTAATAATTCTGGACGGCCAGATTTCCGGCAACCTGTGGCTGCATTTTTGTTTTCGTAAAGCCATGACCATGAGTATTGCCTGAACGCATATTCCCTGCACCGACAGTTGGCTTCGCATCGACTTTTAAGGTGGTTTTTTTCATTGATCTTATGCCGGTAATCTGAAACTATTTACCTCACAAACCAAAAAACTCAGCCAGACCGCCATAACCTGCCTCCACCTCCAGCCCAATTCCCTGAATATCACCGGCGCCACGCGGATTGCTGGCAGCACGAATGTTTTCCGGATGAGTAATCGTGCCTTCGAACATATCCCGGATGGGCCGGAAACCGCCATCAGGCAGTTGTTCTACCGCTGTGACCCGATAGGTAATACCTCTCAGCATTCTGGTCTCAAGCTCACCCACCGCCGAGGTACTGACATCAACATGGACTATATAGCGCACCCCATCAGGCCGGTTCCGGTGCAGGAACCTGATCAATGCCTCGACGCCACGGTTCTGCAGGAACTGATTAATAAAGCTCGATCCATGCGCCACCCCGGTTCCAGACTCAGCGCCAAATCCGGCACCGATGGCATGCAGCCGTTCGGAAACCATAATATCGAGGCTGTTACTTAAATTCGGATCATTAATTTCGCTCCGGGGCGGAATCACATCTTCCAGGCCCTGACGTGGCATCGGATCACCAATGAGAGAGGTAATCTGATGCTCTCCACCAGGCGTACTGGCTTCATCAATGGTGGCTCCAGGTGTCGCACCCGGCATCCCGCGGCGACTCACTTCGCCGGCCTGTGAAGGCCCATAGCCACGCAACTGGCCTTCCAGCATACTGACCTCTTCCGAGTTGCGCATCCTGCCCCAGTAGATGGAATCCGGATCGTGCATGACCTTACTGTTGGGGTTGAGATTAACCTGCACCCTGGTATCAATCAGGTGACGCATGGTGTCCGGATCCATTTTCCGAAGTACTTCAACCATTCTGGCCAGATGAGCCGGATCATAATCGCCGGCACGCGCTACTCTGGCAAGAATGTCTCCAAAGTCCACTTCTAGGTCGTCAGGCAGGTTTCGCGCCAGCAGCCGCTCCAGATCGTCCGGATTGGACAGGTGTGGCCGGATACTGTCCAGACTCTCTGCCAGCACATTTCTTTCCAGCTGCGCCATTTCATCATCCAGAGCACGCGCACGTGACTGCAGCGAAGGCATTACCGACATCAGATCACCGGCATCAGCTGCGGCTGTAGCATCTGCTCTCAGCTGCCTGGCTCGCTCGGCCAGATCCAGTACATCGTCAGCATAGTTACTGTCTCCCAGCATGCGTGGATTGGTTGCTTCAATCCGACCAAAAATGCTTTCCGCGATATCCGGACAGGGCGGATCGCTGCAGCGCGTAATCCGGCCGTCCGACCACACGCCGTAGCTGTGATTGGAATTCAGGTTCTGACCCTTCGCCTGTCCCAGCAGAAAAGCATTGTCATCCGCCGGGCGGGCATTGAACTGATGTAAATCTGCAGCAGTACCGCTGTCCGGCGTACCGATGGTACGCCCGGGGTTGCCTGGATCGGGATTCAGATGCAGCGTCTGACCACGGCGCAAGTCTCGCAGGCCGGTTGCTACTGGAATCAGTGATAAACCACCGCCCAACAGCCCGAACATAGTCAGCTGTTCCAATGCGGCGCGTTTTTGCTCGGGCGTCATATTGGAATTTTCAATCGCCTGATACTGCTGTACAAAATCATAGGTCACCACCCCGACATTGGCGATATTCATCCCTAGCTCGGCACGTTGCAGAGCAAACCAGTATCTGGATGCCGCTGCAGCCTGAACTGTTTTACCTGCTTGCGCAGCACCCTGCACAACTCGCCCCATACCCAGCGTCAGCGCTGACATGATATCCAGCGCCAACCCCCAGTAGAATTGATTGACATCGCGCTGTGTAGCTACCCCGTGCTCCTGCATTTCCGACAGCCGCATATAGCCACCCAGTGCGCTCATACCCAAGCCGGCCCCGACCGCAATAAGCATTGGCGTACTGAATGGTGCAAATACAATACTGCCCAGAATAGCCACAGTAATGCCAATATCCCTGACCCATTCCCAGAACGTCCTGGATGCCTCGGTTTCAAGGTCTCCATGGGCCCCGGACGGATACGTCCAGTACAAATGTCCTTCCGGAAAGAAGTCCTTGTGATTAAGATGCTTGAACAGCCGGAACGGTGGATCACCTTCTCCCAGCGCTGAGTTTTCTCCGAGGGCACGTGCCACCACTTCTTCAAAGGTCAAGCCTTCAGTTACTTTGACCGTCCGGTCACTGCGCTTGGGCGCAGTGATGTCATGCAACTGCCATTCAAAGTTTTCAGCAGAATCGGCAGCTGTATGCGTCAGGTAAAACTGCCAGGGTATACCGCGTGCGGCGTCTTCCATAAAACCCTCATCATCTTCACGGCGTTCCAGATCATTGACGGTTTGCGGTTTTGGATAAAACACTGCCTGAATTTTGATGGCATTGGGATGCTTGTTATAAAATTTACGCTGCCTTTCCAGCAGTTTATTGGCATAGTCGAACTGCTCGACCATTTTGCGGCCTTCTTTAGTATTCGGCGCCGATGCCACCAGCAGACTGTCCATTTCCTTGGTAGCCCAGTGAAACTCTGCCAACACATTGCGCCATACCGCTATAGAGCTGGCAGACCGTGCCTGAGCGGCGGCATCCAGCAAACGCTGCTGCCGGTACCCAATCGGTTCCGGTTCAGGTTCTTCGATAACCGTATTTTGCATCCATATATAAGGGTCGAATGCAGGCTGTTGAATCTGCAGATCTGGAAATAGTGTATTGAAGTCAGTCAGGCTGTTGTCAAAATCAACTTCCGGGAAACCCCCACCGTTCGGCCGGTGACAGTTCGGACAAGGCTGGTTGGCCATACTTTCCTCCAGCCTCCTGTCACTGCGGTCACGTTCCAGCAATGCATTGATCATTGCGTTGAAATAGTTGGCGTATGCTTCTCCCAGTGGCGCTGTCATCTCCTCGCTCAGCGTCACATCCTCCAGCCGCAGCAAAGATTCAAGGAACATGCTGGCCCGTTGCGCAAGCATCCAGTTACTTCTGATTTCATCGGTGACTGATGAGCCAGGCGAAATGGCATGATCAAACAGGCTTATACGGATTTGTGTAGCGGCCATATCGCTGCGCTGCATATCCTCTACCAATGAGGGTGCCTGCTTATTAAGCTCCGGCCGGTGTTGCTGCGCATGCAATTCCGGCCATTTCGCCAGCCGCTCACGGCGGCGCTGTGCCGCCAGGTTTTCATAAAAAGCACTGCGCATCGCCTGATTGACAGAATGGCATGCACCACCCGGACATGTGCTGTCCCCACCGAACTGAAGATCCAGGTCACCGTAGTTGTAATCCGGAAATGCTGGAAACGGCTGGGACCAGCCGTCGGCAGTCTGATCGGTTCCATTCTGCCAGTCTGTGCCCAGCAGAAGTGGCTGATATGGAGAGTTGGCCGGGTGTGATCTTTGATCAAACGGGTTCGGGCTGGGATGCGACCTTGCGTCATTTCCGGCACCCATTTGATTCGCCACATATTGCATCAGCAAGCTATTGGTATCGAGCTGCGAAGGTGGTGGAGGTTCAGATGCAGGATCCAGACCGGCGATATATTCCTGAAGGTTTCTGAGTTCTTCCTCAGTAAACTGCCCGCCATTGGCCTGCACCGCAGGTCTGGTGCTATGGCCACCGGACTGCTGAATAACATGAGTCAATTCATGTGCAATCAACTTTTTCCCGGAGTCACTGTGTGGCGCATATTCACCCTGATTAAAGGCAATATTGTTGCCCAGGGTGAATGCCCTGGCGTGCAGGCTGCGGTTACCCGCCTGCGCAGCGTAATCGGTATGCACCCTGACTGCTGAAAAATCATAGCCGAACCGCGGCTCAAAGAAATGTCTGACGGAAGGCGACAGCGCTTGCCCTTTCGATGCCATGGATACCGCTGCAGAATCCACGGAATGATCAGTTGCAGCATCTCGCTTGGTCTGTACCACCCCGCTGTGCTGCTGCTCATCTTCACATTCGGTACATTTGCGATGCACACCAGCGGCTACCGGACTGATATTGACCGCACTGCCATCAGCAGGTTTGCGCATGACCTGCTCGGCAACCTGATCAGCTTCTTTTTCAAAAGAGTCTCCAGGACTGCTGACTTCCAGCTTGGTCTGCACCAGACGCTGAACAGCCTGGTTGCCGACAGTCTGTTGGATCACTTGATCATCATTGCATAAGCTGCATCCGGTTTTCTGCTGTGCTTTGCTGCCGCTATGGATATTGCTTTGTGTGTTTTTAATTTGAGCCGCTTTTTCCATGCGCTATCTCCGGTCCTTGAGAACAGCTCGACCGCTGGCCAATAGTGCATTCCCCGGGCTAACCACACCCTCAACAGCACTCTCGGCATAAACGGCAGATACAACTGACATGTCGCTAAACTGCATTACCGGAATCGCCTGTGGTTCATGTATCAATCGCGTAGCAACCCTGTTCACCTCACGTACGTAACCACCGTTTAGCGACCATCGGTTATTAGTGAGCATTTGTTTCATCAGTGACTTCTGCTAAAGCCTGCATTAATCTTTGGGCCGCAACGGTACCGCACCGCCTGGCCAGTCATATTCCGGCGGATAATACGGATTCCAGCCAAACGGCATATCGGCGGTCGGATTGCGCATCGGCGGATGCCAGCCATAGGGCATGGTCGGAAAATCCGGATTGATACGCGGCACGTTGTAATTATTCAGCGGCAGCACGTGGACTGGTGATATCGGGTCTCGGGTGGGATGTCCGCTGGATGTGAGACGGTGCACACCGCCCTGATGTGCAGGGTGGTGCCCGCCAACCAGTTTGGATTGATCATAAATCGGCATCAAATTGCGCGGATCAACCACCTGGTGCGGATAATCGCTCTTGTTGTAGTTCCAATGATGGATTGTCGCAACATCAATGCCTTCCGCCCGGGCTGCAACGCTATATTTGCCCCACATGCTGGCGTAAACCTTTTGCAGATCTTCGTTCGACCAGGTCGACACCGAACCATCCTGCACCGCCGTCAACCAGCGTTTGTAGATGTTATCCTTGGGAGATGTTGCTAATTCTTTTTCCGCCTGCAGCCACAGCCGCAAATGCCGGGCATCATCTGCGATCGTGCCACCGACATAGCCGTTATTGCCGAAATCGGTAGGACGCAGGCCTCGGTTCATCAGCATACTGCCCTGGTTACCTTCGGCGCCCAGCGGCAGCACAAACACCGGTGCTTCGCCCGGTGCAGGTGAGCTTGAGGGCAGGATTATCCTGGAACCATAATGCGGTGCTGTAGTAGCAGCAGTAGCCAGCTCCGGCGCCATCGCCGGGAGTAACGCCCGCGGTACACCTTGAGGAGCGGCAACAGTCCCAGGCCCCAGCAGAAGCGGCGCAGCAGGTGCCACGGAGGTAGCCGGCACAGGACCAGGTACATGTATCATCCCGCCACCCGATGCGGCGGCAGGTGCAGCACCGCCAGGCGGCAATAAACCTGCCATGGGTTGCATCTTACCGTTGATTATGGGCACTGTGCCGCCGTTGGGCCCATGCAGTGTAGCCGTACCCATACCGGTTTTGACGTTAACCCGTACCGTTGCCATTTCACCGGCGGAACCGGACGCCAGATTTTTACCAACGATGGTGTAATCACCTGTCTTGGGATTATGTGAAACCACTCGCCATGCACTGTTGGGCTTGCCACCTGAGGGCATACCACCAGGGCCGGCGCCACCGGTTCCCGGGCGAGGCGCCGGTTTCGCAAGAGCTGTGTTCGGTGCACCTGGAGGGGGCTTCATCAAACTCCGGGCCGCTACACCTGTGGATGCCAGCGAATAGGTGCTCAGCACCATATTCATAATACCTCCTGCCATCAGCATACCCGCAGCAGCCTCTTGTTCCGGGCTGAATATTCCCGCACCGATGCCCGATTCGTACATCAGGCCCTGTTGATAATCCTGAAAACCCTGTTCGATACCTGAAACCGCAAGACCTGCGCCAAGCAAAAGTCCCGCTGGCGCTGTAGGAGGGAAGATAACCAGCAGCATCGCGACAATGCCTAACGCCATCTCGGTATTCTGCCTGGCTTCTTTGGCGGCTGCTGAATGCTTTTGAGCATCGCGAATCATGATCTGCACATCAGCGTCTACCGTAGGGATAAACGCATCGACTATTGGCAGCAGTTGCAGGAAATCGTAATTTTCATCGGCAATCTGCTCAATCAGATCTTTATAGCGCTCACGCCGAGAATCGATCCATGACAGCACAACACCCACCAGTTCCTGAGGTGTCATATCGTCATTGATGACACCTTTCGGAATCACCTTGTAACGGGTTTCCAATATCCGCACTTTGGGCCTGATGTGATCAATCGAGTCAGCAATCGATGTCAAACCCGGCATGCCCTTAACATAATTGCGCACACTCCCGGATACCCTTTCACCGTGGACCTGTTCACCAAGAATGGCAGGTTCCGGAGAACCACCGCGCATAAACTCCTGAATTGCCGCATCCCGCAGCCGGAGAACCGGCGGTGTACGCGCCGGATGGTTTTCAGGGAAACGGGCGTCAACTCCCGGAATACCCTTTTGAACATGACAGTCCATGCATCCTGAATTAATCAGACCATCATTCAGTGCCTCAACCCAGCCATGATAACCGGGTGAATCTGACCAGGCCCGCTTTTCTGCCAGATTCTTCATATTATGCGGCCCGACAAATGGGCCCATACCGGTTTCCGGATCAGCCTTGCTAGCCAGAGACTCCATAAAAGTATATTCCTGTGCTGCCAGTGTCTGATTAAAAAATGACAACGGAGTCAGGGATACAACATAGGTGCTCCAATCAGCCAGCGCCGCGCGGTTGCGCTTCAAACGGGCAATTGCCACATTGCGCACATTGGCGGAAAAGCTTTTCCATGCCTGTTCCAACTGGTCAAACTGCTGGCGCAGCAGGGGCGCGATTTCCTGCTTCCGGCCACCGGCAACCTTTGCTGCACGCTCGAATTCAGCGACGTTGTTTTCCACCTGCAACAAGCCGCGTTTGCCGATTTTTCTGGCCAGCAGACGCCGCAGATAGGCAGTATTCTTGGACAGCAACAGAGTTGAGCCATCCATGAAATAGTGAGACACGGATTCCTTACCGGGCTCAGGATCTTTTTCTTCTCCTGCCTTGGAAACTTCCTTAATCGCCTTGGCTTCGGCATCGGGTGTCCGCTGGACAATTGGCTGCGGCGTACTGTCTGCCTGTTGAAGATAATGCGTAAGCTCATGTACCAGCAGGGTTTGACCGGCAATAGTCGAGGGTTGATATTCACCCTTGGCAAACACAATGTGTCTGCCGGTGGTAAAGGCCCGCGCACGATAATCCTGAGCCGCCTGATGTGCAGCGCCATCAGCATGAACCCTGACACCGCCGAGATCCCGGCCAAACCTTGGTTCGAAAAATGCCCGTGTTCTACTGCCCAGCGGTCTGCCAACACCCATGTCTGCCGATAACCCGGAATGTGACTGTCCCGGACGACCGCTGTCAGCAGCCTGCTTCGGTTTACGCTGGATGCTGGTTTGTGCGGTTTCCTCCTCGTCCATGCAGGTCGAGCACTTGCGCTGCACATTGCGATTTATACTGCTTATCTGCGGTGCGGGTTGAGCATCCGCAGGCATTCGCATAACTTGAGCAGCAACCTTATCCGCCTCCTGTTCATAAGGGTCGTCTGGCCTGCTTACTGCCAGCTTGGTCTGGACAAATAATTCCTGCACGGCCTGATTGCCGGCCTGCTGCTGTGTCTGCTCAAATGCTTCAGCAGCTCTTCCGTTATGATGCCCGTAGGCAGATTTATCATGGCTCGCTGACCCGGATTTATGCGCTGACTGTCTCATGCCATCGATCCATTCATATCCAGCTATACCAGGCACGTGTTTTTGTCCGGCAGATGATCCATTAAAGTGCGCCTGTGGCAGGCAATAAAATGGGTGCCAATTTCGCCGGAGCGGGCGCCAGAGCCGGTGCCGCTGCAGGTGCAGCGCCGGCCGGTGCACCGAGCACTGCAATCAACTCTGCAAAGCCCACAGCGCCCAGAATCGCGATCGCTGTTATTACCTCAACACCAACCTGTGGCGCATTCCTGGTTTCGCCAATCAGCCGTTCCAGTGCTGTATTAGGATTTTCCATCGGCAGCAGGCTTTCGTAGACTATCGCTCCCGGTGTCGGACAGGTCCAGATACACCAGCGGCCGTTCGAATCCCGGGCAGCTCCTGTGGTACCGGGATTAGCAGGCGAACCAAGCGTAATATTGACGCCCGGCAGCTTGGCGGCATCGAAGCATTTTTTGTACGCCAGTGCTTCGCCGGCGGCCGCGGCCGCGCCTGTTTCCTGTGACTTGATTTCATATATCTGCTGCTTGGGTGCATCGAAAATGTCAGGCCGCATCAGATAACAGGCCGATAACTCCGCTGTAGGCGGGCCATGACCAACCAGTGAACTCAGGTGCCCGAGCAACCGGACAATTTCAGTGAAATGGGTATCCAGCAGCGTCCCCGGGTTGGCACCAGCATAACCCGCACCGATGGTTCGATGGCATTGAATGCCATGCCACAGCCATGGCGGCATGCCCGGCGGCACAAATCCGTGCGTTCCGTCTTTTTCACCCTGCTGTTCATTCCAGCCGCCCTGCTCCTGATTAATATCGCTGGTATCCAACCCTAGTGAACGCAATACGTAATCACGTGCCTCATTAAATGAGGCACCCTGTTGCTCCATCAGTTTGACCACTGCAGCAAGATAAAATGAATGTCCGGGATCAACCGTAATGGTTTCACCCGCACCCACACCGAGCGCCGCAAAGAGCGAATCAATAATCGCCTGATCAGGATCGCTGATGGCGGAGGATGGCGGACCGGGTGGAGGGCAGGTCGTATCCTGCTCTTTATCTCTCACATCAGACATTTGCACCACATAAAAACTATCGCCGGACATGCGCACCAGCAATTGCTCGCGGTCTCGATCCACCCGCAGCATCTTCTCAGTATCCAGCTTCAGGTAAGCATATACAGTTTGCTTTTGATCTTCCGGTAATGCCATCCAACCGGGTCGTGAGCGGCACACGGTACCGAACATTACAGCAATAAGTGCGGCATCAATTCTGCCCATATTCACGCCATGTGCCTGCTGCCGGTTAGCATGCATGATTGATGCTATACCAGCCAGTGTTTTCAGCATGGCTGACATGGACAGTCCATTCAGAATTTTGAATGCCTCGGAGTAATCACCACTTCCGATGGCATCCTTGATCTGCTGACCATGACCAGCAGAGGTCTTACCCGCTTCACCGTTATCTGGTTCTGAGGCCTGCCGTTGGATGTCCGGCGCAATTGACACACACCTGGATTGCTGGATCACGTGGGTCAGCTCATGCGCCAGCAAATGCCGCCCCTCGAATGTATCAGGCTGGTATTGACCGGCTGCGAATACAATATTCTTTCCGGTTGTAAATGCTTTGGCATCTAATGATTGAGCAACTTGGTTGGAATAGCCGCCGGTATGTACTTTGATATCACCGAAGCTTCTTCCAAAACGGGACTCAAAAAAAGCTCTGGTCTCATTACCAAGCGAACGACCACCTTGCAAAGCCGGAGATAGCCGGCTCGCTGAAACCGCATGGCCAGCCGACCCTTGGTTATGGGATTTACGCTGAAGGGTAAACGGCGTTTTTTCTTTCTCAGAACACTCATCACATTTGCGGGAAACTTGAGGATGAATCGAAGTGATTGCAGGGAGACTGCCACTAGACTCTTGACGCATGACCTGACTTGCTACCCGGTCGGCTTCCTGTTCGTAGGGGTCATCGACACTGCCCACCTTCAACATAGTCTGGGCAAATAAACCCTGCACGGCCTGATTCCCAGCCACCTGTTGCATCTGTGCATGATCATTGGACGAGCGCATCGACCCGTTTTTTCGGTCGGGCGTCGCCGAATGATCAGATTTCAGATGATGGCTGGCCAGTTTCATTTATCTGGTGTATCTAGCGTATCCCCTCTCCCGATTGCTCCGTCTCTGCCTGAGCCACAATATGCTCCGCAGTAGCCACCGCGATGCTGGCCATTGCTTCAGCAAAACCGCGCAGTGAGTTTGGATCGGGACCGGGAATGTCGGGATCGTCGCTTTTATACAGCTCGGTTAATGCGACAACAACAGCGTCAGTGGCTTCGTTGTGCAATGCGCTGAGATTGATAGCCATGAAATGCTCCTTTATTACTGTTCAGCAACTGCTTTGGGGTGTCGGACCACGCGCCGTGACCTCGTTCTACCGGATTCCACATTGCTTTCCAGCAATGGATAGTACTGTTTGAAATCTGCCGCGCTGGGCGCCTTACCCTGCTTGATCAACTGCCGGGCCATGGCGCGCACCAGACACTGCATGTTGATCTGCTGCGCACTGCCTGCTGCCTGCATCGCGGCATCCAGGGCAATGGTTTTAATATCACCGCCAGTGCCTTCGAAATGCCGCGCCAGGAATGTGAAATCAACATCTTCCGCCAATGGTACTTCCGATGGAAACATACCGCGCCAGAGACTTTCACGGTGCTCGGCATTTGGTCGTGGAAAATCGATGGTGTAGTGCAGCCGCCGGGAAAAAGCCGTGTCGATGTTCTTGGCAATATTGGTCGCCATAATCACTACACCGTCATGCTGTTCCATTTTCTGCAGCAGATAAGCCACTTCCACATTGGCATAGCGGTCGTGCGCATCTTTGACTTCCGAGCGTTTACCCAACAGGGCATCGGCCTCATCGAAGAAAACGATGCAGTTTGCCCGTCGCGCGGCATTAAATATGCGGTCCAGGTTTTTCTCGGTTTCACCGATATATTTGCTCACCACGCTGGACAGATCAATGCAATACAGGTCAAACCCCACAGCCTGAGCAATCAGGCTGGCACACATGGTTTTTCCAGTGCCGCTGGAGCCGGAAAACAGCATCATCAAGCCACTGTTTCCACCGGTTCGGCGGCGCATCTGCCACTGTTGGTATACCATGCCGCGGTTGATGATCGCCGCCACTGCTTCATTAACACGCGCCAGCGTAGCTCGTGGTAAAACCAAATCTTCCCAGCGGTGGGTGGTATTGATTTTGTCAGCCAGTTTGCCGATATCGCCAACCGATTGCTCGCGTGCGGCCGTCAGCAGATGATCAACACTCAATGGATCGGAACCCGCTTGGCATGCATCAACCAGTGTAGTTACTGCCGCTGCTATCTGACCTGGATTGAGCACGAACCGGTCAGCCACAACCTGGATATCACCGGCATCCACCGGCAACCGCCGTGCTGCCAGTGCAGCCTGCCACAACTGCAATCTGCGGGGTAAATCGGGATCAGTAAATTGCCTCACCCTGGCCGGCAGTCCCGGCAGCCACTCACGCCAGACCGCACTACTGGCCACCGCCAGATAAACCGGTACAGCTGATTTTCGCAACAACATCAGGGCTGCGCCGATTTCCCGGCGCTCTCGGGTTTCCCCTTCAAACAAACGACCGACATTGTTCAGATACAGCCCCATCCGACACAACCGGGCCTGCAGCAACAGGCGCTGCAACTGGACATCCAATCTTTCACCACATGTATTACAGGCCATCACCAGGCTGGGCATTTCCACATACAAAACGCCCTTACCAAAATCAGCCAGCGATTCACGTGCATACATGAGACGTCCAGCTCCAAGTTCGCCTTCCAGGACTTCTATCGTGCCTCTGGCAACGCTGTCCGATGACTGGGACCGGCTGTTCCCATATCCCGGCGAACAGCTCAGGTATTCGCAGGCGGGCAGCAAGCGGTCATCGCAGGGGATTCCTTCCAGCAGATAACTGACCACAGACGGTGACACCCGGAAACCGGCTGCCAGTGAAACCCCATCACTTCCACTGCCGATACGCTCAATCAGCTGCTCACGCAACAGCACACCGCGTGGACCCAGTGCCAGACGGCAGGATACATATGTGTCGTCATCAGCCAGCATCCGTAATGCCAGATCGATGGTCGGGTATTTGCGTGTGATGTCATTATTCAGATAGGCATAGAGTGTTTCGTACTTCAGTGCCAGCTGAGGAGCAAGCGCCAGCAGTATGAAATCCTGCTCCACCGGTGTTAATCCAAATGTGCTTACCAGATGGTTCCAGTTGCGATCAGCCGCCAGCGATGTCCGACCGGCATCTTCAAGTTCACTGATCATGCTTTGCAGAGATTCCAAATCGGAACCCTGCTGTTCACGATTCCATTGACCCACCAATGCATCCACCTGACTGTCGGATACGTACAACCCCCGAAACTCATCCAGTGATAGCTGATAGGCTGCCCGCAAACGCAATATTTCACGGTGTAACAGCAGATCCAATCGCTGTAAGGCGGGTTGAAAAGATGCTCTGGGCAGATAACTCATCAGCACTAATCTCCCTGATACAGCTCAACCAGCTGATTATCCCGCCAGTCCAGTCGGTACTGGTTTCTGGCCATTCCTGTCATAGCCAACACCACATTCAACGGTGGCCGGCCAAGACGCACCAGCCAGCGTTGCGGTTCAGCTTCCAATCTGGCTCTCATATTCAGAAAGTTATCGAACAGGTGCGGCAGAGAGGAATTGGAGAATCCCGGCACCCGGCGGGCAAAATCACACAATATGCCCTGTGCCATAGTCATCAGCAGCCAGCGGGCGTGATTATCAGGCTGCAGTCTTTGTGGCAGCGCAAGATATTCAAGGTCGTTTCTGAGCTGCACCGCTGCTTCATTTTCCAGCGCCCATCCGGCAGACTTTAGCAAAGCTCGTTCACTGCCTGCTTCGCCAGGCAACAAAGCTTTGATGGTGTGCAGCAGGCGATTCGGTCGAGCAGGTTGATACCCACACAACAACAGCCAATAAGGGTGCTGCCGCTGAGTAACGACTGCCAGCCGGCGATTGGCGAATCCGCATGCCGCCAGGCTTAGCGCATCATTGCCCGATTGATTCCAACGCCAGCTGGCATAGCATTGCTGCGCCATGTTAATTCTTCGGGCAGTGATACTGTTCAACCAGTCTTGCAGCTCACGGATGGTTAACCCGGGTGGGACTTTCAACACGTCACGCAGCAGTGGATCGGTAAATACCCGCCCGGCAACACCGGTACCGAGACTTTCTGCCAGCAGCAGCAATCTGATCACAGACTGCTTATCACCAGCCGGGGGTTCCGGCCATGACACCAGAATCTCATCCAGTGGCAGCTTCCGGATTAACGGAAGCAATAAAAACACACCGCCGAATGCGGTATAACGCGGTTCATTGGATGCAACAGCTGGATTCTGTGCTTTATCGATCGGTTGAGTAATCTGCAGCAATCGTTGCCTGTCATGTGCCTGCAGATCAATCAACGGCATCAGACGTTGCGCCTGAGCTAACGGCAGCAATCTGAACAACTCTGATTGCCGGCCTGCCAGCACCGCTGATCTCAATTCATCAAGACACTGCCTGGATAATACCTGTACCTGATCTCCCAGTGTTACCGCTGCCAGAGTCAGTTCCGCCAATGCTTTTCCGGCGAGTTGCGGAGAATTAGCTGCTACCCCCAGATACACTACCAGCGCCTGCAACCATGGATGGTCGGTTACCAGCAATGGAACGTTTTGCTGTCCACCGATCTGTGCAGCAACGGCCTGTGATAATTCTCCAGCGGAAGGTTGAGAGGCTGACTCACATGCCGCAAAACCATACAACAGCCGGCGTGCTCCCTGACCGCTTAATGCATTCAAAACCCTGGCGATATCGTGACGCTGCAGCCTGATAAGAGACTGCAGTCCCATTGACGGGTCCTGCAACAATGCAGTGACGATCGCCATTGGCGCAGGCAACGACCGCAACCCGGAAAAAGTTTCAAAATACCAGGCCTTCCAGGCCATTCCCCGGGCCAAAGCAAGCACAAACTGGCCAAGATAATCGGGATAGTCAGGAAAATACACCCGCTGTTCGGTACTGCTGTCCAGCAGGCAGCTTTGCAATGCCCGGGCAAAACACTTTGACCAGTTGCGCATGATCTGCTGATCACTCAGTTCCAGATCGATATCTGCATCCAGCTCCAGCCGCCGGATAAACCATAATCCGTCGCCGGCGGGACGCAATGGATCATACAGGCCATGCAGTTTTTGGCGAAGCGTATTCTCCAGTAACCGGTCCAATCGTTGCCGTGCAGACTGCGCAGTCTGTCGGTCAGCGCTGACCGAATATTCCAGACTCAGCCTGCCAATCTCCAATCGGTCATCTGATTGCGCCAGCGCCATCATTGCTGTTAACCGGCAGCAATACTTCTCGGTGGTTCGACGGCTGTTTCGGGCTGTGCGGTGGTTTCCAGTAATTCGGCCAGCACCTGCTGTGCTCCGGACAGCCGCAACATGGTGTCCTGAATTTCAGCCCGCTGGCGGTCTAACAGGTTCAACTGCTGCTGACCTTTATTGATTTCAGCTTCCAGTTCCTGTTGCCGCAATTTGATTCGTTCTTTGCTGATCGCCATGCTTCGCTCCTATCTTTTGCCCATCACCATGAAAGTGAATGCTGCATCCTGTCCCTGACCGGTTTCAAAACCTTCCACGTCATGGGTATGGATTTCAAAACCACCGGTTGTAACGCTATGCACCGAGGCTATGTTGTCGTCATGTCCGAATGGGGATGTCACGACATACGGCGTTGCGGTAAAGCCTTCTGTAAAACTAACCAGGTACCTTCCTGCCAGGAGCCTTACAGAAACAAATCCATCACCCTGCGCAATCGTCCCGTTGCTGTTGATTCGGCCAACGACAATGCGCAGATTTTCAGAACTACCAGGTGCATACAGGCTGCCCAGGTCACCCAGTTTGATATCGCCACGCACATCCAGCTTGGCTGACGGTAGATTGGTACCGATACCGGTGTCTCCATCATCTTTTACAACAAAGCGGCTGGCACCCGATGAATGCACTGCAAAGTCACCACCTTCGAGCTGCATATGCAAAGTAGAGGTGGAATTGTTGTTGCGTGCCTGAATCTCATTGCGATCCAGACCCAGGTTCTGATTCCCCTGCTCACCAATAATCAGATAGCCGGTGCCATCGTTGCTGTTGACATCACTGCCGGTCGCCACATGCAGCGTAGCTAAAGGATTATTCGTCCCCAGCCCCACTTTCTGTTCATCAATAACCAGTGAATTTACCCCCTCATTATTGATGGTGATTTTCTTTGAAATTCTGGACCAGTAGATTGATGACGAATGAATGCCGTCGTTGCCGAAACGCAGTTCTGTTGCGTGATTGGGAGAGGTGCTGTTGATGTCCAGAAACAGATCAGGGTCATCACCCTTGATATGTAACTGGGTTGTCGGCTCATCGGTTCCTACACCAACATTCCCGCCGGTGGCAATATGCAGTCGGCTGACACCAGCCGCAGTTTCAACAACATTCACAGCATCCTGATTCGGCCCCATGTTGACCTGCCATAATGGTGCAGCGGCAGCATTTTCCAATGCCAGCAGTTCGCTCTGCTCACCAATACCACGTATCGTCAGCGGCGCCGACAACGCAGTGTCCACCGCGCCTATGCCGACTTTGCCGTCATCCTGAAACACCACTTGGATTTTCTGTTGGTCCAATGGGAAATCAAGATCACACAAATCGCCACCTTCAACCACAGCCTGGGCAATGCTCAAACGGTTGCGGCCATCTTCGCTTTCACCCAGCAACAGTTGCAGGTCTACGCCGTTTTTCGGGTTGGCATCATTACGTTGCAGCAGCACAGCTGAACTCTCAGGTATGTTGACACCGTCGACAGTCCGGGCGATGAAATCACGGCCATCAGTTTCACGAAACTCCAACCGGCTACCAAACAGTCGCAAGTCACCAGTAACCCTGGTATTACCTTCCAGCCAGATCAGCTCTCGCGCCAGTAACTCATTTTCACACAGATAAAAATCCGCGCCCTTGGGAACACCCTGACTGCACAATGCATCAGCAACATCTCCGGGGTCTGCCGGCGTATGCCGATTGCGCAACCTGATCAGCCCATCGGCCGCCAGCAGCGATTCCGCTACAACACCAACATAACGCCGCTTACGGCGACTGCGGACACGCTGTTCTTCGGTCAACGGCTGAAAGGATCCGGGTACACCGCCCTGCCAGCGCACATGGCCAAGCGGCACCAGCCATAAAGCGTCATCATCATTTTCCGGAAATACCTGATGCGCCACTGACCCGTCACAGATCAACGGCGCATCGGGATTCGGCTGGCGCAATGCTTCGCGTGCATCCAGAACATTGAACCCATTGACATCAACACCGCTTTGCCGCTCCAGAATGCTGTTGCGCGGCCCGGCTTCGATGGCAAACGATTCATTCACCCGGGCAAATACATCTTCTTCCGAGCAGACTTCAAATCCCTTGCGCACGCCTTCACGCTCACTTTGATCGTAGCGAATCCAAACTTCAACTTCGCCACTGGCTGCTCCGGAAAACTGAGCACCGTCCAGGCGCGTTTGTTCGGATACCACGATCAGACGGCCATATCCATCAAAGGCCAGACCGGGCTGGACGAATACATCCAGCGTGCCATCAGCTGCTTCTGCTTCCACCAGGTCCAGACCAATTGCAATGCCCCAGGAATGTTGCCCCAGGGTCTGTCGTGCGTTTTGTTCACGAAAGTAACTGACCAACGCGGACAGATCATCTGCGCCCAGGTATTGACCTTCAAAAAAAGCCGGCCTTTCAGCTGCAGTTTGCGTCATGATCTAACCCTCATTTTTTTCCGGTTTTTTTACTGACGGATTTCTTGCTACTGGATTTCCTCAGCGTTTTTTTTGCAGCCTTTTTAGCCGTCTTCTTCTTGGTGGCGGTTTTTTTGCGTGACGGTTTTTTTGCCGGCTTGGCTTTACGCGTCACTTTTACACTCTCAGCTACTGCCTGGTTGCTTGATTGCAGCGAATTGATTAACTGCTGCTGCTGTTGCAGCTGTTTTTCCATATCCGCTACACGATTTTGCAAACCGGCGTTATCTGACGGCGCTGCAAATAGGCTACTGCTGTCCAGCAAGGCCGACATCAGCCCGCCATCACCCTTATCCTGCCTGAAGCCGGAAGCAAGCAATGGCTTGGCAAGGCTGTTCAACAACAGGAACTGCGGCAGATTGCGTTGTTCAATTTTTTCCAGGCCTGGTTGTTCCGTGGAAATTTTGAATCGGGTCATGCTGTTTAAAAATGATGCCGGATCCACATCCTTGTCAATGCGTGCGAAACTGGCACCGAAAAACCGACCTACTGACCTTAGTTCACGCCCCAGATTGAATTGCGGATTCAGGCGATTGCTGGCTCTTGCCTGGCTGCCAGAACCGGCGGTTCCAGCGTTATTGTCAGCAAACCCCAATGCCTCGACACTGGTCTCTTCGATGTTCGGGTCGAAGCCTGTTTCAGTACTTCCACGCCGGTTGTCAAAAGATATACGATCAGCAAAATTAAAGCCTTCGCAACATAATCTATCCAGCGCATTACGGAACATTTGACCTATCGGCACAATGCTCCACCAATAACACATGCTTGGCCATGTAGTGACCAGCTTGCGGCATAAAGTCCAGTTGCACACACTGACAATTTCGCAATCCTTGCCACGCACTTTGACGGATGCCAATGGCACGCGCGGATCTGAAGTTGCTTCAGGCGCGGGTGGCAGTAATGCCAGACACAGGCAGTTGAACATACCTTCGATAAGTATCAGCCCCAACTGATAAAGGGTCTCAACAAAGCGTTCAGCAAACAGGTCGGTATTCGGATTGGGGCAAATGATTGTATGCAATTCTCTGAGCACCTCACAGTTGGTTCCCGGGTGCCGTGAAAAGTAACTGATCATTGCTTCACGCGTGCGACAACACCATTGATGCCAGGCTGCGGAATTCTCATTGACACTGTCTATTGTCGGATCCTGGGATGGCGGCTGCGGAATGCTGCTGAATAAATCCTGTACACAGCACATAAACTGCTCACCCAGCTTCCCGCCGAATGACAGATCATCATCATCGTCATCAAAGCCGCCCTGGGGATCATCCGTTTCCGGTTTGCGGAAGACATCGAATTGATAACCTTCGCATACAATAGTCGGTTCGCATTCGGCTGGCGCACTTCTGGGTTTTATACCTGCACCGGCTGTGGCTCCAGCACCCTTACCGCAGTTACAGCTGCCCTGGCCACCACAGTTGCCATTGCAGTTACCGTTGCAATTACCATTTCCCTGGCACTGGCATGCGCCACCGGGTTTGCCACAGGCACAACCGCCACGTAAGGCTGTTATGCCACGACTGGGAAATTCTGCATAGCGGATCGCCAGAATCCACTCTTCTTCCAGATCATCGCAACCGTCGCTGCCCGGCACACTGAAAGGCTGGCAGTCAATGCTGTCACGATCCTGCTGTTTGCATTGGCGGATCAACGCACAAATATCTACCGGCGTGTCCTCACAGACCACAATGTCATCCCCGCATGGACTGATGGCATAGCCTTCGGTAACCTTAACCTGCCCGCAGGGATCGCATAAAACCTTCAATCCGTTAACCACGCCCCAGCCATGCAGATTGCGGTTATGCAGCTGATTTTTTTTCTTGATGTATTGATCCAGCCGGTTCAAATCCTGTTCGCTGAGTAACTGACCGGCAAAGAATCGTGGCCGGCAGAGACATTCCAGCGCGCCGCAATCCGGACAGGCCGGTGTTTTTTTAACCTTGGGCGGCGGAGAACAGGGTGCCTGAGTAAATGCAGTCGTAGCCATTGCTTATCTCCGTAATCCTGTTATACCGATGCGCCGTGCCATTTCGGCAGCACGTGAAAAGCCGGTGTTGTCGTCGTCATCCTGGTTATTGAGTTGCAGCAACAATACCCAGCTTTCGAATGTGCCTCCTTCAATGCCGTCGCCCGTTTTATAGTTGTCATCGGGGTTGGGGTTACCGGTTGTGCTGGGGCGTAACCACGGTTGTATGTGGTCGAAATCCCCGCTGCGAAATTCCTCAGTATCCAGGTGCCTGCCGCGAATGAAATCACCATTCACGAATACCCTTATGAAACCAACACCTACATTATCTGTAATTTCCCGGATAGCTCGGGCCGGATCGGTGAAGGTCAGCTGTACTCCATTGACCTGATTGACTGAGTCCGGTACCGGTTGAAAGCTCAACCCGCCATCATTTTGACCTCCGATAAACTCGGGATTAAACCTGCTGGCATGGTCACATGGCGGGCCATTGATGAACTCAAGCCCATTAAATTCATCGATACTTAATGAACACCAGCATTCGGTTTCAAAGTTGAAATAAAGCACTTCGATGCTGCCTGCGTGTAAATCATCCCGTACCACCGGTGTATCAAAACCGATCACCAGTCCCTGTGATTGCAGGTACTCCATGGTCATGGCTTCGTCAGCAGTAAATCGAGTGCCCACTGAATGTGTCCAATTGATAAAACAGATGTGCGGCAGATTCGTATCTATACCTATGCCATCTTCACCGTCTTCACCGTCTTCTCCATTCTCACCGTTCTGGCCGTTTTGACCATCCAGGCCATTCTGGCCATCCTGACCCGGCGGTCCGGGCGGCCCCTGCTCACCGGCGCCACCGCCTCCGCAGCAGTTGTCCAGGATGCACTTGATGGCCTCAGCCAATGACTGAGTGCTGGGTAAAACCTGTCGATGCAGGCTGTTGTCTATACGGGCTGTATTAGCCGCCTCATCTGCGCCCGGTTCAGGAGGCGGATCAACCGGATCTACCAGTTGATTACCCGGCCGGTAATTTTCCATAGTGGCCAGTACCAGGCAGTCAGACGTTTCACAATCGGGACAATCATTGATATTGCAGAGCAATTCTCGGCAATCCTGCTCAGTGATTTCCAGCACTGCAATACCACCGGCATCAGGCACTGCCAGATCTTCGGCATAGGGTATATACAGGCGCCGACCCGCAGTTGTTAACACCAGTTGCCTGGATAAATTACCAACCTTAACCGGCTCTCCGGGTATAACAGGTTCTCCCTGCAGCACCCGCTGAAGATTGATGGCATGAACCAGGTTATCAGTGCCATCAGATTCCAGCAGATAAGCCCAGTGACCACCTTCACTGACAGCCACACGCCTTCCGGTAAATCCCAGGGAAGCACTCTCCACCACACTGCCGCCAACCGGATCAATCACATGTAATGTCTGTGCCGCATGGTCGGGCGCTATAATCCGGTCAGGTCCGCTGCTGTTCAGCATCGCTATCCAGTTCAACGATACGCCAGGCAAGGCCGTTACCTGTGGGTCAAGCCCGTTCACATCGATATTAACCTGATGCAGGTTACCGCTATCAAATTCGGAGATATACACAGTAACCCCATCCTGGGCCACTGCCATATCCCGCAGATTAGCGCCAATGTTGGCTTTCTGGGCATTGGGTAAAGCCGCAGGATCGGGTACACCGGCCTCCCAAACCCTGACTTTTCCGTCGGCCCGAAATACCGCAATCAGTCTTCCATCAGGTGCGCAGGCAAGCGACACTTTATTATTAATGCTGGCGGGAATCTCAGCTCCGCGTACCGGCCCATCGGACAACGTATTGTCACCACTGGTATCAAATACCCATAATTCCGAATTGCCCTGATCCAGACCATCGGCATGAGTGGTAATCAGATACAGCTGATTACCATCAGGTGCTACGGCAATTGCCAGTGCAGGCCGGTTTATGGCGAATGAATCCTCAATCGCCAGGTTGTTGGTGCTTACCTGATAGATATTGGCCTGATCACCTGAAGTGATGGTATACAACCGCCCGCTGGCTTCATGCAGAACGGCCTCACGGGCATGCGCGATATTGACCGTGGAAGCCCAGTCAAGCGCAGGCTGAAGTACCGGTTGCGCATCAATTTCAGGGTCTATGGCCAGCTCTATACGGTAACTTTCCAGAATCCTGTTGGGTGCGCACTGGGTATCATCACAACCACACTCGTCATACAGAACCGGAATGTCTTCGGTCGGGCACTCCCGGTAACATATACGCAATTGCAGCGTATGCGCCTCATCATTATTTTGCTGCAGCAATTCCTGTAATTCAGGAAAAGCATGCAGATCGATCACTTCCGGCTCGGTGACCAGAATTTCTTTACCACAGCAATCGATGGCGGTTCCCGGCTGCAATATGACATAACGGTCACGGCAGGCTGGATTGTCGTGCTGCACGATCTGCAGCCCGCAGACAATGCCGCTGCCGTGCAACCGCTGATTGTGCAATCGCAGCTTCTCCATAAAGTAGTGCTGCTCGTCGGTGAAATCCCGCTCCACCATCAGCTTGCCGGTGAAGTAATTATTCCGTGTATAGGTTTCGGCCTTACAGTTGGGGCATGTTGTTGCTTGCTTGCTCATTGCCTGTTCATCCACTTGTCAGTTAGTTCTTGCCGCCTGTTAATTAATAGTTGTTGTCGTTCCGATCCGGGCGTTTTGACCGACGCGCAGTTCCGGTCCACCCCGGACTGCCGGTCCCAGCACTGATGCCTTACCCAGTCCGGACTGATTCAGCACCACACCTTCCGGATAACAACCGATCACCGAATCAAATCCAATCATCGACTGCACACCGATACGAAACCTTGGTTCCACAAAAATCAGCTGGTGTGCCGTATGCGCAGGTTTTTCCTGTTCAATCAACTGTTCCAGCCGTCTGCGCCGCTGCCGGGACCTGCCGATGCAGCCGGGAACGAATACAGAAAACTTATGCGCATAAACGTGCATGGGATCACGAAAAGGATCCTGCGTAGTATTCAGTTGCGTAACACCCAACCGGGCATTGCCATTGGTCTGAGGACCGCTCAATTGACTGCGGTTGACGATATCCTGCCCCCACAGACGTGATTGCTCACCCAGTCGCCCCGCATTCAGGAACATCCAGCGTCGCAGCCGGTAATGCTCCAATATCAGCTGCGGCAGCTGCCATTCAGGTGGTTCCGGTGTAGTGCATGGCGCACAGCCGCGCTCACGCCTGCAGGCGACTTGATCCAGTCCCAGATACAACTCTAGATTTTTACGTAATCCACATAGCGTGCCGCGCAATGGAAACAGTTTCCCAGCCTGCTTGAGAATGTACCGCTGCCTGGCCAGCGGCAAAGTTCTGTCGAGGTTAATTCCTATCCATGAAGCCAGCCAGCCGAGAAAGTTCTTGCGTCCCGGTCCTGCCGGCGCAGACATTGGGTCGAAGTAACCGGCCTGTTGGTCCAGCTTACTTTCGATACCGCGAAAACTGCGGTCGAATATACCCAGAAACCGATCGGTGAAATCCGCTGATACCGGTTCTTCTCCCAATACCGCAGGTAAATACCGTCGCAGGCTGATACGCGGAAAATCCACCAGGATGCGGTACACCCCGGGAGTGACGCTGCCGTCACTCAAAAACTCCAGCCTCAGCCACAAATAACGTCCCGGCTCAGATCGAATCAAAGCATCCCAATCCTGGCCGCGCAGCTGAGGAAACATGGTTTGTGCTGTGCTCCAGACATCTTCCGGCAAATCCAGAATCTGCCCATCGCTGAGCTCTGTTTCAGCACTGTAGGTGCTTACTTTGATACGCGCGCCTTCCGGGATCACTGCGTCAATGCTGATGCGATCCCACTGACAGCGATACAGCCGGCTGTCCAGTGGCGCAGAGATATAGCTGGCCTGCTGAACGAAAGTATGTCCAGCGGTTAACTGCTTACCGGTAACCGCATCGCCCTGCAGGTCAAACAGTCTGCCGTCCTGCCGGCCCACACACAGTGAGGCCAGATTCAGATAACCATCCGGGGTCACCGTAATCGGAAGCTTATCGAACCTTGCAGCCACTTCGTCATAGCGAACTGCTGTGCTCAGCCACACATCCTGATCAAGCGAATAGATTTTTATCGGGGCAATCTCATCGCTGAACATATACAGCCGGTTTTCACAATCGGTCACCAGCGCCCGTACTGCACCAACGCCTTCAATACAACCAACCCAGCGTCCGCCCGGGTTGAACTGATGTATACAGCCATTCGCCGGATCGCTGACCAGCACATAGCCCCTGCGATCGAAGCCGATTGCAGAAGGTTGCCAGTCCTGGGGCTGATGTTCAGCCGGCGGGTTCCAGAATCCACGCAGCGCAAAACCATGCAGGCTGAATACCTGCAGACGATGATTGGCCGGGTCGGCCAAATAGAGATTGCCCCCGCATATCCCGATTCCAGGGAAGATCGAAGGTATGTCGTCTTCCGATTGCGCTGTATTTACCGGATTTCCCAGCTCACGTGGCTGATCGCCAAAGCCACCAGTGCACGGCACAGTGGTGAAATCGCAGTCACAGGCATCAAAGCGCTTCAACCGGCCGCTTAACCAATCCAGCAGGTACACTGTCCCATCCGGTGCCAACGAGATATTCGGCGGTGTACTCAAGCCACCGAAACTGCCGCTGGCTTCATTCAATAAACGACCGCTGTCGGGATCAGCTGCAATGGTCAATGCACCATCCTGGGGCGCTGCTTCAATACCGTCAATCAATGTTTCCCGCAGCCGCCAGCCGACACGCTCATCCAGGGCAATCTGTAGTGGATCATGTGGTGGACGCGCTGCTGCCGGTAGAAAGCCTGCATGACTTTTCGAGCTGAAAGCCTGAGTAACAGGTGCTTGTTTGACGCTGCAGTTACTCATATCGCAGCTCGATCTGATGCGCGCCGTTACTCAGCAGCATTCCGGCTTCAACCGGCACATCCTGACATGGCGCATAGTCTTCATCATCCAGGCTCACCGTCAGTGAAACCACCCGTTTGACCCCGTCAATCAGCAGCCGCTTATACAGCAGCGAATAAAAAATATCTCCGCCAAACGGCCAGCCGGAGCCCGGCTCACTCAAGCTGCTGTCTTCACCGCCGGTTATCGGGTCAAAATAACCGGTAACACTGTTGAGCACATCGGTTTTCACCTGTGCCAGGTCGGCATTCTCCATGGCAATTACTTCAGCAGTGATTGTGACCTGCTGATAGCGTGGTCCAATCACGTAAACTTCGCTGGTCAACAGCCGCCGGTCATTTAAAAACTCGCAGACTGTCTGCAAGGTGCCTTCGCTGGGCACCGGCGCCGGGTTTTCACTGGTATCAACTTCTGGAACCAGTACTACCGACACCACCCCGGGCACTTCAACACCGGGGAATTTCGGATGGAAAAGCGGCAGTGCCTTGGCGCGGGCAATGTTGGCGGCACGAACCGCCAGCAGTTCAAAATCTTCTGCGGTAACTGCCCGCTCACGGCTCTTAAGCATCTGAGGGGCACGTTGCCGGGCCTGATCAAAAGTCTCTTCATCAGCGCCGCCGGCACTGGGAAACAGGTTGCCGACTGCATTCGCATCCAGACCCGCAATACTGGTCTGCAGAACTTTCAATGACTGCTCAGGCAGATTGCCCCGCACACCACCACCTACACGGTAGTTGAGCGCAAGGAAATTGGCCGGGCGGCGTGGATTGGCCACTGGAATACGGCCCTGAATTCCATTGCCGAAGCGAATTTCCCCGGTTGACCGGTTTAAAACATAATGCAGGTCATCCGGGCCTGAGCCGAAGAAGTCCGGCTGTTCAACCCAGTTTTCAAAGCCACTGCCTTCATCCACCTGCAGTTCCAGTGAGCCAGCCAATACCGGCGCATCGGCCAGAGTAACCACCTGCTCCACTTCACCATTACTGCCACCCACCACTTCAAACGCTATGCTTTCCGCCTGAGTAGCAGTGATCGTATTGGTGCGTATTGCCAGCAGCCTGGGTGCAGTTTCATAACCGGATTGTGTCACCCGGGCACGAATCCAGTAGCGTTGATCAGTCACTTTCCCGAGTGCTGCAGGCGCCATCTGGTCTTTAGCCGGGCCGATCAACTGAACTTCGCCGCTGCGTGTCATGCGCGCTGACTCGTCCTTAAGCACATCCAGCAAACGCCATTCCTGACCATTCCAAAATTCCCAGGCGAGATCAGCCGACACGCTCGGCTGCAATTGCTCACCGGTGCACTGCAATACTGGAAAATCATGCTGTTCAGTCTCGACCCACAGCGTCAGACTGATCGTTACCGGCGGCAATTCTCCATCGAAACCCAGCAAAAACGCGCTGCCGTCATTGGCCAGATGTCCAAACGGTTCAAAACCAACTGTTACGTCACCGTTTTCCTGACTGATATCGCGATAAGCAAAGCCATCAAAAGCCTGCAGCCGGTCCAGCCTGGATTTGATCGCAATCAGCGCTTGATCGGTTTCAAAAATGATTTGACCATCATCATCAGGCTCTTCTGTAGTCACCTGGGTATGCGCATTAACAATCACATACGGCTCGGCAAATGCAGGCAGTACTGGAAACTCTATACGTGCGCTGGCCGGTTTGGCAGGTTCCAGCTCAATGCCCACCAGTTCCAGAAACTTGATGTAGTTCAACATCGGCACTTTGGACATGCGGTAAATCTGCATTTCCGTCAGCCAGGCAAACAGCTGCACCATGGTCATACCCAGATCAGAATCGTTCTGATCGGTCCATTCAGGCGTATAACGGGGAATGCGCGAACGCGCCTCGTCTATAATTTCCTGGTAGGTACGATCATCAATGATCGGCAGTTGATCTTGTAACGGCATGGTTAAGTACCCTCCGTGATATAAAACGGATACACCAGATTCCCCAGGGTATTGGTAGACCGGACCCGGTAATCCACCCGGATCAGCAGCACATTGGGCTGCTCCGGCGTGGTGTCGGCAGCAACCGTCAATACGTCAATTCGCGGCTCAAACGCCACCAGTGCCCGCCTTACCCGGTCGACCACCAGTGTGACTGTCGCCGAATTGTTGGGTGCAAATACCTGATCGTGAATGCCGCAGCCAAATGCCGGCAGCATGATCCGCTCACCGGGCGCAGTACTTAGAATCAGATAGATCGATTCTTCTATGCTCTGCTCATGCCGTGCCGCCGCTATGCTGCCATTGGGATTAACCTGCAGCGGGAATTTCCAGCCTTTACCCAGGAAGCTGCGTTCGCCTGCGTTAGCCATCAGTCACAGCCTCCCAATCCATCAGCCACCAGTTGCAGGGTGTCGACAAACTCTTCCAATACACCGATAACCTGTTCAGCGGCTTCAATATCTTCTACCGGTGCTACCCCCGGGATTTCAATCGGTCCGGCACCGGCCATCTCCATTAATGGCGCAGCCAGCTCCAGGATCAGGGTGATCGGTTCAAACGCCTGCATTGCCGCCTCGCCTGAACACATCGCATTCTCCTTGGCACACTCCAAAGATTTCAATAACTCTTCGTTACCCTCAGCGCTGGCAGCATCTATTTGTAATTGCAGCCCGCCCAGCAGTGCCACCAGGCTTTTCAGCTGATCAATCATGCACCGCAGCAATTTGATGATCAGGCACAGCAGATCTTTGATGAATAACGGAATTCCAAGACCGAATATCTTGCCGATGCACTCAAGTACCGGAGGTACTGCTTCAGCGAACTCCTTAATGGCTTCAACCGGCGGGAACGGCAGCCCTTTAATCACATCAATCAATGGCTTGATCAGACGCAGCAAGCTGACGAAGCACTCCAGATTGGCCAGAATCGGGCCAAGTTGCAGCATCAGCGAAAAGCTCAATGAGCAGTCTGAAGGAATACCCTTGGTAATATCCCCCATGCCTTTGAGCGTCCCACCAAAAGGCAGATCGATTTTTACTTCACCGGGTTTGGGCAGACTGATATCAGCACAGATAGGCTGTTTCAGTGCTTCCTGGAGATCATCCGGTAATGCGATATCAATACTTGTCATATATCCGCCCCCATTGCTCTTACCGGGCGTTTATGAATGACAATATTGTTGCCTTCCAATACCAGATCCCCTTTGCTGACGATCCGTACCAGTGCATTGGTCATCACAATTTTATTGCCATGCGCATCTTCAATGGTCAGCGCCCCTTTATTACCGTTGACAACAGTGGAATCCAGAAACCGAATGGTGTGGCCGTTGCGTGAGCGCATCATCCGCTCGCGTTCATCCTTGGAAGGTGCCGGCTGCTGCGGGTTCCAGGTAAATCCCACCACGAACCCATGGTCAAAATCGCCCTGGTCAAATGCCACCAGGCACTCAGCACCTGCCGGCGGCATCGCAAAAAAACCACTGTCATCACCGGCCATGATTGACGCAACAGACACAAAATGCGTGGGTGAATCTTCACCCATCCATGGAAAGCGCACTTCAATCCGGCCCAGTCCATCAGGGTCTTTGTTGGAAACCACGGTTGCCATGACGATTCCTGAGGTCGGTGCTCTCATGCGTTGCCTCCCAGGTTGCGGCCCTGACCGCTGGAGGAACTGCTGGGAATATCTTCGCGGCGTGCCTGAAATTTGGTCTGGTAGCCGCTGTCATTGAGAATGTGCTCGGTCTCTTCGACAAAGTAGTCGCCGCTCAATCGGCTGCCGATTCCCTTGATGCTGACAATCGCGCCGGCGCGTAACTCCGGCAGACCGATGGTGGTTCCATTGATTTTCACCATCTGCTTCAGCTGATCACTCAGAATGGCCAGTGCTTTCTGCTTGGCTTCATCCTTGGAAAACACCGGTTCGTCAACCACCAGCTCTTCGCGCGGATCGCAGACATTGATCATTTCGTGCAAATCCGGGTTGAGTTTTCTCAACTTCGGATCAGACAGGTCTGCCTTGTAGCTGATGACCTTCTGACTGTTGCGGTCCCAGCCATTAACGGTTACCGACTTATACTGATTGGCAGTGGTCAGCCGCGGACTGCACTGAATTAAAGATTTACCCCACTCCAGTTCATACTGCACCCGGTTTTCCGCGTTTTCGGTCGGGCCGAAATACAACCGCCGGGGTTTGTCATCCACCGGTTCCAGAATGGTGACCACATGACCGACCTTGCGGGCCTGCTTCCACAGAAAATCGATGTCGTATTCCTGTTTCTGATTGACCACCAGGATTTCCTTTTCCTCAGCTTCGGCTTTCTTAACGGTTTCGATGTCCATGGGAAACCTTTTGGCCTTGAGTTTTTTGTCTTCACGCTTGCCAATTAATTTGGCAATCTGGCTGGGCTTTTTCTTCTTGAATTGATCGTCGTATTTGATTCGCCTCAGCTGATGCAGCACATTGATGCCGCGTACATTTAAGGTGGCTGCAGCGCTGGGTGAAAATTCCGGTTCCATGGTGGTGAAAGTACCGGTGATCATCAGACTCAATGAGGCACCGTAGCCCATGTAGATGCCGACCTGTTTTTCACATGGCTCAAATAGCTTCTGACGCAGGCCGCGCTCATCACCGGCCTTCAGTGTCTCCGGCAATTCATCACCAATGTATTTGAAACGATTGTGTTCGGCCTCCCAGTTGTTGACGGTCAACTGGAAGGTGTCCAGTTCATCAATGCTGTCTTTATACTTCACCTCAATCACGTCTCTGAGCACGTCATCGGGCAGTCCTGCGCCCTCAATCCGGACCTCGAAACGGGGGACATAAAAACCCTGATACAGATCGGTGGAAGCTTCACTGACGGTGCGCAACACCATTACGGCAACCTCGGCGTTATCGCAGGAACGGTTAATACCGAACCGGTCTGCAGGCGGCGGGGATCTTCTATGCCGTTGTCCGGATCATCGGCTATATGCCGCCAGTCCGCCGGCGACTCATAATAGGTGCCGGCCAGCTTGCTCAAATCTTCACCTGCTGCCAGCACATGGCTGTGCGTACGGTCCGGTGAGCTCAGGTGCAACTGGTCCATCTGCTCCTTCAGTGTGCGGTACTCACGCAACACCAGGTTTATTGTGGCCCGCAGCGGCACCCCTTTCGGGCTGAACAGGGTAAAGTTCTGCTTGACGCTCTCCACCACGCCCTTGAAGCTGTTGCGCAGTTGATTGCAGCTGCCGCCCGCATCCAGGGTGTCGCCGGAAAAATGCTTGTTCCAGGCAAATGTCACCACCGGCGGCGCATGACTGGTGGACTCAACCTTGACCAGCTGATAAATCTCATCGGTTTTCTCGGTAACCGAGACGGCATCATCGCCCATACCGTTTTCTGTGGTATCGAAGAACAGTTCAATGGTCAGTTTTTCCGCCTGCCCGCGGATAAACTGCTGCAATGGCGCATCCAGTCCGGGAATATTGATTTCCGCCAGCTGTACGCTTTTTTCCAGTGACAGCTCCTTGGGATTATGCTGTACCGGATAGGTTTTGGTCTTGCCGCCGGCTTTTGCCGATCCGCCAATCCACTCAACGCTCAATGTGGCTCTTTCAGGTTTCGTCATCAGCTATCTCCGCCATGGCTGATTGCGCTGCTGATAGTTCTGCAACGAGTTTTCTTCCGCCTGACGGTCCTGCTGGCGCATTTCCGTCTTGACCGCTTCTACGGCTGCGGCCACCACCCGCTGCAGCGTTTCGCTGGACAGGTTGGCGTCAAAGGCACGAATCTGGCTGACAATCTGTTCAATAATGACCTGCATGATTTCGCACCTCCTCTAAAACAGACTGGCAATGCCTTCGGCGGCACTGCTGATCGCCGATGCCAGCCCGCTGGCGCCGGGCAGCTGGACCAGACCTTCGTGCTCGATCTCAATTGATTCGAACGCCACATTGCTTTGCTGGGCATTCATCTGCGGACCCTTGTAGCTAACCGGTAGACCCCGCTTGAATTCCCACACGGTATGCACTTCATGCTGTTCGTTGTGCAGAGTGATCAGGCCATCCTTGCGCTGCACCTTGCCCTCGATAAAACCGTGGAACCAGTCCCACAGTGCTGTGCCGCGAGTCAGCCCGGCTTTCAGAACCAGTTTTTCGTATTTGATCCGGGTCGGGAATTTCAGCACGGTTCCGTTGTTACCCCCTTCCATGTACTCCTCAACTTCCATGCTCATGTCCAGGCCGGTGCATTCGTTAAACCCGCCCACCGGATCATCAATCACACTTTTGACGGCAATGGTGGTGACCGCCTTGGCCATTGATGAGGAAGAATCAAGCAGGCTGATGGTAAAGTTATACGCCAGTACCGGGTCTTCACGTTCGCCAACATTAAACAGCATCAGGCAGCCCTCGCTAACATCACGGATTCGGTAATTTCCAGTTCATTGCCCTGCCGGCCAACCCGCAGTACAACAAACTCAAACGGCTTGCTGGGTGCCACCCCCACATGCGCCAGCAAACGGCCTTTATCACGCTGATCCGGGGGGTTATTTTCCCCGTCGCACTTAACAAAATAGGCTTGCTCCGGGGTAGCGCCGATCAACGCACCCTGCTGCCAGACTGCTGTCAGGAAGCTACGCAGCGCCATGCTGAGTTTGTTGCGGGTTTCGTCGTCATTGGGCTCAAATACCGCCCACTGCGTGGCTACATCAACCGCCTTGCGAATCATCAGCAGCAACCGGCGAACATTCACATAGCGCCAGTCCGGATCACTGGATAGCGTGCGCGCGCCCATGATTCGGATTCCGCGGCCAAGCTCTTCCCGGATGGCATTTATTCCCAGTGGATTAAGTATTTCGTGCTGTCCGTCCGCCAGCGGCAGACTGATGGCTTGCGCCCAAACCAGCTCACGGTTGGCAGCAGCCCGGTGTACGCCGGTGGTCAAATCGGCATCAGCATATTGCCCCAGCACATGTCCACTGGGCGGTACCATTCTCACGCTGTCGGTCCCGCGTGGCTCCAGAACCTGCAGCCAGGGGTAATAAAGTGCCGCATAAGAACTGTCAAAACGTGCCCGCCAGGCCTGAATCGCGCCAATACCGGCTGCATCGTTTTGCACAGCGCTGAACGGTGGATCGAGTACCGCCACCCGGTCACAGCGAAGTTCGCAATGCTCTATCAGAGCCGCCTGTACCTGAAACACCTGTGCATCACTGAAGCGCGGCGGCAACTCTTTACCACGAGGTCGCGGCGTAAAAACCTCCACCGGTTCCAGCGGTGGTGGACACTTTATACAGGGGTCAATTTCAGCCGGCGGATCCGGTGCGTATATTGGATCGGGTTGAGGCTGAATAACAATATCAGGCACTGCAACCACGGCAATTTCATCCACCAGATTCAGCGCTTCAATGCCCCGGATTTTATGGGCTTTCAGCTGATCACTATCCAATGGCGAAGGCTGTTCACCGATGAAATCAGCGACCGTCAGTTTTTCCAGTCCGTCTGTGCCGCCAGCCAAAGCTGTTACCGCCCCTTCCTCAAATTCCAGTAAATCCGGAATGTTGCTGGCATCATCACGCAGGTCCTGAATAACAATCGGTGCCGGTGCAGCAGGCAACCGGTCACGACCGTTCAGTCCCACCGGATAACTGGCCGTTGCCAGCACTTCCGGCGCATACAATGGGTGTTCCGGTATCAGGCTTAAGCCACTGAAGTGAGTCAGCAAGCGGCCTTTACGGTATACCAGTACGCGATAGGTAATATCTTCCGCAGTGATTGCTGTATTTGGATCAAACCCTTTCAGCGGCAGGTCATAAGGTAATCCGGCGCCGGGCTTGGGATTAACCCAATACAGCCGCTTGTTGATTGCATCCACAGCAGATACCACCCGTTGCTGAACCGGCGCACCAGCCTGGCTCAGACGCACCAGACTGCCCCGCCGAAAACCGGCTACCGACGAAACCACAGCATACTGCGGCCGGCTCAAGGCTGGATCCAGATCAGTCTGTGCTAAGCGTTGTGTACGTAACGCCACCGACAGGTCATTACCCCAGCAGCCCGGGTTGGCTGCCTCAATTTGCCACGCCGGCACCCCTGCTGAGGTTATTGTGTGCGAAGCACTTCTGGCTCCAAAAGTCACATGTCGCGATGCCACCCGAACCACCCAGCAGCGCCGACCACCGTTTTCAAAGAAAGCCCTGATGCTGTAAGCCAGGTAACCCTGGCCGGTAAAATCACCGAAATGCGCCTGAAACTGACGGAATGACTGCAGCGGCACCGGCGTGTGCAGTGGCCCGGATTCAGCAATACCCACAAAACCGGCAATATCGGTACGGATAACCGATATACCCGGTGCGGATGCATCCACCCGCTCGGTAATTACTCCTGGGCGTAAGCGTTCCGGCATATCAGGCTGCGCCAGCCTCAATTTCCAGTGTTAACTTTTCGTGGCACAGCTCCATGCTTTCGATAGCCACATCATTGCCGGTAGCATTCATCGCCGGACCTTCGATCTTATTGATCCAGGCATTTTCAAAGTTCCAGCGCATCACCGGCTTGTGCGCTTCATCCATCAGCACAATGCTGCCGTTGCGCCGGTCGGGCACACCGTTGGCAATGTTGGCATACCACTGCCACAGGGTATTGTCTTTCACATACCCTCGCTTGAACGTCAGATTGGCATACTTGCGCAGACCCACCAGTTTGCGCACATGATTTTCAGGATCTTTGCCTTCGCGGTATTCGGTTGGATCACCTTCTGCGGTTAACCCGCCGACTTCACTGAAGCCGGCGATTGGCGTGTTATCAATATCAACAACAAAATTAAAGCCGCGAAAAGGATCAATTCTTTGGTCAGTTTGCATTATTTATCTCCCGCTATTGCTGCGTATTGGCGGTCCACAGACCGATGCGGACTATTACAAATTCAGCCGGCTTAACCGGTGCCAGACCAACTGTGCAGATCAACCTGCCGTTATCGATATCAGTCTGGGTCATGGTGGTCCGGTCACATTTCACAAAAAATGCCTGATCCGGGGTTTCTCCCTCCAGTGCACCGTTGCGCCACACAACTGTCAGGAAGTTGGTGATTGCACGCCGCACCCGGGCCCAAAGATCTTCTTCGTTAGGCTCAAACACCACCCACTGCAAACCCCTGTCTATGGAAGATTCAATAAAAATCAGCAGCCGTCTTACATTGACGTACTTGTAGTCGCTGTCACTGGTGATGACCCGTGCGCCCCACACACGGATACCACGATTGTCCTCGCGAAAATCGCGCACCACATTAATATTCCGGGGGAACGGATTGAGAATATCGTGCTCGCCTTTGTTCAGGCTGCGCGTTAATCCGGTAATACCACGCACTACAGTATTGGCGGGCGCCTTATGCACCCCACGCTCATTGTCGGTGCGCGCATAAATTCCCAGCATATGTCCGCTGGGCGGTATGGCTACCTGACGGATATTGGCCAGATTCGATGGCATCGGCTCGGGAATGGTCAGCCAGGGGTGATAAACAGCCGCATATTTGCTGTCAAACTGCTGACGCTGGAATTGCACATCAACCAGACTGTCATTATTCGGGCCGTGTGCATCAAGAACGGCAAACCGGTACCGGTCGGCTTCACAATGCTCTATCAAGGCCTGCTGGACCGCTGAACTGGTTTGTCCCGGCGCCGCCACCAGCGACAGATCCTGAATATTGTTCAGTGCGAAAATGCCGGTCCGATCGCGCGGTTCATTGCTGTTCACACCTTCATACATGGCATCGCTCATGGTGTTCACAGAGTCGCTGCCGCGTACTGCACCGACACTTTCACCCAGGCGGTGGCGGGCTGCTCTTGCACGCCCACTGGGCAAAATATCAATCAGCGCTTCCGGTCCCAGACGGATGCTTTCTGCTTCGGCATCGTTGGCCGCGCGGTCACGCACTCTGATATAGGTCGACTCTCCCTCGGAACGCTGATCAGCCAGTCGCAGCGGGTTGCCGTCATCATCTTCGGTATTACCCGGCGTCCAGGTAGTTCCGATAATCCGATGAATGTACCGGCTGTGACGGTGATCCATCGACAGATGCCGGAACACTTCACTGTCCAGTACATCATCATTTCTGGTCGGCACCGCAGGATGCGGACGTTCCAGCAAAAATGCCGTCAGCGCAAACTCACGCGAATGAACCGGTATCTGAAAGCCGTTTCCCTGAGCGAAGTTCAATGCAGCGACCTGTGCCAGATCCAGGCCCGGCGCATCCAGCGTCACCAGGTTATTGGCACTGCGGTCGACCGAACGAACCTTCAACTGACCACCGATCAACTCACCGGTATCAGGATCAGTCAATTCCAGAATGGTGCCGGCTTCCACACCGGTAAGCGTGGTCAGATTAAGCTCCAGGGGCGCGTTAAAACCGGCTATTTCCGCCTGCGAAGCCAATCCGTCCTGTTCATCTTGTATGGCAATCAGCAAACGGTTGCCCCAACCGCCCCGGTCAAGCGCCTGTACATCAAACAGGCGTTCCCGCTCAACCAGCGATACACCCCGCTGGTGGCTGACGTTAACCGGTTCGGTCAGCTCGACTTCCCGAGGGTTCAGTCCAGTAAAAGCATTTGCCGACAGGCGGTGATAGTGTTCCACACCGCTGGGTGTGGTAACACGTACTACATCATTCTGGGCAAAGCCTGCACCGTAATTAACCACCAGGCCGGTATCATTTTCAGCTGCATTCAGCACCAGAAAGGCAGGTTGCAGTAAAACGTCCACAACCGGCACCAGCTGATGCCAAGCCAGAGTCGCTGCCGCATGCGTCTGCCGCAGTGGCGCCGATAAAATCAGTGTGCCGGCGTCCGGCGCAACACCAGCTGGCCCGACAACCTGAGCGACCGTGACATATTCTTCATTCGGCGCCAGCCCCAGGCGCAGTACATCGCCCGCCTCCAGGCCGACCCGGTTATTGACCGACAACATCACTGTTCCGGCTGCCGCTTCAGCGGTCAGTTCGCTGACCGGCGTTACCGGCTCTCCACCCACCAGTGCATTGGCCAGCGGTGCGCTTAGTGTCAACGTGTCGGCGTTGATCGATTGGATAACGCCCTGTTCAGCATTGTTTACATCAACCAGCATGCCTGCAGCCAGGTTTGCCGCACTGGCCACATCAAATACCTGCTGATCAGTAATCGCGCCAACCGGCTGGGCATCGTTATCCATGCTAACCCGCTGCACCAGCGTTTGTTCTGAGTAGTCGGAATAGGCACCCAGGTCAAGATCCAATCGTGCCAGCTCGCCTACCCGGCGGACTTCAATACTGCCCCCGTTGGCCACGTTATCAATGGCCAGCAAATTCCCTTCCGCGAACGGTGCTGCATCATCCGGATAAAGCAGCAAATCGCCGCCATTGGCATCCAGTGATAAGAACGGCGGTCCAGCCACTGCCGGGATGGTGACATCGGTTACCGGGTCGACTCCGGCAGTCCGTGGTAACGACAAAGCGGACTCCAGATTGATCTGTGCATTACCACCACCCAGATCGACAGCCTGTCCGCGGATATACTCTGCCACTGCACCGTTGCCGATCTCAAAAAACACATCGCCGCCGCCGGCCAGTCCGGCTGCATCACCGGCGTTGGTTTCGGTTACTCTGAGCGTCGATGAACCGGCCGGCGCATCCACCGACAAGTCGAATGGTGCAAAAGCACCGGCTGCCGGTATTACTGTGTTAACCACCACATTACCTGGCGTAGCATCTGTGGACAGCCCCAATGGGTGACCCAGCGTTACATGAGCAGCCGCATTACCTATACCGGCCACCTGACGATATTCAGCACGGCTGCCTTCGCCAATGCGAATAAAATCGTTATTGTTTAAATTGCTGTTATCCAGTACATACAGCAATGGTGTATTAACATTAGTACCGGAATCCCTGGATGCACCCCGCAGCAGTACGGTATCGGCCGCTCCGGGCAACGCCCGATCAAACATGATCCGGCTGGCATGAGTGGCCTCATCAGGCAATACCCTTACCGCATAGGCCCGACGCCCACCGTTGGTGAAATAGCCTTCCACGCTGTTGGGCATAAACCCGTGTACTCTGCCGGTAGCAGTGTCGGTAAATTCATTAAAATCCAGCTGGCCGCCGAAAGTACGGCTGTAATCACCGGTACTGGTAACCAGTATGGGGACATTTTCCGGGCCGCGTTCGGTCACGCCGACCATGCCCGAGGTACTGGTGCTGGTACCTTCAATGGGTTTTGACCCTGTGTTGATTTCTTCTACGTAAACAGCAGGTGATAGGTATTCAGGCATGGTAATTCTCCAGACTCTCCTGTATTGCTCGGTTCGTCACTAAGTTATTCATTTGTTACTACTCATCGGTTCATTGCACGACAATGTCGAGGCGTTGCTCGGCAGCGTCATAATCCGGGCTGAAATCCAGTTCCTGCGGTTGTGCCAGGTCAGCCCGATCGGCTTCCAGCCGTAATTGCGCCACTCTGGCTATTGCAGGCAGCCGGAAATAACCATCTGCATCAGTTATCGTCTGATACAGCGCTATGCTGTGATATTCAGGATTGCCGCTGCCGATAATCTCAACCACACTGCCATCGGTAAGCCCTGTTAATGCAGTGCAGAAAACTGTCCGGTCACCGGGAATTCCTGCACGGCTTATCGGGTTATCGGCAGCCTGGGCCTGTAAGGAAGCGGGCACAACAGTGGCACCGGCAGGGTGACTGACATTCAGCGGGTAATTCAGTGTGACAGTAGCCGCCTGATCAGCAGTGGCTGCCCCATTTACATCGGACACAACAATATACTCGGCCAGTTCGGGATGACCGGGCTGTATCGCCAGCAAATCACCCGGGTTTAAATTAATCCGATCTGAAACCCTTAGCGTGCGCTGACCGGCTACGCCCCGCTGCTGCAGAACCTTTTCATCACCCACGGCGATACCCAGCACTCTGCGTCTGAGCTGATCGACAGCCGGTATCCGCTCGGCATATAAGCCTGAAGACAGCGAGACCAGGTCAGGTGCTTCTATCACGGTATCCGGGTCCACATCGGCAGGCGGGAATACTGGCCACATAGCCAGCACACGCACATCCGCAGCGCCCAGTGGTATGCGGTTGGAACCTGCCACCTGGACAACCCGGCCCCGCAATGTTGTGGCGGCCCGATGCATCGGGACATCACCGAAATCAAATGGAGAAAATACATCGGGAAATCCGGCCTGCGGACCCAGTGCAGCCGCCAGCCTGCGTGGTACAAACCGTTGAGCTGTCACTGTCATATCCAGATTCACTGCGGTGCCATCCAAATCCGGGTACAGCCGTCCGGGCATTCCCGCCAAACCGGTAATCCCGCCATTACTGACAACCGGCTGCAGCCCTTTGCGGGAACTGCTGACAGTCAATCGCGAAGTCATCGGCAGACCGGTCAGTTCATCCAGCATACGGGCACGCATAACCGCCCGCATACGCCCAGCCGCATTGGGCAGCGGCTCCGGGTTGAAACGGTATTCAAGGCCATTGGCATGCTCGATACGAACGCTCATGCGGCATCCCCCTGAATTGTTGCCAGCCCGTATTCGGTTTCCAATACATCTACCGGACTGACTGCGCCCGCTTCGGCATCAGATGCAACCAGAATCACCGTTGCTTCATATGACACACACAGCTGATAGGACTGCTCCAGCGCATCCCACACCCGGGTTATTTCTTCCAGACCGAGCGGCTCCAGCCGTACGGCTATTTCCATACCGCTGCCGGACAGATCATCCTGTAAATCCACGCCGGACAATAATGGGTGGTCATGGAAAGTCTGCAGCGCTTTGCCCAGAATGCTTTGCTCCAGCGGTGGGCCGTTACCGTCCTGATTGCCATTGGCAATTGGTGTTATCAGGTAATGTAATCGCAGCGGCAGACCGCGCTTTTCAGATCGATCAAATCCAATTCGCCGGGGCGGGTGATTGAGTAACTGATCATCACGATCGATCCGATATAACCATACCGACAACCCGGCCAAATTATTATCGGTCATCTCCTGTGGCGTACTGGCCGAAACCACCATGGTGCCGCCGTCCAGCGGGTTGAAAAAAGTTCTTAATGCAGAATCGTTTTCCAGATGCTGGGTGAGAATTTCGACCAGCGTTACAGTGGTTGAGCGCAGCGCGGTATACATCAGTGCTGGTGGTTGCCAGGGTTGATCAACTCAAACGGTTCGCGCACCGCATGACATAACGCTTTGACGATACCATCTGGCGTTGCATCATCAACTGAGCAGCGATATCGGCATCGCTGCTCAATAAAAGCAGACCGCCTGTCGGCCCATTTCGCCACAGCCTCAGCGGCAGGCTTTCCAGCCGGCATAGCCAATACGGTTAAATCCGGGTATTCCGCAAATAAATGGCTCAGCATTCCCTCATCCTCATCAGGGTCGATTACCAGCAGAACGGCATCTGCATTGGTATCTCTAACCGCAACCAGTAGTTCGACGTGCTCTGCAACTTCGCCGACAATCTCCACCTCAGGCTGTGCCTGCAAAGCAGTTTTGATCGGCCGGTGGTTATCCTTCCAGCGTTCTCTTATCAGCAGTCGAATCATGTCCACGCTCATCAGCATGCGCGGTGCATGACAAAATTAAAATGGTCCTAAGGGAACAAATTGGATTCAGCCGGAATGGCCTGCTGGTACTGGTTCCTGCGGGAAAAGATGCAGTACCTGTTCAGCTAACAGGCAGTTGGGTACCGGTACTTTGGTAACTCAGGCCGTGCTGTCTGACATAGTGGGCAACTTCGGTACGCCGGCGCAGTGACAGCTTGACCAGGATGTGATGTACATGGTTTTTGACCGTCTGCAGCTCAATTGACAGACGACGGGCAATTCCTTTATTGCTGAGGCCTTCTTCAATCAGCGTCATGATTTGCAGTTCACGTGGCGTCAGATGGATATCATCAGCGGCTGGACGTCGGCGCCTGGCTTTACTGGCCTGGGCGGATTTAGCCACCCGGGTGAACAACAATCGGGCAATCCGTTGCGAGCACAATGTCCGGCCACTAGCCAATGCACGAATGTTTGAAGTCAGCTCGTCAAAGCTTGACTCACACGTCAAGTAACCTGCGGCACCGGCCTCAATGGCTGCAATCACTTCTTCATCGTCATTGGGTATCCCGGTCATCAACACCCGCGAAGGCGGATTGCATTGCAATAAACGACGGGCATGTATCAGCCCGGTTCGCGAAGGTAAATCCAAATCCAACAGCACAACATCTGGCTTGCTGGATGCCAATTGTGCAGGCAGGTTGTGTTGTTGGTTTTGATCTGACTCACCGACGATCCGGATGTCCCGAAACCTGCCTAAAGATTTGATTACCGCTTCCCGCCAGATTCTATCCTGATGAATAACGTAGATATCAATATGATCTTCCTGCAACATCGTCACACCCTCGGGGCTTTCTGCCCAACGTCCTTCTTGTTGTTATTTTTCTGCGACCGGCCTGCCTGGCGACTGTTGCTCCGAAATACCGGGGTCAGTGACCCCCCGATGCTAGATCGGCAATGGTTTTTGAAACGTAATCGTCAACCAGCAGAGCGCCGGTTATCGCTGCCGCTATTAACTGCGGTGCACCGAGTCTGCTGACTTATATAACAAGGTAATCCGGTAAAACGCTGGATATTGTTCCAGTTCGACTCGTTACCTGCAGTCATTACATTGGCGACAAATCCTTTTAAAAAACAACACTATTTTTTAAAGCGCCATTTTGCAGGTTTCAGTATAACTGCGGCATCATCTGTTAAATGTGAAATATTTCAGTGACTTATCTACACTTTAGTATTACTGGACTGCATCTGCCCAGATTCACATCCCCCAAACCTCAGTTCTACCCGGCACAACAGCTTCGTCCGGCCATCGCTTTTCCACAACAATTGCAGACTGGTGCAATTTTGCAACAGGCAAATGCCTGTATACGGTTGCAGTCTGGACATGACTACGGCAAGCTACGCTTTACTATCAATTCTTCCTGCTTTCACCATGGCCGCAACCATTCAACATGCCAGGCAGCACTGGGGCGCTTTCAACACCTGGCAGAATCACAGTTTAGTTCAGCACCGTGATGTGCTGCTGCAGGCCTATCAGCAGGTAAGGCAAAGCACCATCAGCTTGACTGATGGATTGAGTGCCGAGGACATGAACCTGCAGTCCATGCCCGAAACCAGTCCGGCTAAATGGCATCTTGCTCATACCACCTGGTTTTTTGAAACATTTCTTCTGAATCGGTATCTGCAGGATTATCAGGAAATGCACCCGGATTATGCCCGGTTGTTCAATTCCTATTACAACGGTATTGGTGAGCAGTACCCACGCCCCCGGCGCAGCCTGCTGTCCAGGCCGGATATCGATCAGGTTCTGGAATATCGCCGGTATGTCGATAAACACATGCTTACCTGGCTCAGCGGGATTGATGAAGATCGTTTCCCTGAAATGGCGAAACTGGTTATTCTCGGGCTTAATCACGAACAACAACATCAGGAGCTGCTGTTGACAGACATCCAGCACAGCTTCAGTTTTAATCCATTATCCCCGGCCATTGCAGAACCGTTGTCCAAGCAGCAGCACCCCGGTGAGTTGCAGTGGGTGGATTTCCCCGGCGGCATTACCAGTCTTGGCCTGACTGCAGAACAACACCAACGCGGTTTTGCCTTTGATAATGAAACACCACGCCATCAGCATCTGTTGCATCCTTGGCAACTGGCAAACCGGCCAGTTGTAAACGGTGAGTTTCTGGAATTCATACAGGCCGGCGGTTATCAGCAAGCGGAGCACTGGCACAGCGACGGTTGGAGCTGGGTTCAGCAGCAATCCATTTCCGCCCCGCTGTATTGGAGTAGCGAAGGTTCCGCCTGGCATCGACATACTTTGGCGGGCAGCGTTGAACTGGACGAGTATGCACCGCTGTCACATATCAGCTGGTATGAAGCCTGTGCCTATGCCAGCTGGCGCGGCTGCCGGCTGCCGACCGAGGCGGAATGGGAACACGCCTCGCTGGCCTGCAACCCGGAAACCGGTCAGTTTGCTGATGACCTGCATTGGCAACCTGCCATGACACAATCTGCCGGAGAACCGTTCAGCAGTCTGTTCGGTAGCGTATGGGAGTGGACGGCCAGCAGTTATTCCGCCTACCCCGGCTTTTGCCCGCCACCGGGCGCACTGGGTGAATACAATGGTAAATTTATGGCCAATCAATATGTACTGCGTGGTGGATCCTGCGTTACGCCTGCAGGGCATATCCGGGCCAGCTATCGAAACTTTTTTTACCCGCAGGACCGCTGGCAATTCAGCGGAATCCGGCTTGCGCGTGACTGCCAAACCGGCTGACATTATCTATTCATCAAGTTGTTACAATATTTGCAATCGCGTCTTAACGCCAAGGAATCTTAGTGGCTGATCACTCCGACAAAAATCTGTTTCTACATGATGTTTTAACAGGTCTGGCACAATCATTACCGGAAATACCCAGTAAATATCTGTACGATGAACTGGGTTCCATGCTGTTCGAAGCAATATGTACTACTCCGGAATATTACGTCACCAGAGCTGATCTGGAAATTCTGGATAGTTATCTTCCGCAAATTGCCGATTGCATCGGACCCCAGGCACACATCATCGAATTTGGATCCGGCGCCGGTATCAAAACCAGCCGTCTGTTGGACAGCCTGCAGCAACCGACAGCTTATTCACCCATAGAGATTTCCGCAGCAGCCCTGGAAGCATCAGCTGTGCACCTGCAACATCAGTTTCCACAGCTGAGGATTGAGCCGGTTCAGGCTGATTACACCCAGCCGATTGCCAATGCCGATCTGGATATCTGCCGTGACTGCCGCACACGGGTGGTGTATTTCCCCGGTTCCACCATCGGAAATTTCACACTGGAACAGGCACAGCATTTCCTGCTTCGTATCAGGGAAATCATCAGCCGGTTTCTGCCTGAAGTGAATGGCGGGCTGTTGATTGGAATAGATCTCTTCAAACCACTGGATGTTCTGATTCCGGCTTACGCCGATGCGGTCGGGGTTACCGCTGCTTTTAATAAAAACCTGCTGGCACGCATCAACCGGGAACTGGGCGCGGACTTTGATATCGCTCAGTGGGAACACCAGGCCCGTTTCAATGCTGAACAACAGCGAATAGAAATGCACCTGTGCAGCACCAGCCGCCAGACTGTCGATGTAGCCGGTCACAAATTTGAATTCGACCGGGGCGCCAGCATACATACAGAAAACTCACATAAATATACGCTGGCAGGATTCAGCGAGATGGCTGCCAAGGCCGGTCTGAAGCTGCAACAGCACTGGACCGACAGCAATGGCTGGTTTGCGACCTGCTATTTTGTCCCGGAATAATTCTATAAACACAACAGCCCGGCCCTACAAGGCCGGCGTTTGATTCCGAGAGAATCAGGATACGGGTGAACGGGCCTGTACCCGTACCCGTTTTTAATTGGCTACAGACTTATCAGTCATCCAGCAGAATAACATCAACCCGCCGGTTTTGACTGCGGCCTTCAGCGGTGTCATTGGTGGCGATAGGGAAATCTTCACCCAGCCCTACAACAGTAATCCTGCCCGGATCGATGCCGGCTGATACCAGCGCCTGTTCAACCGATTCCGCACGTAATTCAGACAGACGTTTGTTGAAATCAGCATTGCCCTGAGAATCGGTATGCCCTTCGATTCGAATTCGCTTGTCAGCTTCTGCAGTCAATAGCTCAACCACATCATTCACATTGCTGGCTGCTCCGGGCCTTAACTCTGACTCTCCGGTTTCAAACAATACATCGCCCAGTGTAATGACCACGCCACGATCGGTTTCACGTAACTGCATATGCTCCAAACGGCGTCGCAGTGATTCTGCCTGTTCATTGGCCAGTTCCGCTTCGCGTCGGGCCAGGGCAGCCTCTTCAGCCTGCGCATCAGCCAGCCGGCGGGCCTGAGCTGCTTCTTCATCAGCACGGGCAGCACGCTCTGCGGCAGATAATTCGCTTTCCCTGGCAGCTGCAGCTTCCCGACGTGCACGCGCTGCATCCTCTGCCTGGGCTGCACTCAAAATTCGGGCCTGTTCAGCTTCACGGCGGGCCTGCTCAGCCTGCAACCTGCTGATTCTGACCAGCAGCTGGGCATGCTGCCGGTTTAATTCATCCGCATGCTGCTCTGCTTCCTGACGACGCACTTCGGCACGAATCAAATCAATCCGGCGTTCGGCCATATAGGCCAGATGATTACGATAATCCTGATTGGAACCTGCTTCCTGCAGCTGTCGAACAGCACGTTCAGCATCACTGACCGCCAGCGGTGCAAGCCCGGTAGCATTGGTGGTCTGCTTGAGATTGTCCAGCTCATCCTGCAGGCGCTCCAATGCTAGATCCCGTTTGGGCTGGGTACTGCAGGCGGCAATCATTACCGCACTCAGCGCAATGCTTATCAGTAAGGAAAACTGTTTCATTCCAAACCCTCCTCACCAAACTCCACCCGGATATCTTCCTGAACCTGCTCAACGGCCCGCAATGCCGTATCTTCCTCGGCACGCGCCAGTTCAGCCTGGGTTTTCACATAAGCCAGCTCTGCATTTAATTCCGCTTCCTGAGCACGCCAGCCGGCCAATTCGTAATCTTCCCGTTCACTGGCCACTTGCTGAGCGAATTGCAAACGCTCCATGGCAAACCTCAATTCAACCGGAGCATGCTCTTCAGCGCCAGCATCCACAGCCCTTTTAATGGCCGCTTCTGCTCTGCTGAACAATGCCGGATCGGTGGGTTTGCTGGCACAACCTGCCAGAATTGCTACGCCGAGTATCAGACTGATAAGTTTCATAGTAATAATTTGTATTTTGTAGTGTTCAGACATTTGCATCAGCCTGATTATCCGGATAAGCCCGAATAAACGCTGGATGCTGTTCACTGGTCTGTACAACCTGCCGAATCAGCGGATAGGGCGTCAGATCACAGTCAAACCGCCTTGCATTATAAACCTGAGGCAACAGACAACAATCTGCCAGCGTAGGTTGCATCCCCAGACAATAGTCACGGGTATGCCCATAACGTACCAGCAATGCTTCAAATGCAGCAAACCCCTGATGCAGCCAATGTTGATACCATTCAGCCTTAGGCGTATCTTCCACCCCCAATGGTCCACTCAGATATTGCAATACACGCAGATTATTCAATGGATGAATCTCACAGGCAATCAGTTGTGCCAATGTACGGCATTGAGCACGTGCATGCGCGTCTGACGGCAGTAAGGGAATGCCGGGAAATACTTCATCCAGATATTCGATAATTGACATTGACTGGGTTAATGCCAGCTCGCCATGCAGCAGCGTGGGAACCAGCTGCTGTGGATTGAGAGCGCTATAAGCTGCCTGCCGCTGCTCCCCTCCGCCACGCACCAGATGAACACTTAGCTGCCGATATTCCAGACCTTTCAGGTTAAGTGCAATCCGGACCCGGTATGCTGCCGAGCTGCGCCAATAGTCATATAACAACAGCTCAGCAGACATCACTTATCCGTCTCTGTAGACCAGGCAGCCCTTCAATGCAGAATCTGAGCATCGTTTATTGCTGTTTCACCATGGTTTGTTCAATCGCGCCGAATATTGATTCGCCATCGGCATCCAGCATTTCTATTCTTACGCGGTCACCAAAACTCAGAAATGGTGTGCTGGGTTTACCATCGGCAATAATTTCCAGCATCCGTTTTTCCGCCAGGCAGGACGCTCCCAACGATGTATCCTGGTTGGCAATAGTGCCTGAACCAACAATGGTTCCAGCGGCCAGTGGCCGAGTCTTGGCAGCATGCGCAACCAGTTCGGCAAAAGAAAACTGCATATCAACCCCTGCCTCAGGCCGGCCGAACAGCTCACCATTCAGATGGGAAATCAGTGGTAAATGTAATTTGTAAGCCTGCCAGGCATCTCCCAGCTCATCGGGGGTAACCAGCACCGGAGACAACGCCGAACGCGGCTTGGACTGCAGGAACCCAAACCCTTTAGCCAGCTCGGCCGGAATCAGGTTGCGCAGTGACACATCATTGACCAGCCCGACCAGCTGAATACTGTCCCCGGCCTGTTCTACACTAGCCGCCATCGGCACATCATCTGTTACTACAACTATTTCAGCTTCAAGGTCTATGCCATGGGCTTCATCAACTACCGGCACATCATCAACAGGACCGATAAAACCGGCTGAAGTGGCCTGATACATCAACGGATCGGTATAAAAACTTTCCGGCACTTCCGCACCGCGTGCACGGCGCACCCGTTCCACATGCGGCAGGTAGGCACTACCATCCAGAAACTCAAATGCCCGCGGTAAGGGCGCAGCCAGCTGATCCATCTGTAATGGCCAGGTGTCACGCAACTGACCGGCATTCAGCTGATCTGATATTGCATTCAGACGCGGCGCTGTATTTGCCCAGTTGTCCAGAGCCTGCTGCATGGTGTCGGCCACACCTTCAGCCAGCGCATACTCGGTCAGGTTTTTATTGACCACAATCAGCGTACCGTCACGGCCGCCGCGTTTTAATGATGCAAGTTTCATAAAAGACTCGTTATCCTTGAATTAATTAACTGCTCAGGGCTGCTGCCACGATTGCGCGTATCCATTCCATTCAACCTGGTGAGCGGTGTCGGTGGCAATCAGCGCATCTCGCGTATCAATCATCACTGCAACCTCATTAGTCCCTTCAGCCTTCTGTTCCAGCATATTATTTAATGCTTTGGGGTGCGGGCCGTGGGTAAAACCGCATGGATGCCAGGTGATCATACCGGGGTGAATGTTATCGCGCGAGAAAAACTCCCCTTCGTGATAAAAGATCACTTCATCAAAATCATCGTTGTTATGAAAGAACGGTACCTTGATGGCATCCGGGTCGGTCTCGAAAGGACGCGGCACAAATGTACAGACCACAAACCGGTTGGCCAGGAAAGTGGTGTGTGCCGATGGTGGCAAATGATAGCGGTGACTCATCAGCGGTCGGATATCGCGCCAGTTGATACGTACCGGCATTAAATCGCCATGCCAGCCAACCGCATCCAACGGGTTGTGCGGATAAGTGATGGTGGTCAGTTGATCAAGGCGCTTGACCACTACCCGGGTTTCATCATCACGCTGGGATTTAAATGCCTCATCCAACCCGGGTACGTCCAACATGGCCGGGTCAAAAATAGCGTGCGGGCCTGCCAGACCCTTGTCCGGCAGCATATAACTGCTGTTGGTTGCCTCAATCAGCAGCGCTTCAACCGGCTGGTTCACCTCCAGGCGCCACATGGTGCTGCGCGGCAACATCAGATAATCTCCCTGATTCAGGGTCAGATGACCGTAATCACAATACAGTTCAGCCTGTCCGCGGTGAATGAACAACAGCTCATCGCCATCGGCGTTACGAACCAGATGATCCATACTCTGCCGACACTGCCAGAATCTTAATTTAACGCTGTTATTGCCCAGCAGGGCGGCTGCCTGCCATGGTGAGCCGGCCTGCTCAGCCAGTTCGTTGGCGTCGAATGCACGCGGCGACAAAGGCCCTTCGAATTTGACCCAGCCGGTCGGTGGACGAGGATGATACATATGAGTAGCAGGGCCGAAAAAACCTTCCTTGCCCAGTTCCCGCTCAACCGTGCCGTCCGGCAGATTGCAATGCGCCTGCCTGCCCGTCAGGCCTTCGATCCGGCGGGCGGGAATCCAATGCTTGGCCATGATTACAATACTCCGCGTTTTTGCTGATCGCGCTCTATCGCTTCGAACAGCGCCTGAAAGTTTCCTTCGCCGAAGCCTTCATTGCCTTTCCGCTGAATAACCTCAAAGAATACCGGGCCGATATTGGTTTCAGTGAAAATCTGCAGCAGCTGTTTGCTTTGGTCATTGGGCTCAGCATCAATCAGAATGCTGTTTTCCCGCATCCGCGGAACATCTTCACCATGGCCGGGGATGCGATGGTCAATCACGTCATAGTAGGTATCCGGCGTATTCAGGAATTTGACCTGCTGCTTATGCATCGCTTCAATTGTGGTGTAAATATCTTCGGTATACAGCGCTATGTGCTGTACGCCTTCACCGTTGTATTCATCGATATACTCATTGATCTGCGATTTTGGATCAGACGATTCATTGATGGGAATACTGATACAGCCGTCCGGCGCCGTCATCGCGCGTGAACGCAAACCGGTCTGCTGCCCCTTGATATCAAAATACTTAACTTCAAAGAAATTAAACAACCGCGTGTAGAAATCTGCCCACTGATCCATATTGCCGTCAATCACGTTATGCGTCAGGTGATCGATAAAAGTCAGCCCAAAACCTGCCGGTTGATGGTCGACACCGTCCAGATAATCAAATGATTCAGCAAACACATCTCCGTTGCGCTGATCACATACATACAGCGCACTGCCACCGATACCCTCTACAACCGGAAAAGCCACTGGCGCTTCATCGGCAACTGTATGCGGCTGCGCACCCTTTTCCAGCATGTGCTGATGGGCTGTTTGTGCATCAGCAACACGCAAGGCAAACCCGGTTACACATGGACCATGCTGACGGGTAAAATCTGCCGCAAATGAGTCCGGTTGTTCATTGACCAGAAAATTGATGTCTCCCTGGCGGTATAAGCTGATCGCCATATCGCGATGCACGGCAACCTTGCTGAAGCCCATTCGGGTAAACAACTGGTGCAGCAAACCGGCATCTTCCGCGGCAAACTCAACAAATTCAAAACCACTGACACCCAGTATATTTTCGCGGGTATTTTCCTGCTGTTCAGAGCTGATCGATGCCGACATGATTGACCTCCGTAATCATTGCTGTCTGTTAATACCTGCAGGCTGAAGCTTGCAGACAAATCAATAATGTCCATAATAGTTACAGGTGTAACTATTCGCAAGCGGTATGAATGACGCATTTCTGCACTGTGCCAAGCCTGTCGATGAACAGGTTGACCCCATTGACCTGGAACATTTTCTGCCCTACCGCCTGTCACGCCTGAGTAATTTGATCAGTCGCGGGATCGCCAGTGCCTATCAGGCGCCTTACGGTTTGAGCATCGCTGAATGGCGGGTAATCGCTGTAGTGGCCAAATACCCGGCCATCAATGCCAGTGAACTTGTGCATTACACCGCCATGGATAAAGTGGCGCTGCACCGTGCGGTGCATTCATTGTGCGCTAAGAATCTGCTGGAGCGCCGAAAAAACGACCGCGACCGCCGTCAGCAGTTGCTGCAGCTAAGTAATAACGGCCGGCATCTGCACGATGCTGTAGCTCCACGCGCACTGGCGTACGAGCGAATGCTGTTAAGCCGGCTGGAGCGCCAGGAAATCCGCCAGCTGTTCGAACTGCTTAACAAACTCGATAGCGGTGTTTCCGGCACACTTAATCAGCAAAACTAGGTCGTCTGCAGATACTTGATGCGTTAGACAACATGGTTGTGGCAATCCACCTTATTCGCTGATCCCGATTTCCGAGCGCACCGTCCATAACTCGGGGAAAAACGTCAACTCCAGCGCCTGCTTCAAAAAACCCACACCGGAAGATCCGCCGGTACCCGGTTTATAGCCGATAATGCGCTCTACAGTTTTCATATGCCGGAAACGCCATAATTGAAAAGACTCCTCAACATCAATGAGGCGCTCACACAGCGCATATTCAGTCCAGCTTTTTTGCGGGTCCTGATAAATTTTCAGAATGGCATCCCGCACTTGTGTATTTTCCTGATACGGTTCGGAAAAATCACGCACCAGTGCTTCATCAGGAATGGCATGGCCCAGCCGCCCCAGAAAAGCCAGGAACTCATCATACAAACTGCGCTGCTGCAGCGCCTGCTGTAACGCTGCAGTGGTTTCAGGATCATGCTGAAACAGGCTAAGCAAATCACCGTTTTTATTGCCCAGCAAAAATTCGAGCAACCGGTACTGGGGAGACTGGAATCCGGAGGCACGCCCCAGTACATGACGGAATTCTGCATATTCAGCAGGCGTCAGCGTGCTTAATACACTCCATTGAGTAAACAGCTGGTGCTGAACCTGCCTTACCCGCGCGAGGTTTTTTTCACACGGGCCGGGATCATCTGCGGCGAGATTGCGCAGTGCGGCACGCAGCTCATGGATGATCAGCTTAAACCACAGCTCGGCCGTCTGATGCTGAATAATGAACAGCATTTCATCATGATGCTCCGGATCACTTAACGGTTGCTGGGCAGTCAGCACTTTATCCAGGCACAGGTAAGAGGAATAACTCAGTTCCTGACCAAGCTTTCGATGAATACCGGCTTCAAGTGGGCGTTTTTGCATATTCTGGAACCTATTTATTATCAAGCACAGTTCTGCCTGAACTCTTTAAACTTTTGACTCAGGGATAGTATGTTGCGTGGTTGGATAATACCCGTTCAGCAGTATAACAACATTCCCAGAAAGCATTAGCAGCTACACTCGCCGGAGTGTTACCGTGTATCTCATCCACTGCACTGCAACAGATCATCGCAGAAGATCATCAGACAGTGACTAAATGGTTTAATCGTTGACGCGCAAGTGGTTATAATAGGCGGCTGTTCCGGCTTCCTGACTAGCCGCAGTTTCTTGTACCGAATAACCCGAGGATGATTGCATGTCGGCAACCATTGCCAGTTTCAAGATAGATTATTTTCAGTTCCTGGATGAGCACGGCCATTTGGTGGGCGATCAGCACCCGCGATTGGCGCGTGATCTGGATCAGCTCACTGAGCTGTATCGTTTAATGGTGCTGACCCGCACATTTGATAAGAAAGCCGTAGCACTGCAGCGCACCGGCAAACTGGGCACTTATGCTTCCTGCCTGGGGCATGAAGCGGCTCATCTTGCGATTGGCGCAGCGATGCGCCCGGAAGACTGTTTTGCGCCGATGTATCGTGAATATGCAGCGCAACTGTACCGTGGCGTAAAAATGTCGGATATTCTGAATTACTGGGGCGGCGATGAGCGCGGTAATGACTTTTCCGGCCCCAAGCATGATTTCGCCTGGTGTGTACCGATTGCCACTCAATGTCTGCATGCAGCCGGTGCTGCGCTGGCCTTCCAGCTGCGCGACGAAGCGCGAGTTGCAGTCAGCGTAGTCGGTGACGGTGGCAGTTCCAAAGGCGATTTTCTGGAAGCCATCAATGCCGCCAGTGCCTACACCCTGCCGCTGGTGCTGGTAATCATGAACAATCAATGGGCCATTTCAGTACCGCGCGCCAAGCAGAACACAGCAAAAACACTGGCACAGAAAGGTATCGCCGGTGGATTACCCAGCATACAGGTAGACGGTAATGATATCGTCGCTTGCCACTGGGCCATGGAAAAGGCCATTGAAAGGGCGCGCAGCGGCCAGGGCGCATCGGTGATTGAAATGATGACTTACCGCTTAAGCGATCACACCACCGCAGATGATGCCCGACGCTATCGTGACCAGGAAGAGGTCGATGCAGCCTGGGACCGCGAACCCATCAAACGCCTGCGTACTTACCTGACTGCGCAGGGCGCCTGGTCGGATGAGCAGGAAAGACGGTTGGAGGAACGCTGCGCAGAACAGGTAAATGCTGCTGTGGAAGATTATCTGAACACCGGCATGCCCAGCATCGAAAGCATGTTCGACTACATGTTTGCCGAATTGCCGCATGACCTGCAGGAACAGCGGGAAAGAGCTCTGTGGGAGCTGCCGCAACAAACTGATGGAGGTCACTGATGGCTAATATCACTCTGGTTGAAGCAGTCACTCAGGCACTGGCCTGGGAACTGGAACATGATGATTCAGTCGTGGTGCTGGGCGAAGACGTTGGTATCAACGGCGGCGTATTCCGCGCCACCAACGGGCTGGCGGAACGGTTTGGTGATAAACGGGTTCTGGATACCCCGCTGGCTGAAGTGATGATTGCCGGTTTAACTGTCGGTATGGCAGCACAGGGCATGAAACCAGTTGCCGAAGCACAGTTCATGGGCTTTATCTATCCAATGCTGGATCACATGATCTGTCATGCAGCGCGCATGCGGCACCGCACCCGTGGACGCCTGCACTGTCCGATGGTATTGCGTGCACCTTATGGTGGCGGTATTCATGCACCTGAACATCATTCAGAAAGCACCGAGACACTGTTTGCACATATCCCGGGCCTGCGGGTGGTTATCCCCTCTTCACCTGCACGAGCTTATGGATTGCTGCTGGCGGCCATTCGCGATCCTGACCCGGTGGTTTTCCTGGAGCCCAAGCGAATCTACCGCCTGGTTAAGGAAGAAGTACCTGATGACGGTGAAGAACTTCCGCTGGACGTGTGTTATGTGATCCGTGACGGCAGCGATATCACCCTGGTTACCTGGGGTGCAATGATCAAGGAAACCCTGGAAGCAGCCGATAAACTGGCTGAACAGGGCATCAGTGCAGAAGTCATCGATGTGGCTACTATCAAGCCTTTGGACACAGATACGATTATCGAATCAGTGCAAAAAACAGGCCGCTGCGTGATTGTGCACGAAGCAGCACGCACCGGCGGTATGGGCGCCGAAATTGCTGCCCAGCTGGCTGATGCAGGACTATGGCATCTGCAGGCACCGGTCAAACGGGTTGCCGGTTATGATTCGGTCATGCCACTGTATAAGATGGAAATGAAATATATGCCCAGCGTTAACCGCATTCTAAATGCCGTTAATGAAGTAATGGAGGTCTCATGAGCGTTTTTAATCTGCCTGATCTTGGCGAAGGTTTACCGGATGCCGAAATCGTTGAATGGTTTGTCAAGGAAGGCGACGAAGTAAAAGTTGACCAACCGATGGTCTCCATGGAAACCGCCAAGGCTGTGGTTGACGTACCCAGCCCTGAAAACGGCGTTATTCTGAAACTGCACGGTCAGCCAGGCGATGTTATTGACACCGGCAAACCGCTGGTGACATTTGGCCAGCCAGGTGAAGAACCTGCTGATTCTACGCCAGCCGAGCCTGCTCAACCGGAACCGGTTGATACTGATGCTGCAGCCGCAGACGATCAGGAGCCGCCGGCTGAAGCTTCTTCAGATGATGAAGACCGCCCTGACACCGGAACCGTTGTCGGCGCCATGGAAAGTACTGACAGGGTGGTAACTGAACAGCTCAGCGCTGTCGGTAATGTCAAAGTCAGCCCGGCCGTCCGTGCATTGGCGCGCAAACTGAAAGTTGATCTCACACGCATTACACCCAGCGGTGCCGATAATGTCGTTACTGCGGCTGATGTGAAACATGCTGCTGCCAACCCGGATGCATTGGCACCGGCAACAGAAACGGCAGTACCACCTGCAGCAGCTCCAGTGCAGCCGGAACCCCCGGAACAACAGCCTGAACCTGTTTCAGCAGCCACGCCTGAACCGGTGCAGCCAGCCAAGCCGACAGCTCCGGTAGGCGAATGGGAGCCCATACGCGGGACCCGACGCACCATGGCTCGGATCATGTCTGAATCACACAGTAAAGTTGTACCTACCACGCTGATGGACGATGCCGACATACAGGCCTGGCAGCCCGGTCAGGATATAACTGTGCGCCTGATCCGCTCACTGTGGGCCGGTGCTCAGGCCGAACCGGGCCTGAATGCCTGGTACAACGGTGAGGACGGTGTACGGATGGTACATAAAGGTATGGATGTCGGTGTGGCTGTGGATACACCGGATGGCCTGTTTGTACCCGCCCTGCGCAACGTCCATAATGCCTCTGCGGAAGACATCCGCAACGGCATCAACCGGATGCGCGATAATGTCAAAGACCGCAGCATTCCACCGGAAGACCTGAAAGACTACACCATCATGTTATCCAACTTCGGTGTGTTCGCCGGTCGCTATGCCACGCCCATTATCAACCCACCGTGTGTCGCTATTGTGGCAGCCGGAAAATTACGCCATGAGGCGATGCCGGTACTGGGCGGTTTTGAAGTGCATCGGATTATCCCGCTGTCACTGACATTTGACCACCGTGCGTGCACTGGTGGTGAGGCAGCCCGATTCCTGAAAGCCATGCTGGATGATCTGGCACTGCCAAGCTAAACGCCGCTTAGTTTAGTATCAAGATAAAAATCCCCGCGATGCGGGGATTTTTTTTGCATAGGTGAAATTATTCTGCTGCTTATCCTAAGTCAGCAGGTTTGGCTAAATACAATAGGCTATGCTCTGGAGCCGGCCAATATGGCATGTAACCCACATAATGGTATGCTAAAAAGATAATAAAAAAGAGTTGGAACAATGTTCAAATTTCCTCGATTGCATAGCCGTAAGCTGTTTGCCTGCATAATTTCACTGATCGCCGTTATTTGTTCGGCACTGCCGTTTGCCGCCCTGGCCGGCCCAGGCATCTGGACCTCAACCGGACCTGATGGCGGCGAAGCCGTTGGTCTGGTTGCATCACCCAACGCCCCCAATACTTTTTATGCTGTCGCTCGCGGTGGTGTCTTCAAGTCCACAGATGGCGGTATCACCTGGACTTCATCCAATATCGGTATTACCCGTCAGTTGAATTCGGTAGCTCTGCACAGCGCAACAGCCGCTGATACGCTGTATACATTCGGCAATCGCAATGTCTACTTCAGTAATAACGGCGCGGCAAGCTGGAGTGACCGCACCCCACCAGCCATTATGGCCGGCAACAATATCAGAACAGGCACTTTATCCCGGATTTTCCCCGGCCGAATTTACCTTGGGTTCACCGATGGGCTGGTGTTGCGTTCTGATGATGCCGGATTGACCTGGCTGGCCACCAGCCCGTTGCCATTGCCGGATTTGTCAGTGACGGCCATGGCAGCCCACCCCACCGACCCCAATGTTCTGCTGGTTGCCGTGCAATCCAACGTATCAGGAAATATCCACCTGTATCGCGGTACGGCCGCCGGTGGTGTCTGGACAGAGATAACCTGCCCCGGCACTTGCCCGTGGGATATTTTTGCATTGAATGACATCAAATTTGCCGGCAGCAGTGGTAAGACCTGGGCCGTCAGTTTTGCCGGCGTCTATCAAAGTCTGGATTTCGGCAGCACCTGGGCGACGACGCCAACACTGCCCACCAATAATCCAGGAGGATCATTTCTTGCTCCCAATCCGGATGATAATGATGATCTGTTTGTCGGTGGACGCCTGGGCTTGGCCTTTACACAGGATAATGGAACCACCTGGACCGAGGTATTGAACGGTTTTGTGGGCAATGCACTTGGCCAGATAGGCGATTCGCAGCAGGTTGTTTACGATCCATTCAATACCACTATTCAGCTGGCCGGATCACGCGGTAACGGCATATACCGCCGGGTTAGTCCGGCCATGGAAATCTGGACGCCCAATGTGGCCGGTATGAATACTGCCAATATCCGTGCAATCAGTCTGGCACCGGGAAACCGAATTCATGCCGGAATCGGCGATTTATTTGAACCCACTTTTCTGAGTTTCAGAAGCACTACCGGCGGTGCCAGCTGGTCACAGACCAATGCCGGCCTTGAAGCTGATCATTTTCGCGATATCAGTGTGGACCCGAACAATAGTCTAATCGTTTATGCATCGGGCCGTTATCTGCCACACGAGGATGGCATGGGCAGCTTTGACCCAGCCAATGGCGCAATATACAAAAGCTCAGATGGTGGAGTTAACTGGGCTACCATCGATATGGGCATCCCTTTGGCCAGTCCGCCTTTCAACAATTCTCTGTTCGGCACGGTAAGAACCATCACACTGGACGAGTTCAGTGGCTCAGGTGGAGGCACCGGGCCGATTCAGACATTGTATGCTGGCGGTACCGGGCGATTTACGGACGACGGTATGGGTGGCTTTAACCAGAATGCCGGACGAATCTATAAAAGCACCGATGCAGGCGCCAGCTGGATCATCATGGACAATGGTATAGGCAATGCTCAGCTGGGTGGCGGTGGATTTCCGGTATGGGCTTCAGTCGTGCAGATTGTGCAGGACCCCGGTGATGCGACCGGCAACACCCTTTATGCAGCCACTTTTACCGGCGGCACCGATGGTGTTACGCCGATAACAATACCGAATGGTGTATTCAGAACCACCGACGGTGGTGCCAACTGGGTACCCAGAAGCAACGGCTTGCCACCGCTTGATGGTATTGCCGGCGCAACCGAGACCAACGTACTGTCACTGGCACTGGATCCGACCGATGCAACCGGCAATACACTCTACGCTTCAACCAATGATTTCAATAACGGATTTGTCGGGACAGTTTATAAAACCACTGACGGCGGCCTCAACTGGGCTTTTTCAGGTACCGGTTTG
>JANQPN010000063.1 GCA_028289455.1 Wenzhouxiangellaceae bacterium
CCGTGATCGGTCTCACGCGGCGACACCAGCGCCACTTCCCGGCCGTCAGCTGACCAGCCGATAGGAATGTCATCATCAGGGTGCCAGGTCAGCCGCACGGGCTGCCCGCCTTCAACTGAAATAACGTATACATCAAGATTGTTTTCATACTCGGCGACAAACGCGAGCATGCTGCCATCAGGAGAAAAAATTGGGGTATTCTCTTCTGCCGGATGTGAAGTCAACCGGCGTGGATTGGTACCGTCACGATCTGCCAGCCAGATATCACCGGCATAAACAAATGCCAGGTTATCAGCAGACAGCGCCGGCTGACTCAGCATCAACGTGGACTGAGCCTGTGCTGAACAAATACCTGTCAGCAGCAACAGGATCAGGATTGATAACTTGTGTTTCATAGTATCTCCAGATAACAAAATAAGAATTCAACAGCACTCATCTACAGCGATTGAATTGATAGCCTGTTCAATAAGCAGCGGGAAGTATATCAAGCAAACCTGACGCATCCTGTAACAATGTTGATGGCTATCCTTGCACAAAGCCCTATTTTTTTATATTGACCGCAAATCAACCAGTGTTATCACAACACATGAAAAGGTTACCGCCTGAACTATACGATGACTGGTATTCCACGATAATATCGTCCCATATTACCCGGAGGCCGCCATTGTCCATCCGCCACTGCTATAACGTTGCCGACTTCCGCCGACTGGCAAAACGCCGACTGCCGGCGCCGATATTCCATTATCTGGATGGTGGCGCCGACAACGAATGGTCTTTAAAGAATAACCATGCTGCCTTTAGCAAGTATCAGCTGGTTCCGGAATACTTAAAGGATATTTCCCGGATTAATCTGGAGGCAACTGTGCTGGGCAGCAAGCTAGCCGCACCGGTAATACTTGCTCCTACCGGTATGTCCCGCCTGTTCCATCATGAAAAAGAACCGGCTGTTGCCCGGGCAGCTGAGCAGACAGGACTGATGTACAGCCTGTCGACACTGGGAACCACCAGCATTGAAGACGTTGCCGCAGTTAAACCCGGCCCGAAAATGTTCCAGGTCTATATTCACAAGGATCGCGGACTGACCAGTGAGTTTGTCAACCGGGCAAAAGCTGCCGGCTATGATGCCTTATGTCTGACTGTTGACTCAGTGGTGGGTGGTAACCGGGAACGCGACCGCAAAACCGGCTTTGAGATGCCCCCCCGGCTGACGCTGAATAGTCTGACCAGCTTTGCGCTGCACCCTCACTGGACTTTTAATTTATGGCGAAATCCGGATTTCCGCCTGGCCAATGTTGCCCACCGGCAGGATGCACTGTCTAAGGGCCCGATCAGCGTGATTGAGTATGTGGACAGCCAGTATGATCGAACCGTTACCTGGAAACAGGCAACCTGGTTGATCGAGCAGTGGGGTGGTCCCTTTGCAATCAAGGGGTTACAGTCACCAGCGGACGCACGCCGCGCAGCAGCGGCCGGAGCCAGCGCCATTATGCTGTCTAACCACGGCGGCCGTCAGCTGGATACCACACCAGCTCCAGTGGATTGCATTAAGCCGGTTAGAGATGCTGTCGGTAATGACCTGGAACTGATAGTCGATGGCGGTATCCGACGCGGGACCGATGCATTAAAAGCACTGGCGTTGGGCGCCGATGCAATATCTTTTGGACGCCCTTATTTATATGCATTGGCTGCCGGTGGGCAGATGGGCGTACTTCGATATCTGGATTTGTTCAAAGCAGAACTGGAGCGTGGCATGGCACTGCTCGGGTGTACATCGATAAGTGAGCTTGACGAGCGACATGTTCAATAATCTGCTCTAATCAGCACTTTCAGTAAAACCTGCAACACAAACCGGATAAGCCCGTCATCCAAAATGATGATTCAGTCGAAGCAAATACATGTTAATCAACTACTATTCTTTGACTTAAAATCCAACTGTGGAAACCATCACTGAACATCAACTGATTTTTGGCTGGAGAACAGTTCTGCTGCTGGTGGTACAGCTTCACCTGCTGACTGCTGCTGTCCTATTGTTCAGACGCAGCCCTGATCGCAGTGCCAATCGACTGCTGGCATTTTTTCTGTTGGTCATAATAGGCATTCTGACGCCACAGATGATCGGTTTTGCCGGGTTTTATGATGCTTATCCCTGGCTCAGCTTTGCTCCTTTCAGCAATGAGCTGCTGGTGGGGCCACTTATTTATGCTTATGTCCGTGTTTTAACACAGGGTATTATTTCCGGCCGATTCTGGTTAATGCTGATCCCGGGCTGTATCGGTTTCATCTACTCTTTTTACTGGTTCATACAACCACTAACCGATAAATGGGCGTGGGTGGACGGCATGCATGATACATACATAGCGCCGCTGATCAATATCATGGCAATTGCTATGACCGCCACAGGTATTACCCTGGGTTTTCGCCACTATCACCATTACCAGAGATGGCTCGCGCAACACTCATCTGCCAGTGCTGACTTTAGCGCACGCTGGTTACCGGCCTGCCTGGTATTGATTTTGGGGCTGTTGATTGCATGGATCGGCAAAGACCTGATCGAACTGATTACAGGCCCGCTCAATTACTTCCAGGAGTTTCCCTTCTATATCTTGCTGGCAGTGGTGAGCTATGGTCTGGCGCAAGGCGCATTGATGCTGCCGCGTCAGCAATTTCCAAAAATGCCGACACAAGCACTGGAGGCAGTCCATGAGCTAATCACTGAAGCGGAATATCCGGATAAGCATGCGTTAGCTGACCAGGCTGCCCGGATCCGGCAGCGGATTGTTGATGAGCAATGGCATCTTGATTCACAGTTAGCGCTTGGCGACCTGGCACACCGCCTTGCCAGCAACGAGTCATATATATCCCGTACCATCAACCTTGGGGCCGGCGTCAATTTCAGCCGCTTTATAAATGAATTGCGTGTAGATACTGCAAAGCAGCTTTTATTGTCCAGCAACAGCGATATTCTAACCATTGCGCTGGACAGCGGATTTAATTCCAAAGCCACCTTCAACAGAGTGTTTCGCGATATCGTCGATATGACACCCAGCGCTTATCGTGCGCAATCTCAGCATAGCGTCAATGCAATATAGACTTGTCCGCTAATTTAAGTGCCAGCAAGGTACATTGAGACTTCATCAGATCAAGGTCTCAATTTCAGTAATTCTGATTATATTCGTGCTTTGAGACGCACCTGGGTCATCAGCAACTCAAAATTATCCAGTGTTGATACAAACCTCACCAGGAGTTGAGCATGTTTAATCCCTTGATCCGTAGTTTAGTCATCATGACAGGAGTGTTTTTTGCCCTGGCTGCCGGCGCAGAAAATGATTCCGGCAAAATTGGCAAAGCACTTGCCGGCCTGGCTGGCCATTGGGCCGGGCAACTGGAATACCGGGACTACCGGTCGGATGAACTGATCGCCATCCCCTGTGAAATGCATTTCCATGCCGCACCCGACAACAGTTATATCATCATTGAGTACACCTTCACCGACCCGGGACACAAAATATATGCATCTGAAACCATAGCGATTGCTGAATCCGGCATCCAGACTGCCTATGTATCCGATGGAAGCATTGAGTTTACCCGGCAGCATGTATCATCATTTGAACAGAACCATGGAGCCTGGAAAGCCATTGCCGATTCTCAGGGAACAGATAATGGTGATGAAGCGGCCATTCGTTTTACATGGCACCGAAAGGACAATGCATTAACTATTGAGAAACAGATCAAATCAAAAGCCATGAGTGATTATTCATTCCGCAACCGGGTTGTTTTGACCTTGACTAAATAAACTGCCCGGGATAGCGGTCAGTCAAGTGTGCCGCACTTTGATGATAACTGACATGGGTGCCGTGAAAGCACTGGAGACGTCCATGTCATCACAGGCGTTGATTTTATTGTCAGCAGCTGTAATCCCAGTTTCCCCCTGTGGTAAAGCTATTCAGCCTTAACCCCAGGTACACTGCCACCAGTTCCATACCGTCCGGATTGGAAAAAGTAGGCTTCACCGGTATGAACAATCCCACTGCACTGTTACTGAACCGGCAGTCAATAACAGGTACAGCCTCCAGCAGATCGAGGTTGTAATCAATCGACTGTTTGGATAAGCCTGTCTGTTTAAGAAAATCCCCGTTTTTACTGTGACGACGATCAGATGGCGTCAAGATTTGCCTGCTTTCGAAAATGGCATCCAAATTAAAGAAGTCGGCGCACACGTACTCACCGATAGATCCCAAAGCACGATCAAACGTCACATGCTCGGTGCAGTCGAATGACCGCGGCCACACAGTTGGGTCATTGCCCACCCTTAAAAGCACACTGGAATCCTGTGCATCGACATTGAACACCATCAATATAGCAACAGCAAAGATAAATTTGGCTTTAACCCATAACCCGGTTGTAGATTTTCTATCCAGTTCTCTAGGAACAGTAATCAACAATGACATCGCTTGTTCTCCATTCAGTTTGATCAACACGCCCTGCAATGGGTATGTGATGCATCAGAGCACAGGCATTTTTATTTGTAATGACGAAAATCGGATATTGAAGTGACGATTTAATGCAGCCCTAAAAAAGCTGCATTAACCCTTAACTGAAGCACTGAGCATCCACCATCCACAGGCTAAAAAGCCAAAAAAATTATCTTTAAAAACAATGAACTATATTCCGTCATAGTTCCGTCCCGCTTTTGTCATCACTAATAACTTGATCTTGATCGGCAATTTGGTCAAATTCACTCCCAACGAAAACAACGAGGACCCAACGATGCGAAAATTGACTACCACTTTGCTGCTGTCTGTCATGGCCACTACCTCAATTTGTATCGCAGACCAACATGATTGGGAGACTTTTCCTGATTGCATGCGCAATGATGTTAATCAGGATGAGTTTGTCACAACGACTGATGTATCGACTATTCACAATTATCTGAACGGTGGTCTGCTGCATTGTACCCAGGTATTGCATGCTGACGTGAACCGGGACCGGGTAATTGATGAAATGGATGCTTTACAGTTGCGGTTTGAGCTCACTCACACCGGTGTCATTCCTGATTTTTACACTTGGGGTGATATCGATGGTGATGGCTATTTCGGCGAAGACGATATGGCATTACTTCACGATTACGTACACGGCATCACTTCAAGCCTGCCGAGTATTGGTTATGACACCGGTGACCTTAGCGGTGATGGTGTGGTTAACCTGCTGGATTACGACATTTATGTGGCATGCATTAATGAGCAATTGGCTTCGCCGTTCAGTTCATCGCCGTATTGATCAGAGTAAACCACCAATATACTTCTCGCTGAATTGACCTGACATCAATAATTCATGAGATTGTTCCATATAAGAAAAACCCGCCAAAGTGGCGGGTTTTACAGAATTTGACTACATCCAGATCAGGCCGGATAAGGTCCACGATAACTGGTATCGCGTAACGGTAATCTCCACAATACTTCGCCACTGGTCAAGTCCACCGCAATCAGACTCAATGGGTATTCGACCAGCTGATTGCCTTCGCGCACTGCAAACGGGTCGGAAACGTATAACATCACGGCGTCATCCAAAACGATGAAGTCACTGCGTGACGTATGTGCGGCAATACTCCCCAAAACAGCACCGCCGGCATTGTAAATGTCCCACTGATAAACCATGAAGGAGTCGCTTTTGGTACGCCGACTGGCCAGCCTGTGGTTGCGATCAGCAGAAACAAATTGCCGCCCGGCAACGCCCTGCAGCAGCTCTCCCGGTTGTGCATTGATGATTCTCGGCTGTGCCGGAGGCAAATCATCGAACGATACCGGGGCTACGATACCGGCCTGGACGTCTACACTTAATCCACCATTATCTCTATTCACGGCCGGTTGCTGATTTTCCTGAAAAGCGCCCTGAATCAGCTGGCGCTGACTTTGCCAGCTGACAAACCCGGAGCCAAGACTGCTGACTGAAAAGCTGGTTCCCAGGCCATCATTGATTGAGGCGACCACGCCTTGAGGTAAATCAACAAACTGGGAGGCCACCGCCACACCGCTGGCTGCATCCAATACGACCAGATTCAGTTCATTATCCTGTTGGCCTGCATTACCCTGCGTCAGCAGTCTGCCCTGCTCCTGCAGTACCGGCCGCTGCCCACTGTCCGAATGCCACCTCAAGCTGCCATCGGCAGTATTGACGGCATCGATACCGCCTTCCGGGTGCATGACAAAGACTGTAGCCGAAGCGGCATCGGCCAGTACACCTGAGCGTAACTCGACAGTTTGCGCCTGCAGGCTGCTAACGAAAATTCCGGCAAACAGCATTGAACATGAAACTGCCTGGCGGAGGAGTAACGGGGCTTTTCTAAACATCAGTTGTTTCCTGAATAAATCATGGTCTGTGAACATTGACGACGGCCAATTATGGTTGAGCCGGTAATACGATGCAAATCAATTTAGACATCAGCACAACCGGCTACCGATTCTAACCTTTGCGTAGATCATTTTGCAGCTGCAACAGTTATCTCGAGCTTATTCCAGGTTTTAATCAATAGGATATTGTCTGATTATATTGTAATATCCCTGGGTCCCAAACCCTGACCTTTTTGGTTTTACAAGTTTCCGGACAACAATAACCCGGCCATTACTGGCTGAATGTATACCTGCTAATTAAGGTGACTGCCAATGCTGCAAAAAGCTCTGCTTACCATAATCACTGCCGCTCTATTTTGTTTACAGGCCAGTGCCCAAATCAACGCCAACTGGGTTTCTGAGGGCCCGGCGCCGAACACCAACGGACAGGTTGAAGGCATTCAGGATGGAGAAGTTGTCGGTTCAATCAATGCTGTCGCTGCGCACCCCACAGACGCAAATATTGTCTACGTGGGCGGCACCAATGGCGGTATCTGGCGTACCGATAATGCCATGGATGCCAGCCCCAGCTGGACACGGCAGACTGACAGACAACTATCCAATTCCATAGGCGCATTGGCATTTGATCCACTGGATGCAACCAATAACACCCTGGTGGCAGGCATTGGCCGTTACAGCAGCATTGGACGCCGAGGCGGTGAACGGCTGGGCATTATGCGCACCACAGACGGCGGCAACAACTGGACGCTGATAGATGGAGGTGGTCAGCTGGTCGGTTGTAATATTAAAGGCGTGGCTGCACGTGGTCCGGTTATTGTAATCGCCGTTGATGCTGCCACCGGCGGCAGCCCTTTATGCGGCACCGGCATATTCAGAAGTACCGATACCGGAGCCACCTGGGCCCAGGTAACCAATGGCCTGCCCACAGGACCGTCATTTGATCTGGTTGGTGATCCGGTAGACACCGACCAGCTTTATACCAACATCACAGGTGCAGGCGCCATGAACGGTATTTTTCGCAGTGATGACGCAGGCGCCAGTTGGACCCGGGTCAGTGATGCGGCTATTGAATCGGCCATTACCGGCGCCACCAATAATCTGGAAATGGCGACCGGTGTAGCTGACAGTATTTTCATTGTTGTCGTGAACAGCGGAGCCGCCAGCAATGTATTTCAATCAACCGATGCCGGCGGCAGCTGGACAGCCATGGATACCCCTGCCATTAATGGTCTTGGTTCGCACCCCGGTGGACAGGGCAGTATCCATTTATCAATAGCCGCTGACCGTACCGATTCGAACATTGTTTATCTGGGCGGCGACCGACAGGACTTCCCCAACATCATCGGTGCGAATGATTTTTCCGGCAGGTTGTTCCGCGGGGACGTATCCCAACTGCCGGGTTCTCAATGGGTACATTTAACCCATGACAACACCCTGGGACCCGCTGGCGGCGGTACCGCAAGTGACAGTTCTCCGCATGCCGATTCACGTGATATGGCCATTGCCGCCAACAATATCCTGATTGAAGTGGATGATGGTGGTATTTACCGCCGCACCAGCCCGTTGGATGATACCGGAGACTGGTTTTCTATGAACGGCAACATCGCCACTACTGAATTCCATGCAGTTTCCTACGACGGTCTGAACAGCATTATTCTTGGCGGCACCCAGGATACCGGCACACCTCAACAGGAAGAGCCTCTGAATCCGGTGTGGGATAGCGTTACCACTGCCGATGGTGGTGTTACGCTGGCGGATGACAGCTCCACAGCCAATACCACTTTCCGTTTTGCCAGCACACAATTCCTGGGCGGCCTGACGAGACGATCATTTGATGACAATAATGTGTTCCAGGGCGCATCAGGTGTTTCCAGAACACCACTAGACGGCGATCCGGCGCTAACCGCTCAGTTTTATACACCGATGAAGCTTAATAGCGTCAACGGACTGCGCATGATTTTCGGTGGTGGTAATAGCGTATACGAATCACTGGACCAGGGCGATACCGTTCGCGTAGTCGGCGCCGGTATCCGTGTTAATCAGGTTGGTCGTCAACCAATTGCCTACGGCGCCAACGGCAATGAAGATGTCTTATATGTAGGCGGTTCTGATGACCCTGTAGGTGGCGTACCCGGCGATCGGGTATTTGTCCGAACTACACCGGACCCTGATCCGCTGGTTATGTCAGCAACCTATCCAGGCACCGGAACAGGCAGACTGGTGGCAGATATTGTGATTGAGCCCAATGACGCCAACACCGCTTATGTCATCGACAGTCAGCGGGTCTACATGACCGACGACGCCGGTGCCACCTGGTCTGAAATCACCAATAACCTGGGCAGCTTTGATTTTGTCAATCTGCGCGCCATGATTTATGTCGATAACGGTATGGATGTTGCCCTAGTGGTTGGCGCAGATCGGGGCGTGTATGCCGCGTTTGCCAGCGAGTCCTTTGCCACCTGGTCAACGGTGGGCAGCGGGTTGCCCAATGTGCCTGTCTATGACCTTGAATATGACCAGGATCAGGATCTGATTCTGGCTGGTCTGCTTGGCCGTGGCGCCTGGACTTTAACGCCCACTACACCCTTGGACGAAACTTTCTTCACCGACGGCTTTGAAGACATCGTTCAATAAAGTATTAAGATATTTATAGCCTTTCACGCTGACCGGCATTCCGGTCAGCGTGACGAAAGCTGCTACCAGCCATTGCAGCGCAGCCAGCAATCATTCAGCAAACCATCTGTGTCAAGCAGATAATACCGGTCATGCGCAGCTGCCGTCATACAGGCATGATTGGGCAACACCCTTAGCTGACTGCCGATTGGAAACCTGGAAAAATCCATGGCCCCATTCGTACTGCTGACCAGCCCATGCTCCTGATTGACTGCCTGTACCTGCAAGCCTTCAATCAGCTCACCACTGGCGGCATCACAAACCAATCCATAATGACAGTCCAGCGACTGACTGGCTGTGCTGTGATCCTTGGATAATGCCAACCCACCGGCATCTATGATCAACCTGTTCTGTTCCGGTTTGTGGCTGAGTACTGTGGTCAGCACTGTCAGTGCTATATCCTGCAGACCGCATACACCCAGCCCAACCTGGAATAAGTCCTGAAATACGTATACACCGGCCCGAACTTCGCTGACACCACTCAAGTCATCTGCAAAGGTTGCTGTAGGTGTTGAACCGACGCTGGTTATGTCGCAGGACAAACCGGCCTGCCTGACAATGCCGGCACAATCCACAATGGCTTTGGCTTCACGTGCCGCGTGCTGCTTTATCTGTTCGGGCGTTTGACAATCATAAGAACCCCCAGCATGAGTCATAAAGCCCTTAAACACTGTCCCGGGCTGATTAGCCAACAGTGTAGCCAGCTCCAGCACCTGTGGATCCTCAGGTTTAAGCCCGGCCCGGTGACCATCACAATCGATTTCTATCAACACTTCGAACTGCGTGTTCATGGCATCGCCAGCTATTCCCAGCTGTCCGGCAATATCGATGTTATCCAAAATCAGCTTTAACCTGCAGCCCTGTTCCATCAGTGTCTTAACCCGCTCAAGCCTGGCGGGAACGATGCTGACAGCATACAGAATGTCATCAAAACCACCGCTGAAAAAGTATTCCGCTTCTTTCAACGTAGACACAGTTATCGGACCTGTATCACCGTTATTGATCAGACGCGCAACATCAAGACTTTTAGCCGTTTTGACATGCGGGCGCAGCAGCACGCCATGCCCGCGCATCCGGGCATTCATCATTGTGATGTTGCTGTTCAGCTTGTCATGATCCAGGATCAGGCAAGGCGTTGGTAATTCACTGATCTGCATATCAGATGGCTGCATAACTGTTCAGCACGCTTTCTATTCGCTCGAACACATCTTTGATAATGTGAGCTTCCGGTAACAGGGTAATGCGAAAATGGTCTCGATAGCCGGTATTAAAGCTGCTTCCGGGTACCACCAGAACATGCTGCTGATTCAGCAGGTCCAGCGCAAACCGGTGATCATCAAACTCGGGCAGCAACCCTGTATCAACGCTCGGAAATGCATACATAGCGCCCATTGGAACAACCAGCTGCAGGTATCGGCTTTGGGTTATTGATGAGATTACCGCTGCCCGCGACTCTCCCAGACGGCCATCTTCAGCAGTCAGCTGATGAATGCTCTGAATACCGCCCAGAGCAGTCTGCACGCCCCATTGCCCGGGTACATTACCGCATAATCGCAATGACGCCAGCAACTCTGCAGAGTGCACATACTGGTCGGCCATACCGGGTGGCCCGGTGAACACCGCCCAGCCGACCCGATAACCACAAGCGCGGTAGACTTTCGATAGACCACCAAACGAGATACACACGGTATTATTGACCAGCGGCGCGAGCGGCTGATGCCTGGCGCCGTCGTACAGCACCTGGTCATAAATCTCATCGGCAAACAGTACCAGTCCGTTATCCTCCGCCAGTCTGACAATGCTTTCCAGCAATTCAGCGGGATATACCGCGCCGGTCGGATTGTTGGGGTTAATCAGCACCAGCGCCCGGGTACGCTCTGAGATCAGCTTTTCCAGTTCCTCCGGGTCAGGCATAAACCGCTGCTCCGGCCGGCAGTGGTAATAAACCGGCCGGCCACCGTTCAGTACGGTGGATGCAGACCACAGTGGATAGTCCGGGCTGGGCAGCAGCACTTCATCGCCGTCCTCCAGCAATGCTCTCAGACAGATATCTATCAGCTCACTGACGCCATTGCCCATAATGACATGTTCTGCTGTCACACCGGTGATACCACGACGTTGGAACTGCATCACCACTGCTTCGCGCGCGGGGAAGATACCTTTCTGGTGACAATAAGCATCAGCGCGGTGCAGGTTTTCAACCACAGCCATTCGAATGGCTTCGGGTACCGGCAAACCAAAATGCCCGGGATTGCCGACATTCAATTTAATGATCTCACAGCCGGCCCGCTCCAGGACTTCAGCGCGGTGTGCCAGTTCACCACGAATTTCATAGCGTACGTTATTCAGTGAAGAGCTTGGTGCTACCGGGGTTCGATTACTCATGCTTAGCTATATGCCCACTTATCAGGTCATCCTGACCGTTTAGATATTTTTTGCAATGGCTTAATCCGCTTCCTGATTAGCCACGCCGTGAGGCACATGCCCGGTAGCAACATGTTCACGACTGGATTCCACATGTACCCGTTGATCGTCAAAGAATATATCGGCCCCAAATGCCCGCAGGAATTCACCTTTGCTGCGCCCGCCGAGAAACAGCGATTCATCAATCCGGATACCCCATTCACGCAGGGTCAGGATGACCCGCTTGTGTGCAGGCGCGGAACGGGCGGTCACCAGCGCTGTACGAATGGGGTTTTCTTCAATGGGATAGGCTGATTGAATCTGGTGAATTGCCTGCAGCACAGGTTTGAAAGGACCGGCGGCCAGCGGTTTGGCAGCAGCGGTCTTTTCTGCATCCGCGAAGGCGCTCAGACCATCACGCTGGTAAATCTGCTCGGCTTCATCACTGAACAGTACGGCATCACCATCAAAGGCAATCCGCAATTGTGCAGTGGTATCCTGGCGCGTTGCTGAGGGCATCAGTGTGGCGGCTGCATGACCGGCATCCAGTGCTGCACGCACATCATCGCCGTGTGCCGATAAAAACAGATGCGCACCGAACGGGTGCATATAATTATGCGGGCTGACGCCATTGGTAAATGCTGCGCGCACAATATCCAATCCGTAATGTTCTATGGTGTTGAAGATCCTCAATCCGGTATCTGCACTGTTGCGTGACAACAGAATGACTTCAACACCTGCATGCCCGGTCTGGTTTTCATTCAGTGCCAGCAGTTTTTTCACCAGCGGGAAGGCTATACCGGGTTTCAGCAAATCATTTTCATGCTGCACCTGATAATCCGCATAACTTTCCAGACCTTCGGTTTCAAAGATCTGATGGCTGTCATCCAGATCAAACAGCGCCCTGGATGAAATCGCCACTACAAATGGCTGACTCTTGCCGGGTTGTCCCGGTGTCGGCGGGGATGACTGGCTCATAAGAACTGTTCGTTTAACACCCTTTCTTCGAGTGAATGGTCCGGGTCAAATAACAACCGGTAGAATATATCCTGCTGCAGATGCATATCCACACGCACCACATCTGCTACTTCATCAGAATCAGCGGCGGCATTGACCGGGCGTTTTTTATGATTCAGGACTTCCACTGTTACCCGGGTCTTATTCGGCAACACAGCACCGCGCCAGCGGCGTGGCCTGAATGGACTGATCGGCGTCAATGCGAGCGCTTCGGTACCCAGCGGCAATATAGGCCCATGGGCAGACAGATTGTAGGCAGTGCTGCCGGCCGCGGTCGATAACAACACTCCGTCAGCCATCAGCTCTGGAATCCGGACAATATCGTTTATCGAAATGCGTAGATGCGCTGCCTGGTTGGTTTGTCGCCACAGCGATATTTCATTAATGGCCAGGGCTTCGGTCTGCTGCCCGTCGGCACCGGTGGCAATCATCTTTAAGGGTTTAAGATCCACTGCCTGTGCTTTGCCGATTCGCTCGGCGACATCATCTTTAGTGAACCGGTTCATCAGAAACCCGACCTTGCCCAGTTTCATGCCGAACAGTGGTTTTTTCAGGTGTCCGTATTTATGCAACGAGCTGAGCATAAAACCGTCACCACCCAACACCACCAGCACATCAGCTTTGCCGGCGGTCACTTTTCCATAAGCAGCCTGCAGTTTTTTTTTGGCGTTTTGCGCTTCACTCGAACCACTTGCCAGAAATGCCAGTTGTGTCATTGTTGCATCTTCAATCCGTTGCTACGCCTGCCGTTACCAGTTGTTCCAGGCTGCGTACCGCTACCGTCATGGCGGCGATATCCATGCCGGGCAGACGCCGCATGTCTTCCAGAATACTTAGTGTACGCTGAATTCTGTCCTGATGAACCTGTTGCCAGCTGTTCACCGTGCAGCCCGGATGATCCTGCCGGTAGCGCAGGAACTGGCTGGTCAGATCACGATGCTGCGTGATTAAATCGTTACGCAGGTGGCCACGGGCATGCGCCTCCCAACTGCCACTGGTGGACAGTGTCTCTACCTGACGGCGCAGCCAATCGATATTCAGAATTTCCGCCAGTGCAAAATGGGTCTGCAATACATCCCGAACCGGCAGATTCTGCTGAGTGGCTTCATCGACAATATCCAGCGCCACCGTCATAAACTGCAGTAACGCAATTCGCTTAGCCATTGCCTCATCGAAACCGGTTTCAAGATAAGCCGCTTTTCGCTGCTCGTATACCGTCAATGATTCCTGCGGAAGAGCCTCCAGCATATAGTCGTAAAGCTCGGCTACTCCCGGACCGAACCGTTTGACTTGTTGCTGGATGTCAATATGATCAGCGCCAGGCCGGTTCAGCAACCAGCGGGTGGCCTGCCTGACCACATCCCACATTTCCTTAAACCCGCTGATCTGCGAACTGGCTGCCACCACTGAATCCAGCGACTCAAGTCCGGCCCAGTAAGCCTGTGCCTGAAATACTTCCCGGGCAACCGCATAGGCTTTGGCAATGGCGCCTGCATCTGCACCGGTATCTTCACGTATCCGGGTCACAAACGAAGCACCCATGCGATTCACCATGCTGTTGGTAACTCTGGTGGCAATAATTTCACGCTTGAGCGGATGCTTTTCCATTAAATCCGGATATCTTTTCTGCAATGGCTGAGGAAAGTATTGAATCAGCTCGCTGGCCAGGAATTTATCTTCCGGCACATCGCTTTTCAGCAGCTGACGGTATAGCGATATCTTGCTGTAGGACAACAGTACTGATAATTCCGGGCGGGTCAGTCCCTGCCCGTTGGCTGCACGTTCCCGCAGCATTTCGTTATCGGGCAGGTATTCCAGCTGCCTGTCCAGAACCCCGCGGTTTTCCAAACTGCTGATCAGATGCACCTTGGCTCCAAGCCGCTCCACTGAGAAAGACTCCATCATGCTAAGCGCCTGGGTTTGCAGATAATTACTGCGCAATACCAGCTGCTCAACCTCAGGCGTCATATCCCGCAACAGTTGATTGCGTTGCGGCATGTCCAGACCTTTTTCATCACAGGCCAGATCCAGCAGAATCTTGATATTAACCTCATGATCGGAGCAATCCACACCTGCAGAGTTATCAATGAAATCGGTATTAACCCGGCCACCGTGCATGGCATATTCCATCCGCCCCAGTTGCGTCAAACCCAGGTTCCCGCCTTCGCCGACAACTTTGCAGCGTAACTGGGTGGCATCCACACGCACCGCATTGTTTACCCGGTCACCAACATCGGTATGACTTTCACTACTGGCTTTCACATAGGTGCCGATGCCACCGTTCCACAACAGGTCACAAGGTGCTTTCAGCAGCTCATGAATCAGCTCCTGCGGGGTCAATTGCTGATCTTCGATTCCCAGCCAGGTGCGCACCTGATCACTCAGTTCAATCGACTTGGCTGTCCGTGAAAAAATTCCACCGCCTTTGGAAATCAGTTTTTTATCGTAGTCCTCCCAGCTGGACCGGGGCAGTTCGAACAAGCGCTTGCGTTCCTTGAAGCCGATTGCCGGATCAGGATCAGGATCGAGGAAAATATGCAGGTGATTAAATGCTGCCTGCAAGCGGATATGCTCGGACAGCAGCATTCCGTTACCGAACACATCGCCGCCCATATCGCCGATACCCACCACACTGAATGGTTCGCTCTGCGTATCAATGCCCAGTTCGCGGAAATGTCGTTTTACCGACTCCCAGGCGCCCTTGGCGGTGATTCCCATGCCTTTGTGGTCATAGCCATTGGAACCGCCTGACGCAAATGCATCCCCCAACCAGAATTGATGCTGTTCTGCGATTTCATTGGCGGTGTCTGAAAAAGTCGCAGTGCCTTTATCCGCGGCGACAACCAGGTAAGTATCGTCTTTATCGTGGCAAACCACGTTATCGGGTTTGATCAGTTCACCATCGATGATGTTGTCGGTGATATCCAACAAGCCGTTGATGAAATTCTTATAGCAGCTGACCACTTCCTGCATCACCATATCCCGGTCACCTTCCGGCATTCTTTTGACAACAAAGCCGCCTTTGGCGCCAACCGGAACAATCATGGTGTTTTTAACGTTCTGGGCTTTCATCAACCCCAGCACTTCGGTTCGGAAGTCCTCTTTGCGATCTGACCAGCGCAACCCGCCACGGGCTACCGGCCCCATCCTCAGATGTATGCCCTCCACGCGTGGTGAGTGCACCCAGATTTCACGGTAAGGATAGGGTTTGGGCAACTCCGGAACACGTTTGGACGCGAGTTTAAAGCTGATGTACTCGCTGTATTCACCCTGCTCATTCAAATGATAGAAACTGGTCCGCAGGGTGGCCACAATGGTTTCGTAATAATTGCGGATAATGCGATCTTCATCCAGGCTTGAAACTGTCTGCAAACCGGCATCCAGTGCCGTTTTGATCATGCCGGTACCCAGCCGGCGGCCATCTGTATCTGCACTCAACCGGGATTCTGTGTTGATGATGTCATCAACAGTAGCGCCCAGCGCGCTTTCAATTTTGCCCTCATGTTTATTGCGAAGTTTTTCCAGGGCCTTGCCCAAGGCACGGAATCGTCCGGGCATTTGTGAGTCGATGGAAAACATCGATTCGAACAGGCCAACCAGCAGACAACTGATGACAGGATGCCGGACCAGCGTTTCTTCCACATAAGTCTGCGAGAACGGCATCCCGGTTTGCAGCAGATAGCGGCAGTAAGCCCGCAGCACTGCGACCTGGCGCCAATCCAGGCTGGCTGCGATTACCAGCCGGTTAAAGCCGTCATTTTCTGCCTGGCCGCGCAACACCCGCTCAAAAGTTTCCCTGAAACTGGCTTGGATGGTTGGCACGTCAATACTGACGCCAGGCACCGGCAAAATATCAAAATCCTGAATCCACAATTGGGGTTTCCGGGCCAGCCGGTATGGCCGCTCGTTGATGACCTGAACGCCGAGATTTTCCAGCATCGGCAAAACCCGGCTCAACTCCAGCGGTGCGCCGAATCGGAACAGCTTGAAGCGCAGCAGCTTTTCCAACCGCTTGATACGCGGCACATACAGACTGGTGCGCAAGTCATCTGCTTCGCGCAGGCAGTCAATGTTATCGACATCAAAAGAGGCCACCCATGCGGATACCTCTTCGCTGTACGACACCGGAAAGCTTTTGCCGTATTTATCCGAAAGCTTGATACCATCGTGCTCACCATGCCGCTTTATCAGCGCAGCCCGCAACTCATCATGCCATGAACGAACCGCCTCAACGATGCGCTTTTGCAACACGTCGGTATCCACATCCGGCTGGGTACCTGAGTGCGGGCGCACAACCACATGCAGTCGGGCCAGCGTGGACTCTGAAACCTGTACTGCAAAATCATCATGCTCACCTTTCAAACCACGTTGCAGGATTGTCTGGATTTTCTCGCGGTTTTCAGTATTGAACCGGTCACGCGGAATAAACACCATGCAAGAATAAAATCTTCCGTAACGCTCACGCCGGATAAACAATCGTGTTTGCGGCCGCTCCTGCAGATCCAGAATGCCCATTGACAGTTCATGCAGATCTTCGACAGTACTTTGCATTAACTCATCGCGCGGCAGTGTTTCCAGAATATGCATCAAAGCCTTGCCTTCATGGCTGACCGGACGCAATACCGACATTTTCATCACCCGCTCTGCCTTGCGCCGTACCAGGGGCGTGTCCACACAGCGCAGGTTATAAGCGCCAGAGGTAAACAGACCGAGAATCCGGTATTCGCCGATGACCTTGCCTTCCGCGTTATAGCGCAAGACCCCGATGTAATCCATATAGCCGCTGCGGTGCACCCGCGAGCGAGAATTGGTTTTGGTAATGATGATCGGTTGTGGGCGATATTCCGTTCCTCGCGCAGCGTCCGAGAGGGATTTCAGCTTGCGCGCCTGTTTCTTTTTCCGTTCGCGCCGTAATATGCCTTTGCCGGAGCCAGGCAGTATACGCAGCTCGCGTTCATCGCCATCGTGATGAATTTCATATTCCCGCAAGCCCAGAAAAGTGAAGTTATCTTCCGCCAGCCAGCGCAAAAAGTGTTCGGCCTCATCCAGGTCTTCTGCAGCTTCACGCGGCTGGTCTGAAACAAACCGCTCAGCGATTTCCAATACCCGTTTACGCATCGGCTGCCAATCGGCCACTGCCAGACGCACTTCATCAAGTGCATCCCTGATTTGCTCCACCAGCCTGGTCAGGCGTTTGCCCTGCAGCTGGCGTTCAATCTGGATATGCATCAGCGAGTCCGGTTTACCCGACGATGAGGAACGCGGCAGCAGATGTGTTACTTTGTCTTCCTGATCCCGCGCTACCCACACCACCGGATGAATAATAATCTGAATCTGGTGCCCCTGCTCAGCCAGAATCATGCTGACGGTATCGACCAGGAACGGCATATCGTCATTGACCATTTCAATAACGGTATTGGCACAATCCCAGCCATGCTCGACTTCGCTCGGATTATAGGCCCGGATCAGCAGCTCACCACGGCTGCGCTGCTGGATCATATCGGACATGCCGGTCATCAGGTTGGCGAGCTGCGTTACCGAGTATTTTTGCAGTTCATCCAGAGCCGCACGGCGGAAAAACTGCGCGACCAGCCCGAACCTGTCATCGGTATTTTCCGACTGGTACTCAAGCAAACCGCTGCACTCGGCTTCGATAGCTGTCAGTAATTGTTGTTTTTGTTGTTCGCTATTGATGTCGGACATCATCACGCTCATTTGTCTGGTTCCCGAATGCCTGCGGCAAACTCTAGTTCTATAAAAAAACCGTATTGTCTCTGGACAATACGGCTGTGGTAAAAGTAAACATGCTGTTGCTGTCTACATGTAATCGTTATTCGCCCAATGCCCGGCGCTGCATCGATGTTAGCGCAGCCCGGTTTCCATTCGGGCAATCACCATCCGTTGAATTTCACTGGTGCCCTCATAGATTTCAGTAATCTTGGCATCTCTGAAGTACCGCTCAATCGGCATTTCCTTGCTGTATCCCATTCCTCCGTGAATTTGGACCGCCTGATGCGTAATCCACATAGCAGCTTCGGAAGCGAACACTTTGGCCATGCTGCCATCCACGGTAAACCGTTCACCGGTCTCCAGCGATTCCATTTTTTTACAGGCAGCACTGTAGGTCAGCAGCCGCGCTGCTTCCAGACGGGTTTTCATATCGGCAATCTTGGCCTGAATCATTTGAAAGCTGCCGATTTCCTTGCCGAATGCTTTACGTTCTTTGACATATTCCACACTGGCTTCATAGGCAGCCTGAGCAATACCCACTGCCTGCGAAGCGATTCCAATACGCCCGGCATCCAGTACACTCATGGCAATTTTAAAACCCTGGCCCTCATCGCCCAAACGGTTTTCCACCGGGCAACGGTAATCGGTCAGCTCAATTTCGCAGGTCGCCGAAGCGCGGATACCCAGTTTCGGCTCCATCTTGCCGCGCACGAAACCAGGCTGTTCAGCATCGATGATAAATGCTGTTACGCCCTTGGCACCGGCATCCGGATCAGTGACTGCAAACAACACCAGGTATTTGGCAACCGGGCCGGAAGTAATCCAGGACTTTTTAGCATTGATGATGTAATGGCTGCCGTCTTCCGACAAGCTGGCGCGCGAGCGCATGTTGCTGGCATCAGAACCTGACTGCGGCTCGGTCAGTGCATAGGCGCCGATCGCATGACCTTCAGCTATGGGCCGGACAAACTGCTGCTTCTGCTGCTCGGTGCCGTATTTCAAAATACCATTGCAGTACAGGGTATTGTTGACCGACATGATAGTGGAGTGGGCAGCATCAGCACGGGCAATTTCCATCATTGCCAGCACATAGGAAACAGCATCCAGGCCTGCTCCACCATATTCTTCGGGTACTTCAATTCCCATCAGACCCAGTTCGCCCATGGCCATGATGGTATCCATGGGGAATTGCCCTGATGCATCAAATTCGGCGGCAATCGGTTTGATGCCGTTTTCTGCAAAATCACGCGCAGCGTCCTGAATCATTTGCTGCTCTTCGGTCAGTTTGAAGTCCATGCAGTAACCTTTCTGTCACATTTAACTAATCGGCGGTATTTTAGCATTGGCATGGATGCAGATTCGACACTCAAATGCCGAAAAAGCGCCTAATGTTTGGATTACTTCAGTATCAGCGGTCAGTTGATTCAAAACCGTTGCGTAAAAGGGTCTCTTCAGGCGCCCAATTAACTACCGCAAAACATTGCTGATCAGCACCACCCGCCATAAATTGATAGGTGAGCTGATCCTGCCCGGCACCGGCATTATTCAGTGTAAACATAACCGCTCCCTGACTGTCGGTAGCCAATGTCTGGTTCTGGCCCACATGCGGTCCGGACTGAATCTGCATGGTCACATCAACACCTGAGATCGGTGTACCGTCCGGCATGTTGACGTTCACCAGCAGCTGCGCTGACTGGTCCATGATGATGTTGGTTATATAGCGGGTGTGACAGTAACGGCCAATATTGAGGGTCTGATTGTTGTTAATCGGCCCGGGGACCATTTTTAACTCACCATCCGGCCACACAACATTAATCTGCTGAGGGTTGGGAAGCCCCTGCAGACCAAAATGCTGTTGGGTTTCATTATTCGATACATAGTTGCTGCCGGCGGTTACTTCACGATACTGCTGCACGGCATCGGCAATGACCTGAACACTGGCGCCGATGGCGTAGGGATTGGGTGCGCCATCAGTCAGCAGCACTTTAAGATAACGGGTATTTTTTGGCAGGTCATTTCGATACAGCTTCACTTCACTGCCGTTGGGCATTATCAGGATGTCCAGATCGCCGTCCATATCATAATCAAAACAGCTGATGCCACGGCCCTGACCGGTATAGGTTATGCCGTTGCTGACCGCTGACTCAGAAAATGTCCCGTCACCATTGGACATGAACAGGCGTGAGGGGTCCTCATGAAATTCTTCCGCCTGGCCAATCGAGAAACCATTTTCATGATAGATATCCAGGTGACTGTCATTGTTGAAATCCGCAAAACAGCTGCCCCAACCCCAGTATCCACGGCGTACGCCGGAATCTGTGGTGACGTCTTCAAAGACACCACCACCGGTATTCCGGTACAACCGGTTGCCGGAAATCCCCCAGTTACCTTCCGCTTCAAAGTCCGGGTCCCAAATACTGGAAACAAACCAGTCCAAGTCACCGTCATTATCATAATCGCCAACCGCAGCACCCATGCCGTTCTCATCAGTGATTACCGCTGGCTTTTGCACGGAAAAAGTCAGCTGGCCTTCATTAATGCCATCTGAAATAAACATCCGGCTGGTACCAAAATCACTGGCCAGCAGCACATCCGGCCAGCCATCTTCATTAATATCGGTTATGTTGGCGGTAAAACTGAATCGGTCCAGGGTATTAACCTGCCCCCCCAGGTAAGCATCGGTTACGTCGGTAAACTGCCCGTTACCGTCATTTTCCCAGAAGAACTGAAAACCATCGTCATCTGAATTCCAATGCACCATAAACAAGTCCAGATCACCATCCAGGTCCAGATCACCCATAGTGCCGCCAAAACTGGGCATGCCTGAGTTAAAACCGGACGTATCCGGATTTTCACTGAATACACCATTGCCGTCGTTGATCAACAGGCGCGCCCTGTTCTCCAGCAAATCCGGGTCCGAACCTACCGGTTGATCCCAGCGGTGTACTGAAAATACCAGCAAATCCAAATCACTGTCGCCATCCACGTCAGCAAACAGAGGACCTGACCCCAATACATCGAATATTCCCGTTCCGGAGCCGTCGGTTATATCGGTAAACGTGCCATCTCCGTTATTGCGAAACAGCGCATTGGTGTTCTCACCACCGCCTTCCAGATAAATATCCGGATCGCCGTCCCGGTCAAAATCAGCAACCGTGCCGCCACCGGAAATCAGAATGGCCTCACGAATCTGCTCTGAAGCAATCGAATGGCTGTGAATAAGACCGGATTGTGTGGTTACATCGGTAAATGGTTGAGCAAGTGCCCCGCCTGCAACAATCAACCCCCATGCCGCGATGACATGGAGGCGCATCATGACTGCAACCGCTGTCGTTGAATTTCGAACAGGCAAATACCGGTGGCCACCGATACATTCAGGCTGCTGACTTTACCGGCCATCGGCAAACTCAATAACTGATCACAGCTTTGCATGGTTAAACGTCTCATACCATCTCCCTCACTACCCATTACCAGCATTATTTTTCCTGTATATTTTTCATTATAAAAGATTTTGTCTGCGGCATCGCTGGTACCAATCACCCAGAACCCATGCTGCTGGCAACTGCGGATGGCCCGCGCCACATTGGTTACCCTGCAAACAGGCAATAATTCCGCTGCCCCGCAGGCAGCACGCCTGGCTACCGGCGTGAGATCGGCTGCACGGTCTTTGGGCATCATCACCAGTGCCACGCCGGCAGCTTCAGCAGAACGTAAACAGGCTCCCAGATTATGCGGGTCCTGCACGCCATCCAACAGCAATACGGTGGCATCATCGCCCATTTCAGCCAAAACCTGCTCCAATTGCTGCTGCGCCAGGATATTATCCGGTGATATATCCGCCACTACACCCTGATGAAACCCGCCCTTGGCAAGCTTTTTCAAAGTCGATTCATTAACCTGCTGCGCTTTAATACCGGCACGCTCAGCCGATTCAGCAATACCGGCAAGCCGTGGATTGCTGCTGCTGTCGATCCATAAAGACCGTACGGTATGTGCTTTGTACTGCAGCAGGTTATTAACGACCTGCAGGCCAAACAACCGTTGTGCCGAATGTGCAGACATACCTACCTCAACCTGCTCAATTCAATTCAAGGAAAAGTCTATTTTGCGCTGTTCAATATCCACGCGTATTAAGCGTACACTTAACTTATCGCCGATATTGAACCGTTTGCCGTTGCGCCGGTTGTACAAACATAAATCGCGTTCGTCATAAATATAATAATCCCCACCCAGGTTGCTGACATGCAGCAGGCCGCTGATCTGCAGCTCTTCCAGTTCAACAAACAAGCCGAAATTTTTAACGCCGGTCACCCAGCCTTCAAACGCCTGCCCCTCAAAAGCTTTGAGATAATGACATTTCAGGCGGAACTCGACATCACGGCTGGCCTGCTCTGCGCGCCGCTCAGTAAAAGAGCAGTGCTGCGCCCAAGTGGCCAGTTCAGTCTGTGATTGACTGGATGGAGAAGTCTCAGCTCGTTTAGACTGCTGATCCAAAGCGGAATAAATGGCACGGTGCAGCAGCAGATCAGGGTAGCGCCTGATCGGAGAAGTGAAATGACTGTAGGCAGTCAACGCCAGTGCGAAGTGCCCCTCTGTACCACCGTCTTTAATTGGCTTATAAACCGCCAGGCTTTGCGCGCGCAGCAGCATCTCTTCGATAATGTCACTGTCAGCACGGTCTTTGCATTGTGTCAGTATCTGGGCAAAGTCTTCCGGCGCCGGCTGGTCGCGCCAGCCTGGCTTGATGTTATACATCAGCAGCATCCTCTCCAGTTCAGCCAGCTTGTCACCGGAAGGCGGCGGGTGCACTCTCAGCACGCCTGGAATACTTTTTTCCAGCAAAAACTTTGCTGCTTCGACATTGGCGGCAATCATGGCTTCTTCAATTAATCGATGCGTGACCAGCCGTTGATTCGCCTGGATTGATTTAACCGTGCCGTCCATATTCCATACAAACATCGACTCCCGTCGCTCAAATGCCAGAGCGCCACGTTGTCCACGCAACTGATCGCGACAGCGCCAGATGGACTGCAGTGCCTTCAGACTTACTAGAATGTCATCTGACAGCTCCGCATCGGCAGGACTGATCTCCCGCTCCAGCAGGCGATTGGCCAGCTTATAGGTCAACCGGGCATGGGAGCATATAACTGCCGGATAAAACCTGCTGCTGCTGACTTCACCTGTGTGTGTCAGCTGCATATCGCATACCAGGGCCAGCCGCTGCACCTGCGGCCGTAAAGAACACAGCCCGTTACTCAGCGCTTCCGGCAACATCGGTACTACCCTGGTAGGGAAATACACCGAAGTGCCTCGCTCATAGGCCTCGCGGTCAAGCGCTGAACCCGGTTTCACATAACTGGACACATCTGCAATAGCTACCACCAGCCGCCAGCCATCAGCGCTGGCTGCACCGAATACCGCGTCATCAAAATCCCTGGCGTCTTCACCATCAATTGTGACCAGCGGCAAATCCCGCAGATCTTCCCGGTCTTTGTATTGACTGGCATCTACCGTCTCACCGAAGCCATGTGCTTCATCATTGACTTCATTAGCAAACTCATGCGGAAGATCGTGCTCCAGCATGGCGATTTCCGTTGCCATTCCAGCCAATTGAGAGTCATCCAGCTGGCGTTCTATAAGCACCCGTCCACGTCTACCGTCTGACGGATAACGGGTGATTCTGGCTATTACCATGCTGCCGGGTGAAATTTCATCAACGTCACCGGCAATTTTAAATGATTCACTGATGGCCGGATCATCAGGCTGCAGCTGCAAACGGCGCCCGCTTTCAACAACCCTGCCGACCAGTTTCTCCCTGCCCCGCCTGATAATCCCCAGCACCTCACCATAAAACCGGTTGCGGCGTTTATCTTTCAGCTGATTAACCAGCACGTGATCACCAGGCATCAGGCCGGTCATCTCCCGCCTGCCCAGATAAACATCATCTTCCTGCTGAGAACTGTTTAGGAAACCATAACCGTCGGGATGCAGACTGACACTGCCTGTCAGAAGCTGCCGGTTACCTGCCACTTTCCAGCGGATATCACCGGCTTTTTCAATCCACCTGGCAGCTTTCAACTGCTGCAGGTACTCCTGCAGCTCTGCGGATTCCTCTGACCCCCACTCGTAGCCCGGCTGTTCAACAACACGCCCCAGTACCTGCAACTGATCAGCAGTCAGATTATGAACCCGGGTTGATGCTTTTGAGGATCGCTTGCCGTTGCGGCCGGACTTACGCCGGCGCCGTCCATGCTTATCGGCCATTGCCGGCCAGCTTTTGAAAAATGGGCGCTGATAAGGTGTCAATCAGCGCAATTCGTGTACTTTTTGTTCTTTTCATATCGACAGTTTAACAGTTAAAGACCAGTTAACCGAGCCAATTTAAAAACTTTCACAAATTCGCAATTCACCTGTCATTCACCTTTTCCCCGGAAAAACAAGACCTTATAATCCGACCAGTCAATTATTATCATTTTGTAACAACCCGGTTGTCGATTTTTTGCTAAAGAACAGTTGACATCCTCTGCATAAATCCCCATTATTTGCGGAGTGAAGCGGGTTGCCCCCTTGCCCGCTTTGCCCGTGGCTGGGGTTTCCCCCTTGCCCCAGCCACACTCTTTAATCCCCACGCCGAGGTGGCGGAATTGGTAGACGCGCTAGCTTCAGGTGCTAGTGGCCGTAAGGTCGTGGAGGTTCAAGTCCTCTCCTCGGCACCATTTGCCTGGTGCAAACCCGTAAAATATACACAGAGTGCTAGAATGGGCACTCTGCACAGATCGCAAGATCGAACAGCCCCGGGCCGGGGTGGCGGAATTGGTAGACGCGCTGGTTTTAGGTACCAGTAGGTAATCCCTGTGGAGGTTCAAGTCCTCTCCCCGGCACCATTTTCATTTCCAAGGCATCAGCCCATTAACACTATAACTAACTGATTCCATTATGGAAAAAGTTTAAACCCCTGGAAGTCTTGTATTTATAAGGTAAATCCGCCTGGCGCCGTCATCAGATTGACTGATAACGGCGCCGGAAGCAGCGGTGAATATGAATGCTATTTACTAAGCTGCAACTTCCGCATAATGATTCGCGCTGTCTGGTTGCGTCCCATGGTACCGCGATGGGTATTGAAATAAATCGCACTGCCATCGTGAGTTACGCCGATGGCATTGGGTTCTTCAATGGTTGCAACACCGGTAATGCCGTCGGCATAGCCGGCGCGGCCGGTGCCGGTAACGATACCGTACGCACCCGTCTCAGGATTGACGATATAGATCACATGATCCCAGATCTTATTCACATACAACATGCCGTTGGCATAGACATTATGTGCATTACCCCTGCCCGGCAACTCCACCAGACTGGATAACACGTCGGCCGGTGTCCATTTGAAAACATTACCACTGTCCAGATCAGCGATATAGATATTGCCTTGCGGATCAACAGTCAGACCATTGGGCTGAGTAACCCGCTCATCACGCAGAACAATCTCTGCATCTCCTCCCTGCTGCGGTACACGTGCCAGATACTTGCCGCGTGAATTGGCCACAATAAAATCGCCGTCCGGGCGCTGCACGATGGCAACCGGGCCGTTCAGATTGGCTTCGGAAAATAATGTCCGGGTCCCATCCGGGGAAATCTTATAAATTCTATTGTTGGTCCATTCACTCTGCAGCACATCCCCGTTATCCAGTACCAGATTGCCCGAGGGGTCCTCAAACTCACCACTGAACAGCGTTGTTTCACCGTCAGGCTCAATTTTCCAGATGTGACTGCCCAGGTCTGCTGTATAGATATTACCGTTTCGATCAATGGTCAGACCACCGATCAAGCCATCAGATAACAGCTCTGTGCTGGTTGCGACTGTTGTGGTTGTGTGTGGCGGTACAGGCGAGCCGTCAGACATCATCCCCGATGCATTCAGTATCCGACTGTCTGAGCTTGGGCGGGTTGCATCCACCGACGGCAACCCATCACCGACAGGGCAGCCGGCCAGATTTAGTGCTATCAGCACCAGTAAAGCGTTGCCCAGGTATTGAGGAATTTTCCGCCCGTTTCTCCCGTATGAGTCATGCATAAAGTATTCTCCATTAAGTTTGCAGCTGTGCTCTGCTGCCGGTTTAAACATGCTCAGCAGGTATATCGGTTGTGTTAACCCCGCTCAATCGCTAAAGTCTGAATTTGATCTAAATTGTTCTGAGTGTTGTCTGAATCAGCGAATGCCTTCTACCAACAACAATTTGCAGGACACCGGGCGATGGGCCAGGTTTGCTGAGTTCTGCCTGGATCTGGAGTCCAATCAGCTGTACAGAGGTACTGAACGCATTCCGCTTCCACATCGTGCCGGACAGGTATTAAGCCTGCTGTTACACCAGCATGGTTCGCTGGTTACCCGTGACCAGATCAGTGATGGAATATGGGGCAGCCGGTTTGTTGATTTTGAGTCAAGTCTAAACACCGCAATACGCTCTATCAGGCGAGCGCTGAATGACGATGCAGCAAATCCGATCTTTGTCGAAACAGTACCACGTCAGGGATACCGCTTTCTGCAAACGCCTGTATTCAGCGAACAATTCGCAGACAAATCGATAATTACATCTTTAATACACCAGCCGAAGCGCATTGCTGCTGTAGTTTTTGCCTTAGCCGTATTTGTCGTTCTATTTTTCCTGTTTATCTATGATGCACCACGGAAAAATAACAGCAATGCCATGCAGGCCTACCTGTCGTCGACGGGATATGAGGACTTTTTACGTGGCCGTTATGCGCAATCACAGGGTGAAACCGATAAAGCCGAGGCCTACCTTGATGCAGCAATCCGGGCCGATCCTGATTTAGCACCGGCCTATGTCAGTTTGGCCCGGCTGAATGTTGGCAAGCGCAGACAGGGTTGGGATAAATTGCTTACTGCACAGGATTTGGCTGATAAAGCAGTCGGAATTGATCCGGAACTTGTTGCTGCCCACATACTGAAAGCAGGCCTCGCCCTTTATTACTGGCGCGATCATGCCACAGCTCATACGCATATCAATAAAGCCCTGGCCATTGCACCTGACGACCCGGATGCACTGGTCACATATGCTTATCTGAACATCATCGAAAGCAATACCGACGTTGCCCTGGACGCCATCGCCAAAGCCCATCAGCTGCGCCCGCTCTCGGCCCGGCTGAATGCAGACTATGGATGGATTCTCTACAAAGCAGGCAACTGGAACGATGCTGAACGCATGTGCAAAACCAGTGCTGAGCTGAACTGGCAGTCGCAGTTTGCACTCGACTGCGTCATTCATATCAATCACAGCCAGGGGGATCATGCCGAAGCGGCTGAATTCGGTTTGCACCTGATGGCACTGCGAGGTGCTACGGAAAGTGAAATAGACAGGGTTCGCGAAACCCTGAATGCCGGCGAACGTGAGGCCGCCTACTGGAATTGGACATTGGATTGGCTGGATGCAAGTGAAACTGATGTTTCAGACCCGCTTTCCAAACGAGGCATCACATTAACCATGCTGCGCCAATATGACGAAGCAATTGCGGCTTTCGAAGATGCTTTTACTAAAAACGGCGAACCGTTTCTGGCTTTTTTTGCTGTTGACCCGCGCGTTGCCAATCTGCATGCCCATGCAGATTTCGACATGCTTGCTGAACACAGCCGGGTACCGCTGCCGTTAAACTGAAATATCTGTATTTTTCTCCGGCAGCGCTGTTGTTTTAAGTGTTATCCGAACGGATTGACCAGCACCGTGCCCTCATCGCGTTCCGGGCCGGTTGATAAGATATGAATCGGGGCTCCGATAAGTTCTTCCATCCGGGCCAGATAAACCTGTGCATTATCCGGAAGCTCTTCGCGTGACTTGATGCCGCGGGTATCCTGCTGCCAGCCGGGCAGCGTTTCATAGCGGGGCTGAATGTCACTCCACTTATCGCGATCGGACGGATAACCTTCAATCGGTTGCCCATCCATGCTGTAGCCGGTGCAGATCTTAACTTCAGCCAGCTGATCGAGCACATCCAGTTTGGTTACGCATAAGCCGGTTACACCATTCAACTTGACCGCCCTGGCAAGCGCTATTGCATCCAGCCAGCCGCAACGCCGGCTGCGACCGGTGGTTGCGCCGAATTCCTTGCCGCGCTCGCCGATATGCTGACCGATATCATCATGCAGTTCTGTAGGAAACGGCCCTGACCCGACCCGCGTGGTATAGGCTTTGGTGATACCCAGTACATAGTCAATGTCACACGGTGCGATACCGCTGCCGGTACATGCACCACCCACCGTGGTATTGGAAGAGGTAACAAATGGATAGGTACCGTGATCGATATCCAGCAGAGTGCCCTGAGCGCCTTCAAACAGAATTTTTCTGCCGTCCGCTCTGGCCAGATGCAGCTCATCGGTAACATCGGTTAAATAACTTTCCAGATAGGCACCGAGTTGCAGGGCTTCATCACGCACCCGGGAAATATCCAGTGCTTTATCCTGAAAATACCGGGTGAGCACAAAATTATGGTAATCCATTACCGGCTCCAGTTTTTCCTGTAACCGGTGACCATCCAGCAGATCACCCAGGCATAATCCGCGCCGGGCAATTTTATCCTCATATGCCGGACCTATGCCCCGGCCTGTGGTGCCGATGGCTTTGCTGCCGCGGGCCGCTTCCCGCACCCTGTCCAGGGCCTCATGATAGGGCATGATCGCTGCACAATTAGGCGCAATGCCCAGGCGCCCCCGGGTTTCAATGCCGCGCCCTTCAAGCTCATCCAGTTCCTTTTTCAGCGCCGCCGGTGAAATGACCACACCGTTGCCGATCAAATTGCGTGCATTGGGCTGCAAAATTCCGGAAGGCACCAGGTGTAAAACCAGTTTTTCGCCATTAACTATCAGCGTATGACCGGCGTTATGGCCACCCTGATAACGCACCACGATATCAGCCTGTGCAGCCAGCAGATCAACAATTTTACCTTTGCCTTCATCTCCCCACTGGGTGCCTAAAACAACAACTGTTTGGTGGCCGGGATTTTGACTCATGAATTTATCTCAAAAAATGAAACATCAGTGCACCGACCGCCATGGCAATCATGCCAAACAAGCGGATGGTAGCGGGGTTGGTGTGTGCAATCCTAATCAGTGCTTCGCGCCAGGCTTGCGGCATTAATACGGGCATTAAACCCTCAATAATTAATAACAGCGCGATTGCTCGCCACAGGTCTTCCATGTTGTATTAGTCGCTATGGCCGGATTGCTTCGCCGGCCTGCTGTGTCAGACCGCAGGCCGGCATTTATTATTGATCAGCCTGCTGATCCCGGAAATAGTCAAAGAACTCAGACTCGGGATCTAGCACCAGGGTATCCTGTCCGCTGCCGAATGCCTGCCGATAAGCCTGCAGACTCCTATTAAAGCGGTAAAACTCGGTATCCCGGTTATACGCCTCAGCATAGATGCGGGTTGCTTCTGCATCACCCTCACCTCGGGTTCGCTCAGCATCACTTTGTGCCTCTGCCAGCAATATTCTGACTTCGCGATCAGCGGTGGCGGTAATCAACTCAGCCTGTTCTCGGCCCAATGAACGCAGTTCGTTGGCATACTCGGTACGCTGTGTGCGCATCCGCTGGAATACTGAATCCAGCACCTGAGATGTCAGCTCAATACGCTTAATCCGCACGTCTACTACTTCGATTCCCAGGTCACCAACAACTTCGTTGGCGTTATCAGTCAGTCGCTCCATCAGTGCACTGCGTTCCACCGAAATAACCTGAGTCAGGGTGCGTTGTGCAAACTCATCACGCAGGCGGTCGCGGATGATCTGTGACAAGCGGCTGCGGGCAATCAGTTCGTCACCACCTTGAGTAGCCACATAGAAACTTGCCGGATCAACAATACGCCAGTTGACGAAATAGTCGACATCAACATATTTCTGTTCCGAGGTGTTCATCTCCTCAGGCTGCATGTCCAGTTCCAATATGCGACGGTCAAATTTCCGCACATTGTTGATAAACGGCATTTTGAGATGCAGCCCCGGTTGAATATCGGTTTCAATTATTTCACCAAGACGGAATTTGATGCCGGTCTCGTATTCCTTAACCACATATAGCGACATAAGGATTAACCAGGCTACCAGAACCAATAATATAACTGTCCAGGATTTCATCTAGCGTCCCTCCCGGCCACGGCTGCGGTTGTTATTACCCGAAGCAGGTTGCTGTGGCGTGGTAATCAATGAGTTGTTGCCGGCACTGCGCAATGGCGGTAAAGCCCGTTGTCCGGGGCTGGCAGCTGATCCACCCAGCGGCAGATAGAAAATATTGCCGTCAGAGCTCACATCCATCAGCAGCTTGTTGTTTTTGCTCATCACCTCTTCCAAAGATTGAATATAGAGACGATCACGGGTCACTTCCGGAGCAAGCTGATAAGCATCCAGCTGCAAATTGAAACGATCGGCCTCACCTTGAGACAACGCTACCTGGCTGGCTTTATATGCTTCAGCTTCCTGGGTGATGCGTGCTGCCCGGCCACGTGCTTCAGGCACCACTTTATTGGCATAGGCCTGAGCTTCGTTTTTAAAGCGTTCCTGGTCTTCCCGTGCTTTGACCACATCATCAAATGCATCGGTAACCTGTGCCGGCGGTTTAACTTCCTGCAGGTTAAACGATAAAACTTCGATTCCCACGTTATAGCGGCTGATAATTTCCTGTAGCAGTGAACGGGTGTCACTGGCTACCTGACCACGGCCTTCCTCCAGAATAAAGTCCATGGCATTACCGCCCACCACTTCGCGTAAAGCACTCTCTGACGCCAGCTGTAAGACTTCTCTGGGGTCACGCACTTTAAACAGGTAAGACTCAGGATCAGAAATTCGATACTGCACAGCAAACTGGATGTCGATCAGGTTTTCATCACTGGTCAACATGCGATCATCAGTTTCCGTAACTACCGCCTGAATTTCGCCGACATTAACTTTGATCAGTGTTTCTATCGGCCGGGGCCAGGTAAATCGCAGACCCGGCTCTACAATGCGGTTGTATTCACCGAAAGTCATCACCACGCCACGCTCGGCTTCATCGATCCTGTGGGGCGAATCGTAAATTGTCCAGATCAACACAGCGGCAAGCAGGATAAACACCATACTGAAGCCGCCTGATGCACCGCCACCAGCGCTGTCACCGTGTTTACTGCCACCACCACCAAACAGGCTTTTCAGTTTTTTCTGTACGCCGGAAAAAACTTCATCAAGATCAGGTGGTTGCGAAGACCCTTTCCCCCAGGGGTCTTTTCCATTATTTTTGCCAGGCTCATTCCAGGGCATATTTTGTCCTTCCTACCTAATGGTAATCATCCATCGTGCATCATAACAGCACAGTTATCGGGTCGACAGTGTGATTGGTCATCACCGTCTGTCAATAGCTTAATGTGCGGACAGTCAGTATAAAAAACCAGTCATTTATTGCTGATCGGCAGATGATCGCGCTAAAACGAATACAATGCGGTGTCGCAACTATGCCGATGTTCCCGCCAGCAGTTGCTGTTCGGCAACGCGCCCGCAGATTCCCGGCAGCCCTGCCAGCTTCCTGGCATCAACCGTTGACAGGTTGACGCTGACACAAAAACCGTCCGCATCACTGGCCTGCTCTGCCTCTACTGCGCCCAAATCGAATAACCGGGCACGTAACTCTGCTGCTGCGAAGGGGATATGCATGGTTGTCTGGATTTT
>JANQPN010000067.1 GCA_028289455.1 Wenzhouxiangellaceae bacterium
ACCCAGTGTCAGGCCAAGCTCGGTATAGGCATGGATGTATTCGCCTATCTGCAGATAGATAAAATAAAAGCCCAATGCAACGGTAGCCGCCAGCCACAGTACCAGTGCACGCCGTTGCGCTTTTTTCAGCGCCCAGTGCGCCATAGTAACGGTTAACCCGGAAGCCAGCAGAATCAGCGTGTTGACCAGCGGCACATCGAAAGCCGGAACGGTTTGAAAATCACCGCCGAGATTGGCCGGGCCGTTACTCGGCCAGACCGGATCAAAGCCCTGCCACAGCAAAGCATTGGTCATTGCACCGGTGCCTTCACCGCCCAGCCAGGGTACTGCAAGCGCTCTGGCATAGAACAGCGCACCAAAGAAGGCTGCAAAAAACATGACCTCGGAAAAGATAAACCAAATCATCCCCATTCGGAACGAAGTATCCACCTGGCTGTTGTAGTAACCCTGTACGCTCTCATGGATTACCTGCCCGAACCAGCCGAATAACATGACTATCAGAATGGCCAGACCGGCATACATGATATATGAACCAGAGTCGCTGCCGTTCATCATGGTGGCAGCACCGACGACCAGTGCGGTTATGCCAATCGAACCGACAATCGGCCAGCGGGCATGATGTGGAACATAATAATGATTGTGATCAGGTGCGGCGTGGGCCATGTGCTTTTCTCTAAATCAGGTTGTTGGTTATATAAGTTTCAATTTTATGGCAGTCAGTGATCATTGACCACTTACTGGCCAAAAACGCCGGCAGCAACAAATGCCAGATAAATCAGCAGCGCCGTACCCGCCAGACATAAAACGGTGGTCCGGATACGGCGGTTATTATTCATGCTGGCACTCAATCTCTATCGATTAGTGCGTTACGTCGCCATGCGCCAGCTTGCTGTCGTCAATTTCCGGCGGATCTTCAAAAGTATGGTAAGGAGCAGGTGAGGGCACCGTCCATTCCAGACCTTTAGCGCCTTCCCATACCTGAGCGGTGGCTTTTTCGCCGCCCCGTGCGGTTTTCCAGACGATGTAGACAAACAACAGCTGAGCCAGTCCAAAGGCGAATCCGCCAATACTGGAAATCATGTTGTAATCGGCAAACTGCACCGCATAGTCGGGAATACGGCGCGGCATGCCGGCCAGACCCAGATAGTGTTGCGGGAAGAACAGCACATTAACCGAAATGGTCGACCACCAGAAGTGAATTTTACCGAGCCGTTCAGGATACATATTGCCGGTCCACTTGGGCAGCCAGTAATAGGCGCCGGCGATAATGCCGAATACAGCACCGGTAACCAGTACATAGTGGAAATGCGCCACCACAAAATAAGTATCGTGGTATTGGAAATCTGCCGGAACAATGGCCAGCATCAGGCCCGAGAATCCACCGATGGTAAACAAAATGACAAACCCGAGCGCAAACAGCATCGGCGTTTCAAATGTCATCGCCCCTCGCCACATGGTGGATACCCAGTTAAACACTTTAACCCCGGTGGGCACTGCGATCACCATGGTTGCATACATGAAAAACAGCTCGCCGCCCAACGGCATGCCCACAGTAAACATGTGGTGAGCCCATACGATGAACGACAGGAATGCAATACTGGCAGTAGCGTACACCATGGCTGAGTAGCCAAACAGCGGTTTGCGCGCGAATGTCGGAATGATTTCTGAAACCACACCGAATGCCGGCAGAATCATGATGTAAACCTCAGGGTGGCCGAAGAACCAGAAAATATGCTGGAACATCACCGGATCACCACCGCCGGCAGCATTGAAGAAACTGGTATCGAAGAACCGGTCGGTCAGCAGCATGGTAACTGCGCCGGCCAGTACCGGCATAACCGCAATCAGCAGAAAGGCGGTAATCAGCCAGGTCCATACAAACAGCGGCATACGCAGCAGGGTCATCCCCGGCGCGCGCATATTCAATATGGTGGCAATAATATTGATCGCGCCCATGATTGAGGAAATCCCCATCATGTGAATGGCAAAGATCACGAAAGCGAAGCTGTTGCCGGTCTGCAGTGACAACGGTGGATACAGTGTCCACCCGCCAGCCGGTCCACCCGATGGCATGAACAGTGTTGACAGCAGCATCGCGAAAGCAAAGGGCAGAATCCAGAAGCTCCAGTTGTTCATGCGCGGCAGCGCCATATCCGGCGCGCCGATCATCATCGGCACCATCCAGTTGGCCAGTCCGACAAATGCCGGCATCACCGCGCCAAAGATCATAACCAGCGCGTGCATGGTGGTCATCTGGTTGAAGAATTCCGGGTCAACCAGCTGCATGCCGGGCTGGAACAGCTCGGCGCGGATGATCATTGCCATTGCGCCCCCGATGATAAACATCGCCAGCGCGAAGATCAGATACAGTGTGCCGATATCTTTGTGATTGGTGGTGAAAACCCAGCGCATCAGGCCTTTTTCAGGCCCATGGTGTGCATCGTCGTGATGATCGTTTGCTACGGCAGTATTGCTCATAAAGTTAATACCAATTGTGTAATGTTAATTCCAGTTATGTATACGGCTGTTAGATAAGTAGACAGTGCTAGTTGACCGTCGCCTGTTCGGTTTCACCGCCGGCGGCAGCATATCCGGAAGTATCCAGACCTTTCTGCTGAGCAACCCATTGTTCGTATTCAGCTCTGGGCTTTGCGATAACCACTACCGGCATAAAGCCATGATCCTTACCGCACAGTTCGGCACATTGACCGCGATAGATGCCGGGTTCGGAAACCTCGGTCCAGGCTTCATTGACCAGCCCGGGAATGGCATCCCGCTTCCAGCCAAGTTCCGGCACCCACCAGGAATGAATAACATCACCGGCAGTGATCAGGAAGCGGATTTTGGTATCGGTTGGGATGACCAATGGATTGTCGACTTCCAGCAGATAATTGTCGATAGTGGCCGGATCGATGCCTGAATTAAGCTGCCGGGCAGCGTCGCTGGCGGGATCCAGTGAGCTGATGAATTTAATATCTTCATCCAGGTATTCATATTCCCACTTCCACTGATAGCCGGTGATTTTAATGTCCATCTCGTAACCGGCGGTGGTTTCCATCAGAATCAATACTCTGGTTGCCGGGATGGCCATAACGACCAGAATCAGAATAGGAATGATGGTCCAGGTGACTTCCGCCTTGGTGCTGTGGCTGAATTGCGCGGGTTCGACGCCGCGGCTTTTGCGGTGCAGATAGATGGAAACAAACATAGCGCCGAAGACCAGCACACCGATAACCACGCAAATCCATAGGATAATCATATGCAGGTCATAGGCTTCCCGGCTGAATTCCGTTACCCCGCGCGGCATGTTGTCGCCAACGGCAAACATACCCCACACAGTCAACAGCATTCCAGCAAGTACGGCCAGAACAACGACCACAATATTCTGATTTTTCATGTTACGTCTTTTCCTGTTCGATTGCGGCCAACACGCGGCAATCATTAAACAAAACTATCGATCAATATCCGGCGATCAGGCTAATTATTCTGTTTTCAGTCCAAGCAGTCTGCACCGACAACCCTCCTGCCAATCAGCAACAGGACAACTCCGATGTATCAGACTATTGAAAATATCAGCCTTGAGCAGTCAAACTTAACAGCCTGAGCCTTATCCATTGTCTGTTATCCCAATGGCTTTGCGTTCAGCAATTGTGCCTCTGGTACGGAAGCAGGCGCCAGTTACAAATGTTCGCCTCATCATCAGCCGTACATTGTAAACTAGCGGCTAATTGCGCAGCAATCCTTAGTTTCCTATTAATAGGTTATTTTGTTGGGGCGAACAGCAGCAGATCGACTGAATCGCCAAAGGTTTTTGAGGAAGAATTAAATTGACCACACAAACAATGTTGAATGAAAGCCTGCCACAGCTGGCCGGCAGCGCGCGGCAGATGCAACAGGCCTGGTATGCAGATGAAACAGAACATGTGCGTATGCTGCAGGCGCAGATTCCCCTGGATGAGCAGTCGCAGGCAAAAATCCGCGAAGTGGCTGCGCAGGTTGTCAGCCAGGTGCGCGCGCGCGCCGATGAGCAGGGCGCGCTGGAAGCGTTCATGCGGGAATATGATCTGTCTTCCGAAGAAGGCGTAGTGCTGATGTGCCTGGCCGAAGCCTTGCTGCGCATTCCCGATGATGAGACCGCGGAAAAACTGATTGCCGATAAACTGGCTGATGCAGACTGGGAATCGCACCTGGGCAAAAGCTCATCACTGTTTGTGAATGCTTCAACCTGGGGGTTGATGCTGACCGGCCGGCTGGTACAGCTGAGCCAGTCCACGCAAAACAATTTCCGCTCGGTAATAGGCAAGCTGGCCAACCGCAGCGGTGAGCCGGTGGTGCGGCTGGCAGTGCGCCAGGCGATGAAAATCATGGGCCATCAGTTCGTCATGGGGCGCACCATTAAGGCGGCGCTGGAAAGATCGCGCAAAAAAGCCAATCAACCCTATCGGTATTCCTTCGACATGCTCGGAGAAGCAGCCCTGACCGAAGCTGATGCGCAGCGCTATTTTGAGTCCTATCGGGATGCGATTGCCGCTATCGGAGCAAGTTTCGACGGTGATGATATTTATTCTGCGCCCAGCATTTCAGTCAAGCTGTCAGCATTGCATCCGCGCTATGAACATGCGCAGCGCGCGCGTGTGTTAAAGGAACTGACGCCCAAACTGCTGTCGCTGGCAGAGCTGGCAGCCGGCAACAACATCGCCTTGACCGTCGATGCCGAGGAGGCTGAACGGTTGATGCTGTCGCTGGAAGTATTTGCAGAAGTGGCGCGCGCACCATCAATTCAGCAGTGGAATGGTCTGGGTCTGGCTATTCAGGCTTATCAGAAACGCTGCTGGTACCTGATCGAATGGCTGGCAGAGCTGGCTGGTGAGTCCGGCCGCCGGTTCCCCGTGCGGCTGGTCAAAGGTGCGTATTGGGATACCGAAATAAAACTGGCACAGGTGGAAGGGTGGCCCGGGTATCCGGTATTTACCCGCAAAGTCAGCACCGATCTGTCATATATCGCCTGTGCAGCCAAACTGCTGCATCATCGCCAGGCATTTTATCCGCAGTTTGCCACGCACAATGCACATACCATTGCCGCCATACGCGAGCTTGCCGGTGACCGCCTGGACTATGAGTATCAGCGTCTGCACGGTATGGGTGATGATCTGTACAGTCAGGTCAGGGCACAGCCGGAATTGCATGATGCCTGCCGTGTGTATGCGCCGGTCGGCAGTCATGAGGATTTATTACCCTATCTGGTCCGCCGGTTACTGGAAAATGGCGCAAATACTTCTTTTGTGAACCGTATCAGTGATCAGAATCTGGATATTGATGAAGTTGTCGGCGATCCGTTTACGGAACTGGCCGGTCTGGACAGTATTCCACACCCTCAGATCAGTCTGCCGGCAGGAATCTATGGTGACAGCCGGGTCAACTCGGATGGTGTTCCGCTCAGCCATGAGCTTGCACTGGAGGAATTACAGGCAGAACTGAGCAGCAGCCTGGAACTGCCGCTGGAAGCCATGCCGCAACTGGCCGCCAAACTTAAGACTAACCACTCCCAGCATACTGTGGCTGATCCTGCGCAGCCACAGAAAGTGGTTGGCTATGTAGCCAATGCGACCAGTGAGGAGGTGGCTGCAGCCATCGATGCTGCGCATCAGGGGTTTACCGAATGGGACGCGGTGCCGGTTACCGAAAGAGCTGACATTCTGCGTCGTGCAGCCGACCAGTTGCAGCAGCAGCAGGCACATTTCATGGCCCTGGCTACCTGCGAAGCGGGAAAGACAGTCAGTGACGCAGTGGCTGAAGTTCGCGAGGCGATCGATTTTTTGCGTTATTACGCACAGCAGGCAGAGCGGTTGTTCGGCCAGCCGGAAGAAATGCCCGGTCCAACCGGAGAAAGCAACCATCTGCGGCTGGCCGGTCGCGGAGTGTTCGTGTGCATCAGCCCATGGAATTTTCCACTGGCAATTTTTGCCGGACAGATTGCCGCGGCCCTGGTGGCCGGTAATACCGTATTGGCCAAACCGGCTGAACAGACACCGTTGATAGCCACTGCCATGGTGCGGTTGCTGCATGAAGCCGGCAT
>JANQPN010000069.1 GCA_028289455.1 Wenzhouxiangellaceae bacterium
CCCCAGTGCCTGCAGTACTTCTGCAATGTCATCAGTAATAATGGGCGTTGTGTACTGACTCAGGTCAGTATTTTTAGCCAGTTCCGCCCGGCATTCATCAACATGCTCAAGCGGTACAAAATGCTCCAGCGCCAGAGCTGCAGCCAGGTCCGGATGTTGCTGATACGGGCAGCGCAGTGCCTGAGACTGGCCGGTACCCCGATAGTCGATAAACACGAAATCACGTTGCTGGAGATCATCGGCATGAAACGTGGCTACGCCCGCCGCCATGTTGACCGAGGATGCGCCTGGACCGCCGGCAAAGAAGATCACCGGGTCAGGTTTCGGGTTATCCCCTGTGGCCGGCAGCACCACCACATGCAGTGGAATCTGACGGCCGCTTGCAGCATCACGGTTTTCATACACTGAATACTTACCACAACGGGCGTCGGCGCTTAAGCCCTGAATTTCGCAGGATTCCAAGGTAAATTCGGCAGCAGTTACCGGCGTAGTGAGCAGACAGCCCAGGCATAAACCAAGCATGAGTGTAATGCGCATATGAATCTTCCCCGTCATGTTGACGATGTTTTTATTGTGGCTAAGCTTACAGTGCCCGGGCCTGCCGGCCTTGTGCCAGAAGTTATGCATAGAACTTTCAGGCTTGGATGCGTTTGTGTTTGTTAGAATGTCCCGGCTTTAAACGCACAGATTTTCATGACATACAAGTCGGCTGCAATATCGCTTACCGGATTTGACGGACCACACAACAGACGGCTGAAAGCCCTGTTGCTGCTGGTGCCCGGTTCATATTTTGCTGTTTCCAATTACCTGCAGAATTACATTGCAATGCAGGGTTTCACTTCATTAGCTGTTGCAGTTTTTGCATTTATCGGAATGTTTGCAGTGTATAACGTGTTCGCACTGGCGTTGTATGCAGCGCGTTACATTAATAGTGGCAGGCACGACCTGAATATTGCTCAAAAAATGGCGGCACATGCAGTGGTCATTTTGATCGGCGCAACCGGGCAACTGTTGTTGATTGCGCTGGCAGTAGCGTTAATCCGTGTGCCTGATGGATGGCAGGCATCTTTGGGTACTTTCTATTATGAAATTCTGGTGTCGTGTGTGCCCATATGGGTCGGCTTGTATGTGATTTTCAGTTGGCTGGATATACAACTCACAAAGCCGGAATCCAGCGTTACGGGAAATGTTGCAGACCGGTTGGAAGTGCGGGCAGAGGGCCGGTCGGTTTTTGTTACACCGCAGCAGATTCATCAAGTCCGGGCTTTGGGGGACTACGTTCAGATTTATATGACTGACCGGATATTGACGGTGAAGCAGACCATGGCGGAGCTGGAATCCAGACTGACGGAAAAAGGGTTTATTCGGGTACACCGGGGGGCGCTGGTTAACAGTTCGCACATACAATCTATCCAGCGAATGCAAACCGGTGCATACCGCATCATGTTAAATGGGGGCGCCAGTGTACCGTTGAGCCGGCGCAGGCTGGCGACTGTACGTGAGCATCTGCATACCGCTGTTCAGGCAAGCTGACTGAATTATCAGTGTGACGTTCAACGGCGGTGTTAAGCCGTTGGTCGATATCTGCTTGATCGGGCTGCAGCCGATGCCTAGGTTCTGCACAGAGTAATCCTTTTGGTGTGATGTGATGTGGAAAAAGCTGTTATTGGTTGTGGGAGCAGTGGTTTTGTGTGTATTGGGTGCGGGGGTCTATCTTGCCGATAAAATATACTTAAGACCTGAGCATGCATCCGTCAGCCAGGCCGATTTTCATAAACAGCATTCACTGGTTGAAGTGCAGGCCGACCTGCAGGCAATGCTGGAAATGATGTGGCGGATACATCCTGATTTTGAATCGGTACTCGATCAGCAGGCCATTAATGAATTTACGGCATCAATCAGTCGTCCAGAACATACTGAGTTCACTCGTCTGCAGGCCTATCGGCTACTGGCTACGCTGAACAGCAACATTGTTGACGGTCATACCTATCTGCGCCGGCCGGCTGAAGAATGGCTGGCATACCGGGATGGTGGCGGCCGGGTTTTGCCACTGGAAATTACAATCAACGCCGGACAGCTTATTGTTCGCAGGGATTTATCGGTTGGCGCAGCTATTCCATCAGACAGCCGAATAATGTCGATCAACGGCGTGGCCGCCGGCACGCTTGCAGATTTTGCCCTGGCTATACAAAGCGGTGAAAATTTACCGTTGCGACATGCCTATGCGGCACAGGGTTTTCAGGCGGCTCTTTGGGAGTTCGGTCTGCATGGGCCATTTGAAGTTGCTCATGAAGCTGGCGGGACAGTGGTTGAAACAGTGCTTGAAGGAATGGTGTATCGTGAATTTATCAGGCTGCGCAATGGGGCAGGCGAGCAGCCGTATCATTTTGAGTTCTTATCCGGCGATATTGGCTATCTGGCATTCGACGATATGTCAGGGAGTATTTCAGCATTTGAAGAATTTCTGCAGCAAAGTTTTGCAGCAATTGCAGCACAACAGCCACCGGCGCTGATTATTGATCTGCGCAATAACGGTGGCGGCGATTCCCGCCTTGGGGATTTGCTGGAGAGCTACCTCAGTGAATACGATCTGCCGGCGGTTGAGCGCGTGGAAGTACATGTAACGGATGAAATCAAGGCGTATTATCAAACTCTGCTGCCGCATGGCTTTCGCTGGATTCCGCTACACCGGTTTGTGTCTATTCTGGGGCAGATAGCCGATGCGCCCAGTGGATCGTCGTTTGATTTTTTTCCTGAGGATGTTGAACCACAACTGCGCGGACAGCAGCAGGAATATCGCTATGATGGACCATTGTATGTTTTGACCGGACCGCGCACATTTTCCAGCGCCGTTATTTTTGCGGCACCTTTGAAGCACTTTAAACGTGCCGTTTTTGTGGGGCAGGAAACAGGCGAGCCGCTGATCTTCTTTGGCGAAAATTATATATTCGATTTGCCTGCTACCAAACTCCAGGCCCAGGTATCTCATAAGAAGTTTTACCTCGTCGGGGCAACGGATATGCAAACCGGAATTATTCCAGATGTTCAGGTATCAGAGCATGATGCATTGACTGCGGCTTTATCGGCAGTAAGGCAGAACTGAGATGCATATGAACCAAGAATTAGAAACACTTTGGCATAGGTGTACGGAGTCTAGAACCGTTCGTTTCCCGGGATATTTAAATTGTTGATTTTTCGCTTACCCAGCAGTTTCAGTAACAGATTACGGAACAGGCGCAACAATGGATACAGCCAGCCGGCCAGACGTCTGGATTTAAACAGCTGATAATTGATGCGGTTGAACAGGCTGGAGCGACTGCTCAGCAGTGCCAGCATATGCAATGCTTCAGCGCCGACGTAAAACTGCTGCTGCATCTTTAAAACCATTCCATGGTCTATATCCATTCCGCGGGATGTGATTTCAGATTTCACCGCACTGTTGTCCCGGGCATTGATCAGTTTTAACTCACCAATGCTTTCGTTGATGCGTACCAGCTTGGAAAAGTGTGTACAAAAAGGGCAATCGCCATCATAAATCAGCAGAAATTCTTGCTCTTCAATCATGCTTCTGTGAGCTTTCCATGTATGTTTCAGGTTGATCCATTTGCTGGCCTGGAAGCAGCTCGATGGTTTCAGAGTATACGTTGAAAGGTGGTCTGAAAGCCAAAGTAAAACTGTGAATTAGCCTTCACAAGTGTACATAAGTATGTGAATTAACAGCATTTTTACTGTTGTGTTATAGCATTTGTAATGCTAGGGAGAAGCATAGAGTCGAGGAAATTAGAAATGAAACCTAGTTCTTCATTGTTATATATACAACGTTCCAGTTTTATTCTGCTGTTGTGGTCGGGTATGGCCGTTGCCCAGTTGACGGATGCCAGTCTTACCGATCAAAACGGAAATGTTGATGCGCCGGGTGGATTGATCAGTAGATCATTACAGGACCAGATTGGCCCCGGGCGTGGTGACGATACCGTGTTTGGTGCTTCATTGTTCCTTATTGCACGTGATCCGGCCCGTTCAATACGCCGCGGCCGGCAGTTGTTCCAGCGTAAATTCAGTGTTGCCGAAGGCCTCGGGCCAAGGGTAAATGATTTCAGTGAAGGTGATATTACCCAGGCCAGAGCGCTGGGTGCCGGGCTGTCTGACAGCTGTGCAGCCTGTCATGGAAGACCGCGTGGCTCTGCAGGGTTTGGAGGAGATGTTGTGACCCGCCCGGACAGCCGGGATGCACCGCATTTGTTTGGATTGGGCATTATCGAGCAGTTGGCTGATGAAATGACCGGCCAATTGCGCCTGTTGCGAACAGATGTGATTGCTGCAGCACAGCAAAATCAATCGTCAGTGACTGTGGACCTGACTGCCAAAGGCGTGGATTTCGGTCGTTTGACGGCTGAACCTGATGGTTCGGTTGACACTTCGGAGGTCAGCGGTGTTGATCCGGATTTACGGGTTCGGCCGTTTTTTCACCAAGGTGGAACCATGTCGATAAGGGAATTTGTGATTGGCGCTTTTAATGACGAAATGGGTTTGCAGGCATGGGATCCGGTACTGTGTGCAGCAACAGACCCCAACAACGCTCAAGTTATGGTAAGTCCGTCCGGTTTTGTATTTGATCCGGCTGAAGATAGCATTGAGCGGCCGAAAGTCTGTGATGCGATGACCGACGGTGATGGTGATCTGATCACCAATGAGATCGATCCGGCACTGGTTGATCATTTGGAATTTTACCTGCTTAACTATTTCAAACCGGGAACCTACCGTAGTTCCGGATTTACCCGGTTCGGTAAACGCCTGATGCGGCAGATCGGCTGCACCAGCTGCCATGTTGAGGAGCTGGTTATTGAAAGTGACAGACGAGTGGCTGATGTGGAGACCGTTTTTGATCGGCAGCGGGGCATTTTCAACGATTTGTTTGCCACTGCGAGCACCCAGTTTGAGGTGGTTGATGATGGCCAGCCATTCCCGCTACTGGTAGCCGAAGGCAATGCGTTTGTAGTGAAAAATTTCTTCTCAGATTTGAAGCGCCATGATCTGGGGCCAAACTTTCATGAGCGGGATTTTGACGGTAGCCGGGTGACCATGTTTGTCACAGAGCCGCTATGGGGTGTAGGCAGTACCGCTCCTTACGGCCATGACGGTAGAAGTATCAACCTGGATGCGGTCATTCGACGTCATGGTGGTGAAGCTGCAGCATCCAGTCGTGCCTACCGCCGGCTGCCAAGATCTGGGCAACTGGCGATAACTGATTTTCTACAGACGCTGGTATTGTTCCCACCGGATGATACCGCTTCGAATCTGAACCCCGGTAACCCGGGTTCAGGCGATCCGCAAAACCCTGATAATCATGGCAGTATTAATCTGGGTGCACTGTTTCAAACGGATGACGGTGCGGAATAATTTCCAGCGGATAAAGCTTTACCGGCTGGCTGACATGGTGCAGTTGGCCAGCCGGTAAATACTTTGACTTATTGGCAGGGAAAGCTGCCGATGTTGTTACCCTGGGAATCCTTCACGGTTACATTCCAGCCGCAATCGGCACTTTCCATTACACCAAAACTGACTTCATGCAGGATGTTCACATCCTGCTTGGTGATACCCAATTCCTGGAGTACCTGTGGGTTGTCATCCAGCAGCTGATCGGTAATACCTGGGTCCAGTTCGGTACCCCCGCCGCCGAATACCCATTGATTGGGCCTGCCATTGGTCAGCGTCAGCATTTCGAACAAATGTACATGACCGGTCAGCAGCATATCGATGGGCGGGTTGGGCAGATACTGCGTGTTGGATTGGGCGATGGCCTGCTGAAGGGTTAAGTCTGTCGCCGAAATGGCCGGATTACCGTCACTGTCGAGATATCCGGCAATACCCCAGATCGGGCGGTGAGTGGACAGCCACGCCGACCTGCTGCCGGCAACCAGTGATTCCACTTGATTGAACTCTCCTGCATAGCGGGCTACGGCAGCCGGGTCGGGTTTGGCGGCATAGTCATCAGGGATGGTGGCACTGTCCATTACGATAATATCCTGACCGCCGGTAGTGACCAGATAGGGGTCGCTGTATGCAGCACAGTTATCCGCTGTCCAGGGATTGTCGGGCAGGGGAGCAGGGTCCAGGAAATAAAACCAGCCACGCCAGGCACGGCTGCAGTCTTCATGATTACCCCGAATAAATACCCATGGTACCTGAGCCAGAATGTCTCTGGCCGGGTCAAAAAAGTCGGCCTTCCAGCTTACCCAGGTATAACCGATATTGCTTTGGATGCAGTTGGCGTCACAGGTGCCGTATTCACGGTAATGGTAGTCACCTACATGAATAATCAAATCAGGGTTAACCGCAGCAATGGCATCTGCCACATCTTCAAAATCCCATAGTTCGCCGGTACCGTTGCCGGTGCAGTCCTGGATATCGGTGCCTTTCACCCGGCAGCCGGTATCGCCAACCACCACAACTTTGGAAAGAGCAGCTGAAGGCAGAGGCAATGCCTGACCATTAATTGACGCCGAAGCAGTACCGGTTGGAACAGTAAATTCACACAACTGAACTTCAGTAAAGCCGGTTGGCGCCGTTGCCCGTGGCAACATAGCAGCGCTGTTGCCATCGATGACAATAGATGGACAGGTACTGCCGGCCAGCGTGATGGCCCTTGCAAGCACGCTGTTGTCCGGACCCAGTTCAACCCATAAATAATCTGGTGGGGTGGGTGATGGATTAACTGCAGTTTCCACAGCTGCACGGTCCTGCTGCTGGGGTTGTTCCGCGGACTGTTCACAACCGGCAAGCAATAACAGCAGGCAGGCTGATAAGAGCAGCCATGTGCTGCACTGATAAACTCGGGTGATGCTGGCAATCATATGAATCTCCCTTTTGTATTTTTAATCCATTATTGCCGGAAAGCTATTTCCGGTGGTCCTGAGTGTCTGATTCTAAAGTCTTGGCGTACACCTGCCAAACTGGTTTGCAGGGATTGATTATGCCACAGGGTATTTTGCACTCAGGCGTCTGATGGTATTCATGCCACGAAATGTGGCACAGAGATTCAACGCCTTTTCAAAGATGCTGTTGGAGAACTTTGACTGGCTTTGTTTGACGGCACACAGCCAATAAACTTCGCGCTGGTGATAATGGAACCGGTCAATATCGGTTTCCAGCTGTTTGAGAGTCCGTTGCGCCTGGACATCAAGTGGGGACTGCAGAAAAGCGATGTTAAGTGCGCCGGCAGTTTGCAGTGATTCTTGATCAAATGGCTGATAAGCCGCGATTGCGGCGACTTCGGCACTGGACCTGATAAAAGTTTTCACCGTATAGCCCAGGGCGTCGGCTAAATGTTCTTCCAGCTGCTGCTGGAGCTTTCTGGTATCGCTGTCATTGGAAGTGAACCATACATTGCCGCTGGCGATAAATGTCTGGGCATCAGTCAGACCCGCTTGAATAAACAGTTCACGCAATGCGGCCATTTTGACATTATGACCGCCTACATTAATGGCCCTGAGAAACGCAATATATTGATGCATCAGCCGGAGAGTTATTCAGGGTGCGGGTCGGGCGGAGCGATGGCAGATTCTTTCCAGGGGTAAAAGATACTGACCGGCGACAGGCTGTAATTGAATATGCCTGATACGACAGCCGGGTCGGCTTTGATGATTTGTTCAGCCGCGGCAGCTGAGGGTGCCTGAATAATCAACATGCCCAATGCCTCGTAACGGGCGCCGAACAGAGTGGTGCCCTGAGCACGCAGCTGCTGCATATTGGCAGAATGCTCGGCAAATCCGGTCTGTTCCTGTGGTGGCAGGTCCGGGTTCCAGTCAGAGCCCAATGAAAAATGCACAATGAACTGCTGCATAGCACTGTCGTTTTGCGTGTTTTCCTGTGCAGGAAGACCAGCGGCGAATACCAGCAGCAATAAAGTCGATAGGGTTTTACCGAACATATGGATTAACCGATGTGAAACGACTGCCAGTATAGCGTCTTGGCTGCAGCAGCAGTCGATAGCTATTCGTAATCTGACATCGGCGGGCAGCTGCAGACCAGATTGCGATCGCCATAAACGTTGTCCACCCGGCCCACCGGCGGCCAGTATTTGTCGCTTTGCAGTGACGCTACCGGCCAGGCGGCCTGTTGCCGGTTATAAGCATGCGGCCAGTCGTCACCGCTCAGCTCCGCGACAGAATGTGGAGCATTGACCAGCGGGTTGCTGTCGGCCGGCAGCGTGCCGCTTTCGACTGCGGAAATTTCTGCATGGATACTCAGTAAAGCGTCTATAAAACGGTCAAGTTCGGCCTTGCTTTCACTTTCTGTCGGCTCAATCATGAGCGTGCCGGGTACCGGCCAGGACATGGTCGGCGCGTGGAAGCCATAGTCGATCAAACGTTTGGCGACATCTTCCTCACTGATGCCGGCACTGTCTTTAAATGGTCGCAGATCAATGATGCATTCATGTGCGATGCGGTCGTTACGGCCGGTGTATAAAACCTGATAGGCGGAATTAAGCCGGCTGGCTACATAGTTGGCATTGAGGATGGCAACCTGAGTGGCTTTGCATAAGCCATCCCGGCCCATCATTGCGATATATGCCCAGGAAATCGGCAATATTCCGGCGCTGCCCCAGGGGGCTGCGGCCACTGGACCAAGCTGGCCTTTCAATTCAGGCTGCAGCGGGTGGCTGGGGAGGTATGGTGCCAGGTGCTTGCGCACACAGACCGGTCCAACACCGGGGCCGCCGCCGCCATGCGGAATACAAAAGGTTTTGTGCAGATTCAGATGGGACACATCGGCGCCGAACTGACCGGGTGCCGACCAGCCGACCAGTGCATTCAGGTTGGCGCCGTCAAGGTATACCTGGCCACCATGCTGATGGATGATTTCACAGATCTCGACAATATGTTCTTCAAACACACCGTGAGTGGAAGGGTAGGTAACCATCAATGCTGACAGCTGTTTAGAATGCTGTTCAGCTTTATCTTTTAAATCATTGATATCTATATTGCCATTATCATCACAACCAATAACGATGATACGCATGCCGGCCATTTGCGCACTGGCCGGGTTAGTGCCGTGTGCGGAACTGGGAATCAGGCAAACATCCCGTTCGGTTTCTCCGCGATCTGCATGGTACTGGCGAATGGCCAGCAGGCCGGCATATTCACCCTGTGAGCCGGCATTGGGCTGTAAAGAAACCGCATCATAGCCGGTGCATTCGACCAGCATGCGCTCCAGCTCATAAATCAATTCACGGTAGCCGGCAGCCTGGTCATCGGGTGCAAATGGGTGGATACCGGCAAATTCCGGCCAGGTGATTGCATCCATTTCAGCAGCCGCATTGAGCTTCATGGTGCAGGACCCCAGTGAAATCATCGAGCGGGTCAGGGATATATCCTTGTTTTCCAGCCGCTTGAGATAACGCAGCATTTCAGTTTCGCTACGGTAACGCTGGAAAACCTGATGCTGCATAAAGTCAGATTGACGAATGCAGGCAGCCGGCAGTGATGGTTCATTGCTCAATGCCTGATCAGTTTCAATCAGATCACCGGTTACACCAAATACCTGCCATAAAGTTTCGATATCTTCTCTGCGGGTTACTTCATTGATGCTGATGCCGATACCGCTTTCATCATCACTGCGTAGGTTGATACCGGCATTGGTTGCGGCGACCAGTAATCGACGGCGCTCGGTTCCAACAATTTCTACGAATAAGGTATCAAAGTAATGCCCATGCCTGAGGCGATAACCAGCCTGTTCCAAACCGGTAGCCAGCAGTTGTGCAAGGCGGTGTATCCGCGAACTGATCTGGCGCAAACCCTCCGGGCCATGATAAACCGCATAGAATCCCGAAATAATTGCCAGCAGAGCCTGGGCAGTGCAGATATTGCTCATCGCTTTTTCGCGCCGGATATGCTGCTCACGGGTCTGCAGGGCCATTCGCAGGGCAGGGTTGCCGTAACGGTCTTTGGATACGCCGATAATACGGCCTGGAATTTTTCTTGAATAGGCTTCGCGAGTGGCAAAGAAAGCTGCATGAGGACCGCCGAATCCGGGCTGCACACCGAACCGCTGGGCGCTGCCGATGACAACATCCGCCCCCATGTCACCCGGTGGCGTCAGCATGACCAGGCTGAGCAGGTCAGCAGCAACGGCAGTCAATGCCTGGTGCTGATGCGCCTGTTCGATCAGTGGGGTCAGATCGACAGCCTGTCCGTCGGTGCCGGGGTATTGCATCAATACCCCGAAATAATCGCCATCAGCCAGTAACTCTCCAGCATCACCCTGTACGATTTCGATCCCGAAGTGCTCCGCCCGGGTATGCAAAACCGCCAGAGTCTGTGGCAATACGTTGCTGTCTACAATAAACCGGTTGGATTTATTCTTGCGGTTGACACGTTTCAGCATTGCCATGGCTTCAGCAGCAGCAGTGCCTTCATCCAATAGCGATGCATTAGCCAATGGCATACCGGTAAGATCAGTCACCATCTGCTGGAAATTCAGTAGGCCTTCCAGGCGTCCCTGTGAAATTTCAGCCTGATAGGGTGTATAGGCGGTATACCAGCCGGGGTTTTCCAGTACGCTGCGCAAGATTACCGGCGGGGTAATGGTATCGTGATAACCCAACCCGATCATATTGTGTTGAACCCGGTTTTTGCTGGCCAGTTCACGCAGACGTGCCAGGGTTTCAGCTTCATGCCGTGCGCGCGGTAATTCCATGACACTGTTGCGACGGATGGATTCCGGCAATACTTCATCCATCAGAGCATCCAGACTGTCACAACCGACAGCTTGCAGCATTTCCTGAATATCCTGCTGTGATGGACCGATGTGCCGGTCGACAAAGCTGGAATGGCCTTCCAGCCGGCGCAGCGGTGAATCAGGAATCGGTGGCATAGTGATATTGGACATGGATTAAGCTCTTAATCAATGAATGAGTTACAGGGTCAGATAATGATCAACCAGCAAAAAAGCAAATAGCATCATCAGGTAAATGATCGAATAATTAAACAGGCGCATGGCTATCAGTTCGTTTTGCAGTTTCAACAGCTGAATCGCGTACCGCAGAAAAGCGGTATTTAACACCATAGCGCCACCCAGATAGAACAGTCCGCTCATACCGGTCAGCCATGGCAGGATGGTGGCAATTATCAGCAGTACGGTATAGAACAGAATCTGCCAGCGGGTAAACGGTATACCATGAGTTACCGGTAGCATTGGTACGGCGGCACGGGCATAGTCGTCACGGCGGTAAATGGCCAGCGCCCAGAAATGCGGTGGTGTCCATACAAAGATGATTAGCACCAGCAATACAGCATAGGGGTCGAGTTGTCCGGTAACGGCAGTCCAGCCGAGCAGTGGTGGAGCAGCGCCGGCCAGTCCGCCGATGACAATATTTTGTGGCGTAGCCCATTTTAGGAACAGTGTATAAATGATGCCGTAGCCGATCAGCGATAAAAAAGTCAGCAGTGCTGTCAGCGGATTTACCAGCAGACCAAGTACCAGCATCGACATGCAGCCCAGGAAAATCGCAAAACCCAGCACCTGTCTGGAGTCCAGTTGACCTGCCGGTAAAGGCCGGTGCTGGGTCCGGCTCATTTGCTGATCAATTCGACGGTCAAGCAGGTGGTTCAGGGCCGCGCCCGATGCAGCGCCCAGCGCGATGCCCAGCATCGCCATAATAAGTACCGGCCAGTCAACTCTCCAAACCGGATCTGCCAGCAGCATGCCAACCAGAGCGGTGAACAGAATCAGTGCAACGACTCGAGGTTTGCATAATTCCCAGTACTGCCAGATTGCGGCCTGTTGAATAGGGCTGTTCATAAACTGGTGGATAGTTGTTGATGGCTGCGCGGGCGCCATAGCGCATTAACCAGCGCGATCAGCAATAAAGCGGCTACACCGTTGTGGGCCACGGCATTGATCAACGGAAGCTTCAGCAGAACATTCTGAATTCCCAGGATAATTTGAATGCCGAGCAACAAAGCAATGACCACACCCTGTGAACGTGTTCCGGTATTACTGATCAGCCGACCGGCGGTAATACCGATAACCAATAATGCGATTAGTGCGCCGATACGATGGGTAATATGGATGGCATTACGTGCAGCCTGATCAAGTACCCCGCCTTCGTAATCCACGCCGATTTCACGCCATAAGGTAAAGGCTTCGGAAAAATCGGTCTGCGGCCACCATTGCTGCTGGCAGGTGGGGAAGTCCAGGCAGGCCAGTGCGGCATAATTGCTGGACGTCCAGCCGCCCAGGAAAATCTGGGCGGTCAGAATAACTAAACTGGCAATCACCCAAAATCTGGGTCGTTGATAATTTGCAGCGTTTTCATTGATTACCGGCTGCTGTGCATATCGAATGTTGCGGTTGATCCAAAACAGCAATGCAAATGTCAGCATACCGCCCAGCAGATGGGTGGTAACCACCCAGGGCAATAGCTTAAGCGTGACTGTCCACATCCCGAACAGTGCCTGCAAAATGATCAGCGGCACCAGAATCAGTGCAGGCGCGAGTGGCAGCGTGTTGCTTTGCCGCCGGGCCAGCCAATGGAGCCAGGCGATCACAAACACCAGTAATCCCAGGGTGCCGGCAAAATAACGATGGATGACTTCTTTCCAGGCCTTGTCTGTTTCCACCGGCCGTTCCGGATAGTTCTGCTCGGCTGCAGCAATTTCATCCGCCTGTGTGGGCCAGGTAAGGTGGCCATAGCAGCCGGGCCAGTCAGGACAACCCAACCCAGCATCAGATAAGCGCACCCAAGCACCCAGCACAATCACCACCAGTGCCAGGAACAATGCCAGCGTGCTGATACGCTGTAATAATTGCAATTGATGTTTCAAGTTTTGTTTATCGAGTTTGCAGTTATCAGTTACCGGTTGCCACGTGCCTTATTGGACCATGTCAGCAGCCGTCCCAGATCTTTGCGGATGCCGGTGGCATCACTGTTTTCCGGATAACGCAATATTATAAATCCTGCCGGGTCGATGAGGTAAGTCATCAGCTGATTTTCGGTATCCGGTGGTTGCAGTTGGCTGATAGCCAGCTGCAGGCTGCTAAGCTGCGCGGCATCCGGTTGCTGTAATTCCGGATAAATTCCAGCTACTGCAAGTTGCTGACTGTCACTCAGCCCAGCGGTGCCTGCCAACTGAATGGCAACCTGATGACTGTGCCGCCCCTGTGCAGCGCGGACCTGCCGCAACCAGGTTAATTGTTCCTGGCAATCATCAGCACAGCCTGCATCACTGTGCAGCAGTAATGTCCAAATTGGTGATTGGTCTTCAATATCCAGATTGCTGCTGGTATCCGGCCAGCCCTGAATGGCCACCGGGGGTTGCAGCAGTTCCCCAAAATTGCGTGTTGATGCGGGTTTATATGACCACCATTGGCTGTGCATCAGTGTGGTCAACAATACTGGTGCGGCAAATAACAGGGCAACCACGATAATGGTGAGACGATTGGAAGATTTTGGGTTATTCATTTCTGTTTATTCTGTTTTCTGGTGACCACCAGCCAGGTTACTAAAACCGCCAGCGCAAGGGTAAACCATTGCCACGCATATGCAAGGTGCTTTTTAGGTCCAAAGTTGACCGGCGACCAGTTGCGCCCGGCAAAGCCAGCCTGCATGGAGGCATCAAGCTGAAGAACATACGGCAGCAATTGTAATTCCGGCAGGTTCAGAGCACGCCGATAAGCCTGTTGTATCACGTTCTGATCTGCATAGGTGATCAGCTGCGGCCAAAGCGCAGGATCCAGCTCAGGCTGATTGCCAAGCCGTTTGCCAACCTGTGGCAGCGGGGCAAGCCTTCCGCTGAGTTTTACTGCAGCAGCAGGTACAGGTGCATTCGGCAGGTGCCGGCGGGCAGGGTCCAAAGGCAACCAGCCACGATTGATCAGTAATAGCTGATCCGGGCCGAGGAGTACAGGTGACAGTACATGTACACCGGCTTTACCTTGATAGATACGGTTATCCAGTAATAGCTGCTGGCGCAACAGAACTGCCTCACCGCTAACCCGAGTGTACAAATCGGTGTCAGCATTAATGTCTGCCACTTGTAATTTGGGTGCAGCGGCATAATTTTGGAGTATTTGCTGCTTTTGATCAGCGCGATCCAGTTGCCAAAACCCCAGCCGCACGAATACAGCTGCTGTGAGCAGGGTCAACAACAGCCAGATTAGGCGGGCGGATTTTCTTGGCAACAGGCCGGGCACTGGAATTCCTAATTCAGAAGTTGGCTTATATATGACGGCAGTGAACGGAGAATTCCATGCTCATTAAGATAGTAATCGTATTATTTTTGCTGATGATCATCTTCACCCTGGCAACCAGCTTCTATTATCTGGCTAAAGATAAAGGGCAGGGAGACCGGGTCGTGCGCCGACTCAGCTGGCGTATCGGTTTATCACTGGTGTTGATTCTATCGTTGTTCGGTGCTTATAAAATGGGTTGGATTGAGCCGGGCAGCAAACCGCCGGTACGTTATTCCGAAGGACAATAGCGACGCTGAGGAACTCAATGCCGGTGAAAGTTTTCACCGGCAGTCAAGCATCAAACCGTTCGGATTAATCGCTGTTTCTGTCACCATACATCTCACGCAAATCCTTGCGCAGAATTTTGCCCACATTGGTTTTCGGTAATTCATCCACAAACTGAATGAATTTCGGTACCTTATAACCGGTTAGCTCTTCGCGGCAATAGTCACGCAGCTGGGCGGATGTCAGAGAATCGCTTTTACGCACCACAACTGCTTTCACCAATTCGCCTGATTTTTCATCAGGGACGCCGATTGCACCTACTTCCAGCACGTCCGGGTGGGTGGCGATAACATCTTCAATTTCGTTGGGGTAAACATTAAATCCTGAAACCAGAATCATGTCTTTCTTGCGGTCAACGATATAAAAATATCCCTGCTCATCCATTTTGGCCATGTCGCCGGTTTTTAGCCATCCGTCTTCGGTGAGGGTTTCTGCGGTGGCTTCAGGCCGCTGCCAGTAGCCTTTCATCACTTGTGGACCGCGGATGCATAATTCACCGACTTCGCTGATATCCAGCATGTTTTCATCCTCATCCATAATGCAGCATTCTGTTGAGGAAATGGGCACACCAATAGCACCGTTAAAATCCTGCAGATTGGTTGGGTTTATGCAGGCAGCCGGTGAAGATTCGGTCAGCCCGTATGCTTCAATCAAAGGCTTGCCGGTTACCTGTTTCCAATGTTCGGCAACTGCACGCTGCACAGCCATTCCGCCGCCCAGGGTAAATTTCAGATGACTGAAGTCCACCTGATCAAAACCAGGTGTGTTCAACAGGCCATTGAACAGTGTGTTGACGCCGGTAATCGCCGTAAATGGCTGTTTAGCCAGTGCTTTAACAAAGGCCGGCATATCACGTGGATTGGCAATCAGGCGGTTTAATGCGCCCAGTTTGACGTATAGCAGACAGTTGGCGGTTAGTGCGAACACATGGTAAAGCGGCAGGGCAGTGATGATCACATCATCACCGATGCCAACGGCGGTCAGCCAAACGTAGGATTGCTCTACATTCGACAACATATTTCTGTTGGTCAGCATTGCGCCTTTGGCAACCCCGGTGGTTCCGCCGGTGTATTGCAGAAAAGCGATATCATCCAGCTCTCTTTGGGCTTTTTCAAAAGGTTTCCCGGCACCATCCGCCAATACCTGTTTAAAGCGGGTGTAATTGGTTAACCCATGCGGTGGTACCTGCTTCTTAACACGTTTCAGGACAAAATTAATCAGTGCGCCCTTGGGGAAACCCAGCAAATCGCCGACATTGGTAACCACCACCTGCTCAACACTGGTTTCTGCCAGTACTGCATCAACCACATTCGCAAAATTTTCCAGCACAACGACAACTTTGGCACCGGAATCATTCAGCTGATGCTTAAGTTCCCGCTTGGTGTACAGGGGATTGGTATTGACTGCCACCAGGCCTGCTCTAAGCACGCCGAATAAAGCGATAGGGTACTGCAGCAGGTTGGGCATCATGATGGCCACACGGTCGCCCGGCTGTAATCCCAAACCTTGCAACCAGGCCGCGAAGGCCCTGCTGTGTCGGTCAATGTCTGCAAAAGTCATGCGCACATCGAAGCTTTCGTAAGCATCCCGGTCGGCAAATTTTTCGAAAGATCTTTCCAGCAGTTGTGCCAGTGATTGCAGGTCACCCAGATCAATATTTTCTGGGACGCCTTCTTGATATTCATTAAGCCAGGGTTTTTGCATATTACAGCCTTGTGCCGGGAGCCTGCTGGAAGCTTCGCATAGCTTGGCATGTCAGGCAAGTTGGCAGTTTGTCGAAATCCGATGATAACGGGTGCAAACTGAGCGGCAGGCGTTTATTATTTAACTGTAAATAACAGGAGCCTGCCCATGGGCGACCAGGACATTACCCGCCAACCTCAGAACGAAGACCGCAGGGCATTTATGAAATCCCTGTTGAATGAGGTCAGAGCATTAGCCTATATGCTGGACAACCAGCACTTTGAAACTGGAATCAGACGTATTGGAGCAGAGCAGGAAATGTTCCTGGTTGATCATTCTGATCTGCCCAGTTGGCGGGCTATGGAAACATTGGATCTGATTAATGATCCGCGCTTTACTCATGAATTGGGTAAATTCAATCTCGAAGCCAATTTATCGCCGCTGGAATTCGGCAGCAATTGCCTCAGCCGGATGGAGGAGGAACTGCAGGAAGTCTATCAGCTGGCCCGTCACGCAGCTGCGGAAAATAACGATAAGATTGCTCTGGTCGGCATTTTACCTACTTTGAGCAAACGCGAGCTGACCCTGGATGCGATGCTGCCTCAGCCACGCTACATGGCATTGAACGATGCTTTGCTGAAGCTGCGCGGCAGCGATTTTCAGGTCAACATCAAAGGCATTGACCAGTTGCGGTTGTCCGTTGATAACCTGATGCTGGAAGCCTGTAATACCAGCTTTCAGGTGCATTTTCAGGTTGAGCCGGAAAATTTCAGCCGGTTGTACAACATCGCTCAAACGGTTACCGGTCCATTATTGGCAGCTTGTGTTAATTCACCGGTTCTGCTCGGCAAACGTTTATGGCATGAAAGCCGAATTGCAGTCTTCGAACACTCGGTAGACGCCCGTTCAGAAACACATGCTGCCCGTGGTCTTAAGCCAAGAGTCCATTTCGGTGACCATTGGGTAGAGTTATCGGCTGCAGAAATTTTCAAGGAAGACATTGCCCGTTTCCGGGTTATTTTGACCTGTGATACCGAAGAGGATCCACTGGGTATGGTGCAGCGCGGCGAGGTGCCCAAACTGCGGGCGCTGCGCTTGCATAACGGTACCGTATACCGCTGGAACCGTGCCTGCTATGGCATTTCCGACAACGGCAAGCCTCATCTGAGAATTGAAAACCGGGTTATTCCGTCAGGACCAACCGTGGTTGATGCGGTTGCCAATGCCGCTTTTTATTTTGGTTTGATGGCAGGGCTGAGCAATGAAGTGGAAGACATTCGGGACCACATCAGCTTTACCGATGTAAAAGCCAACTTTATGGCTGCGGCCAGAGATGGAATCCGGGCACAACAGGTTTGGTTCAATGAGCAGCAGCTGCCGGCACATGAGCTGATTCTGGAGCATCTGGTGCCATTAGCGACTCGCGGGTTGAAAGATGCTGGTATCGATTCAGCTGATATCGAGCGCTACATGGGGGTTATCGAGCAGCGGGCAACTTTGCGCCGCACCGGTGCACGCTGGCTGCTGGAGTCCATGGAGGCATTGGAAGGCAAAGGCTCACACGATGAGTGCCTGCGCAGCCTGACTGCTTCGATGATTCAGCAGCAGTCAACCGGAGAACCTGTGCATAAATGGGAACTGGCAGATTTCAGCCAGCAACAGGATTGGCGTGACAGCTACCGCAAAGTCAGTCAGTTCATGACTACGGACTTATTTACTGTACAGCCCGATGACATTATCGATTTTGCTGCCTCGCTGATGGAGTGGCGGCATATCCGTCATGTGCCGGTGGAAGATGATGCCGGACAGCTACTGGGGTTGGTATCGCACCGTTCGATCCTTCGGCTGATCGCCCAGGGTGATTCCGGTGAAAGTGCCAGCGTGCGCGATATCATGCACCCGGAACCGATTACGGTCGGTCCGGAGACCGCTACAGTCGATGCCATTCGACTGATGAGGGAACATAAGTTGAGTTGTTTACCAGTGGTCAAAAACGACAAGCTCATCGGGCTGGTCACAGAGCATGATCTGTTGTCGGTGGCAGCCCGGTTGCTGGAAAGTTACCTCGACGAAAATTGATATGAAATCATCGGGCTAATGCAAGTGCTCAGCCCGATTATCTGACTGGATATAAATGAATGGTAAGAGCCGGTTAGTGTGCTTCAGCGAAAATCTGTTGCCCATTCAGCCAGGTTTCAAGCACCCTGGTCTGTAGAATTTCAGCAGCCGGGATTTGCATGATGTCTTGTGACAGCAAGACAAAGTCAGCATGTTTGCCCACTTCCAGAGAGCCCACCTGATCTTCCATAAAGGCGGCATATGCTGCTCCAAGTGTGAATCCAAGCAGTGCCTGCTCCCGGCTGAGTTGCTGATCTGGATACCAGCCGCCTTCCGGCCAGTTTTCGCTGTCCTGGCGGCTGACAGCAGCATAAAAACCCAGTAACGGGTTGACGCTTTCCACCGGAAAATCAGAACCCAGAGCAAGTTGAGCGCCGGCGTCGATAAAATCCTGCCAGGCATAGGCATATTGGATGCGCTGAGACCCGACACGGTCTTCAGCCCAATACATGTCGCTGGTGGCGTGGGTAGGTTGTACCGATGCAATCAGCTCGAGCTCCGCACTGCGCTGGAAATGGTCAGCACGCATGACTTGAGCATGCTCAATCCGATGCCTGCCGGCATGATCAGGCACAGTCTGCATCGCTGCTGCATAGGCATCAATTAATACCTGATTGGCACGGTCGCCGATGGCGTGTGTGTTGACCTGCAAGCCACAGCGCATGGCAGCAGCAACCTGTTGAGAAAACGGAGCCTGCTCGACAAACAGCAGGCCTCGATGGCCAGGCTCATCGGTATAGTCTTCGACCAGAGCTGCGCCCCGGCTGCCCAATGCGCCATCCAGATAAAACTTGACCGAGCGTGCGTCCAGCAGCCCGCTGGGATGATCGAGTAAACCGTGTTCACAAAGGTGCGCCAGTGTATCAGCCTGACCATTGGCCATTGCATACAGTCTGATCGGGAATTGTTGACCTTCAATCGCTTCCTGATAAAGCTGCAGATGCTTCAGTGGTGTACCTGCTTCATGCACACCGGTGAGCCCAAAGCGGCGGGTTTGTTCCAGTGCCTGTTGCAAAGCCAGCCGTTCAGTATCCAGAGAAGGTTCAGGAATCAGGCCGGCAACCAGTCCCATTGCAGCATCGATAAATACGCCGGTAGGCATACCGGCCCCATCCCTGATAATCCTTCCGCCGGCAGGGTCATTGCCGAACCGATCTTCAGCCACCTGTGCCAGTGCTGCAGAATTAGCCCAGCCCGCGTGTCCGTCGATGCGGGTCAGCCATACAGGCCGGTCTGGAAACAATTCATCAAGATCTGCTGCAGTGGGGAAGCTGCCGTCGTGACCATCCCAGTCATTCTGATCCCAGCCGCGCCCAACAAGCCAGCTTTCTGCAGGCAGTTCGGCAGCTTTTGCCTGCAGCCTGGACAGTATCTCGGCTTTACTTGTAGTGCCGGAAAGTTCAGCGCTGATAAGGCCGTGACCAAGATTCATTAAATGAGCATGAGCATCGATCATGCCGGGTATAATGATTCCCTGGTTACTCAAATCTATGTGAGCAGCGCCCGGATAATCACCTTTCAGCTGTTCCTGTTCTCCGACGGCAACCAGCATGCCATCTGTATCAAAGGCAAGTGCAGTGACTATTGGCTGGTCAGCATTGGCAGTATAGATACGGGCACTGCTCACCACGGTAATATCTGACTGAGTGGTTGCAGCTGGTGTTTCAGTAGTACTCTCATCAACTGATGGTGAGTGCTGGTTGCAGGCACTGATCAACAACAGGGTGAGCACTGTGAATGACAGTGTAGCGGGTGATTTTATCGGCATGTCAGGCGACCTGTTCGTTATCTAAGGAGTTACGCAGCCGGTCAAGCGCACGCTGCAGGCTGCGGCTTACTGGTGTCTGGTTGGATCTGTTTTGTTTGAGGCTATCGGCCAGAGATCTTGTTTCGTCTGCCAGCACTGCCTGGTTTAGCGATAACCCGAACGGCTTAAGAAAGCGGTTTAATTCGCTTTTCCGCTGGCGCAGTTCCTGTCGGGTTGTCTGGTAGGCATGTTCACACAGGCTGGTGCGGCTGGCATAGCTGAAGATGTTGGTGAAAAACATCGTATCGTCATTACGATTGGGTTCAATCAGCATAATGGCGGAATTGGGGTAGCTGTCCTGATAACCGCCGATTCCGATTTGCATTCGGGATTGGATCATTGCCCGGAAAGTCTGTGACAGGACCAGTGTGAGGCCGCTGCGGCCTAGTCGATGATCATCCCCCAGCTCCGACAACAGTTCCTGATTGTCTTGATCCAGCGCGTTATACGGCACCAGCGGGTTGATGCCAATCAGCAGGTCGATATCTTCCTTAAGCGCAACCGAAGCATGTAGGGTGCGGCGCAGAGCACCGTCGACATAGTCCACACCATTGATGGTTACCGGTGGATACAGTCCCGGTAATGCCGAGCTGGCCTGTACAGCGCGTGAAATCGGTACATCATTGAGCTGATCGCTGCCAAATCGAACTGCAGCGCCGGTATCCAGCTCGACCGCAATAATAAATAACTTGGTGGTTAAGTCGCGAAAATCATTGCTGCGCCCGGGTATGGACAGCACTTCCTGAATAAAGTCGTGCACTGTGCTGTTATTGAATACACCGGTGGGTAACAGCTGGCTGATGGCACTGAAGGACTCAGATACGCCAAAACCCAAAGGGTTTTTCAACCATTCCAGCAGTGCTTCTCCGGCCACTTTGGGGATGCGCTGTACCTGCCTGAAGTATTCGCGGTACGCAGGTTTCAGGAATGCTTCCGGACGAAAGGAGTGCTCCGCATCTTTACGCCCCATGAATATGCGGCACATCTGTCCGGTGGACATATGATTGGCCAGGCTGGCTGCCAGGAATGAGCCGGCACTGACGCCAACATAGGTATCCAGAGTATGCAGGGACAAGCCATCAATGCTTTCATCCAGCGCCCGTAATGCACCCAGTTCATAAATGGCGCCCAGTGGACCACCGCCCGCCATGGCCAGACCGATACGCGGCTGTCTGACCGACCGTTTATGGGTAGCGTCCTGTAATTTGAGCATATTGATTAAAGATTACGATTGAGCATCACAAAAACTTCACGGTGCATCTTATACCAAAACCATCCGGAAAAGGATCATAATGGTCTATTATTGAATGGGTTCCAGTAGAGCTTTGAGGTGTAATGATGGCTTTAAAAACAGGTGATCCAGCATCTTTATTTACACTGCCTGATGAGAACGGGCAGCCATTCAGCCTACAGCAGCAGCTTGGCACAAGGTTATTGCTGGTATTTTATCCGGGTGATAATACACCGGTATGCACCCGGCAGCTGTGCGATTACCGCGATGGTATCGAGGCTTTTGCCGGCATGAACGTCAAGGTTATCGGCATCAGTAGTGATGATGCAGACAGTCACCGTCGATTCAAAGCCAAGCATGAACTACCGTTTACCTTATTGACCGATAGCGATCTGTCGGTGGCTGCTGAATACGGTTGCAAGTCAATGCTGGGAATGCGGCGGGGGTTATTCCTGGTGGATACAGAAGGGGTTGTCCGATATCTGCATGTTGAGAGTCTGGCCGTTTTCCGTCGTCAGCGGGAGGAAGTACTGGCGGCTATTCAAAGTCTGGATAAGTGATACCCCACCTCCGGCGGTTAATCGAAGTGTTTACCCAGCACTGAGTGAATTTCATTTTCAATCAGGCCGCGCATGGCTGCCAGCAGCCAGCCCAGTTTTACATGAATGTCTATGCTGTCCGTGGTGACATCGATGTGCCCGGAAACTCCGGTTCGGCTGAAATGCAATGTATTGTCTTCCCAGTGGTGGTCCAGGCTGTGTTCGTGCGCTAGCTCATGCGCCAAATCTTCTGCTACAGCTCTAGCCTGTTCCAGGTTTAAGCTGTGACTGTGACTGATATCAATGTTGCTCATAAAACTCAATAGTGGTGTGGTGTATGAAAAAACGACTTTATAAAGTAGCCTTTTGGGTGCATATGGTTACATAATAAGCACTAGTAGCAACAAGATAGAGTCTGCAGGCGTATCTCTAGGTAAACATGATTGTAGGAATTTTAGAAGACGACCCGGATCAGTCGCAAGTCATTTCTGACTGGCTGACTCAGGCGGGTAATACATGCCATGTGTATGCCGATGGTACTCAATTGCTGCGTGGGCTTAAGTCACAGGGGTTTGAGTTGCTGCTGCTGGACTGGCAGGTGCCTGGAATGGACGGCATTGAGGTGCTGAACTGGGTGCGCAGCAACCTCAGCTGGTCAATACCGGTTATCTTTACTACTGTGCTCGATCAGGAGCAGGAAATTGTGGCTGCTTTACAGGCAGGTGCAGATGATTATCTGATCAAGCCTTTGTCCAGACCGATTCTGCTTGCCAGAATGCAAGCGGTTGCCAGGCGCAGCGGATTGGAAGCGATTCCCGCCCAGGGCAATCTGGAAATTGGCAGATATGAGTTTGATCGCAAAACCGGGCTTTGCCGCCGCAGTGGTGAAGTGATTGAATTGACCAAGCGGGAGTTTGATCTGGCGATGTTTTTTTTCAGCAACATCGGACGGATATTATCACGTGAGCTGCTGCTGCAGCATGTCTGGCAACTTTCCGGGGATATGCAGACACGCACAGTGGATACACATGTCAGCCGGTTACGGGGGAAACTGGGATTGCGTGCTGAAAACGGCTGGAATCTTAGTGCTGTATATCACTATGGCTACCGGTTGGAACAGACTGCCGGCGCACAATAAACTTACCCCGTCACATATACCTGATATTCCGGATGGTCTTTGATTTATGGCTAAAAAAGCAACAACTGTAAAAGAATCAAACAGTTCCAACAGCAAACCTGAAGTTCCTGATGGCAGTATCGATCAGGTACGGGAGCTGTTGTTTGGTGATCAGGCCCGCCGTGTGGAAGGGCGCATTGAGCAATTGGAAAACCGCATTTCTGAATTGCATGATGAACTGGATAAGCGATTGCAGAGCTTCAGTCATGATGCTTCTGAAGAGTCCCAGGGTTTACGGATGCAACTGCGTGATTTCCGCCATGACTCGGAAAACCGGCTTGCTGAGTTGGAAAATGAATGGAGCAGTCAATTAAATGACTTGAGCAAATCATTTACCGGGGATCTGAAACTGGCCCAGCAAAAGCTGCACACTGCTCATCAGACCCTGGACAAGGATAAGCTTGGACGCGTCCAGTTGGCTGAGCTGTTGAATAACCTTGCTGCGCAATTGGTACAAGAGCCGGAATAATGACAGGTATTTAGGCATAAGCGGGTAACCACTTTGGCTGACTTAGACCAACTGCGCAAATTATTGCTTGAGAAAGAGCGGTCGCGACTGGAAGCCATAGAAGATCAGCTTGGTGACCGGGAACGTCGTACAGCCGAGCTGAGTGAAATTCTACCGGACAGTATCGACCGGCTAAAACAGGATCAGCGTCTGCAGAACAGCTTGGATCAACCACTGACACGTGGAATCCAGACTATTATCAGCCGTAACCCGAAAGCATTTGCCGGGATGTTCTATCCGGTGCTCGGTCCCGCAATTCGCAGAGCGGTAGCAGAAGCATTAAAAGGGTTGCTGGAGAATATCAACCGCACCATGGAATATGGCTTCAGTATCCGCAGCTGGCGCTGGCGGATAGAGTCCTGGAGAACCGGTGTACCTTTTAACCAGATCGTCCTCAAGCACACATTGGCCTACAGCGTTGATGAAGTATTCCTGATTCAACGACACAGTGGTCATCTGATTGCACGGGTAGCACGGGAACCCACAGCAGTGCTGGATAAGGATGCTATGGCCGCATTGCTGACAGCCATTCAGCATTTTATCCAGGAATCATTCGACTATGATGATGATCATCCGGTACGCAGCATAGAAGTCAGCGAGCAGACACTGTGGATTATTCCCGGTGTCGAGGCTGTTCTGGTTGCGGTCATTCAGGGCACAGTAGGCCGTGAGGCTAGGCAGCTGCTGCAGGAGCAGCTGGAATTGCTGCACTTGCAACATGAGCAGGCGTTGCAGGATATTGACCTGAGCCGCTCCAGGCAGCAGGAAATTGAGCATACATTAAGGAATTGCCTGTTGCGGAAAGAGCTGGCTGAAGCCAGCAAAAACAGCCTGAAAACCATGTTGATCCGTCTGGCTGTGCTTGTGGTTATACTGCTTGGCGTAGTCGGTTGGCTTGCATGGCGGTGGTGGTCATTGGACAGCATTCGAGATCAACTGACTGCCGGACTGGATCAACAGCCGGGTTGGATCGTGCTGGATGATTCCCTGGGTAGAAATCAGGTGCAAATCCGCGCCTTGCGTGATCCTTATGCTATTTCTACGGCTGAGCTGCTTGCACAGCACAATATTGATAGCCGTTACGTAAACTTCGAAGTTCAGGCGTACCAGTCTCTGGACCCGGCTCTGACCCTGCAACGCTTATCAGATGCCATTGGTGTTGAGCAGCAGTATCTTCAGTTACAAGCACCCGACAGCCTTGACCCGGGACTTACGGAGTCGACGCTGCTGACAGTCTCCAGACCGGTCAAGCGGAGTGCCTGGCTAGATCTGATAAGCCTGTCGCGGACTTTTGGCATTCAAATCGACAATGCGCCCAACCTGGATATAGGTTACCTGATGCGAATTCTGGCTGTGCCTGATGAGGTCCAACTGTATTGGCGAGGGGACGTGCTGGTAGTTGAAGGCAAGGTTGATCCGGACTGGAGGGACAGGCTTCCGGGCAGGCTGGTTGAATTTGGCATTGATGCAATAGTTGACGATTTGTCTGCATCAACATACGAACATCGTGTCAGCCTGTTCAGACAACGATGGGGTGATTACTTATTGGGCTTCAGCAGCGACGATTCGCTTACCTGGGAAGGTGAGACTTCTTTGCGGAGTTTTATCAATGAAGCATCGCTGATTCGTTTGGAGTCACCGTCCGGCCGGATACCTTACAAAGTCATTTTGAGCGGACTGACCGATGGCGAGTTTGATGCTCAAGTTAATATCAGCCTGCGCATGGCCAGGGCACAATTCATCCGGCAGCAACTGCTGGAATCCGGTTTTGCACAGGATGGTGTTGAAATTGAGCCGGTTATCACGCACCTGGAAGAAAATAATATCAGGGCGGTGCGTATCACACTTGAGAGTACTGATTCCGGCTCAGATGAATCCTGACGCTTTTGAAAATCCGGGATTATGACTGAGCTGATTAGAAAAGTGTGTTTGCTGGGAAGTTTTGCGGTTGGCAAGACCAGTTTATGCCAGCGGTTTGTCAACAATGTTTTCGAACACGATTATAAGTCAACAGTCGGTGTCAATATTGTAACCAAACAGCTCAGTGTCAATGCGCAAAAGATAAAACTGGTTATATGGGATATGGCTGGTGAACTGGCGAACCCCGATGGCCTCAAGAGCTACTTAATGGGCTGCCAGGGGTGTGTGCTGGTTGCAGATGGCACACGTGCGGAAACCCTGAGTACCGTGGATGAACTGCACAGTCACCTGCAACTGCAAAATCCTGATATCAAGACTGTCTGCCTGATCAACAAAGCCGACTTGGAGTCACACTGGGAAACGCCACCTGAGTGGTTAATGAAGCGGCGGGAACTTGGCTGGATAGTACAGCGCAGCAGCGCTTTGACAGGTTCAGGTGTTGAAGCCGGTTTTGCAGAATTAGCTGTAAAGATGCTGGGCCATAAATGACCACTGAAATCCCGAGAGATGCTCTGCTGGAGCGCAGCTTTGCAGAGTTGACCGGATCAACTGAAGGTCAGGCGGTATTGCTGCTGCAATCAGATGGTGCATTTATTGCGGGTAAAGGTGATTTAGCCGATTTTGCACTTCAGCATTTGCAGCAGGGAGATGATGTCAGGGAATTTGTTCCGCTGCTTTATCAGGCTGAAGCTATTGAGGAACAGACCATAGCCTATGTGCATTTACCAGCGGGTATTGTTGCTGACATCTCAATTTACCGGAAATGCGGAAAAATAATATTGCACCTGGTGGACACCGGCGAGCGCCATCAGGCATTACAGCAGCAACAGCAAAAAGCCAATGAACTTGCTTTGCTGCAGCGGGAGCAGGCAGTAACGCTGACTAATCTGCACCAGGCTCATCAACAGCTGCAGACCCAGCGGGATGAACTGGATAGATTGTATTCAGCCCAGCAGAACTATTTGAACAGCTTATCCCATGAAGTGCGCAATCCACTGCAGGCGATGCTGGCAACATTGGACTCTGCTGAGTCATTAGATGTTGAGTCGAGCGCCCGATTGTTGCGTTCGACCCAACAGTTACTCATTCTGGTGGAGAACCTGCTCGTTCAGGGTCAGTCGGCTGAGTCAGCTGTTGCCGAGGTGGGTCAGAGCGTTAACCTGACTGAACTGGTCAGCGATTGCGTGCAGCTGCTGCTACCCTCGGCGTCCGGCAAAGGCCTTACACTGGAATGCCATATCGCTGCTGAACTGCATTCCGCCAGACTTTTGCTGGATGGTTACCGCGTACGGCAGATACTGTTTAACCTTATCGGCAATGCCATTCGGTATACAAAATCAGGCGGCATCCAGGTATCAGTTGAAAAAAACAATGATCAGCTGCTGCTAAAGGTGACAGATACCGGCCCTGGAATTGAGGCTGATGAGCAGGCAGGCATATTTAATGCTTACCAGCGCGGCCGCCAGGAGAATTACGTGCATGGAGCAGGGCTGGGCTTAACCATCAGCCGTGAGCTGGCGCAGGCTATGGGTGGGGATTTGCTGCTGGAGTCTGAGCCCGGCAAGGGCAGCCGTTTTATCTTAAAGCTTCCTGCAACGCTGATGGAATACAGCCATCAGGATAGTACTGATGATGGCCATAGCGAGCATCTGGCGAAAATACCTGGGCGCGCATTGTTGGTGGATGATGATATTGACTGGCGGGCAGCAGTTTCAGTCTGGTTGGAAGAGTGGGGAATACAGGCTGCCTATTGTGCTGATCTGGCTGGCCTGAAGCAGGCAATGGATGATAACGGCGCCCCAGACTGGCTATTGCTTGACCGTCAATTGCCCGACGGATATGGAGAAAGCATGATTGCTGAGGTAATGAAGAAATGGCCAGCCTGCAGTATTCTTATGTTGTCTGGAGAAGTCATTGAATGTCCAACAGTCAGTGTACTGCAAAAGCCGGTATCCAGGCGGGCTCTGCACCGGGCGATGTCAGCAGAACGATGACAGCATCAGGTTACCAGCAACGGCTGTACAGCCGGATGATCGATATGCAGCATAGCTGGCAGCAGTGGCTGGATGGGTATGCTGATGGCCGCGAGCAATTAATTATTAATGCTCACCAGTTAAGCGGGTCGGCTGCGTTATATGGATATCCCGAGCTCGGCGAAACCGCCAACCACCTGCATGCATTGCTTAAGCGGGAAGCGGTTTTTACCGAAGTGAAAACTGCCTGGCTGCAACTGCAGAGAATGTTAGGAGATATTGCTGTAGAGCACTGAGCGGCGCCGTTGATAGTAACGCCAGCCATCAATGCCAAGTGCTGTGGCTATCAGACCAAACTGCAGCAGTGTGACCGGTAACGGCAGAGTAAACGGATCTTCCTGGTAATTCTCCAGGTTCAGCCAGGTCAGATAGCTCAGCAACAGGGCAGCCGAGCTGACCCATGGCCAACAATTTCGTTGTACCACTGCAAACGGCAATACCCACAGCAGATACCAGGCATTGATAACCGGGGAGACCAGCAGCAGAGCGCCAAAAATCAAATCCGCGCGGGGCAGTGGGCGCTGATCGAGTTGCTGCAGCTGCCGGCAATAACGCAGCCAATACCATAATAAAAAGATACCCAGACAGCTGCCCATTAACAGCCTGGCATGGAATGGATTCAGCCAATGCAGTGGCAGTGCGAATAATGCCGGGTTAAATTGCCAGCGTTCCGCGAATGTCTGTAATGCAAAAAATTCGGAACCGGGTTGCAGCACAAAAGGCAGGTAAATAACCAGGCATGAGACGATAAAAATTACCCACACCTGGAGTTTTTGCCTGAACAGTAGAAACGGTACCAGCAGCCAGGCAAAAATCTTAACGCCGGCAGCCAATGCCAGCAGTAATGCCCCTTTGCGGCGGTTTTCTCCTGACATGCATACTGCTGCGAGAAATAACAAACCGGCGCCCAGACCATCGATATGGGCAGTGAAGGCGATTTCCTTGAGTACCAGTGGTGACCAGGCATACAACAACACATAACGCACTGGTGCATGCTTCAACAACTGCCAGATAAGCACTATGTTGAACAGCGCCAGAATAATCTGCAGTGGAGTGATGGCTGCTGGCTTAATCCAGTATGCCAGCAGGAAGGCATACTGATTGGTTGGGCCGTAAATTGTTGGGATTTCAGGGTAATTGATATCGCCGACCAGCTGCTGAAATTCAGGTGACAGACTGGTGTCATTGAAATATGCTTCCGGCGCATCTGCATAAGGCGTACCGGTGGTGGCGAACTGATGGCCGTCCCATAAAAAGCGGTAGTAGTCATCTTCCAGAACAGGCTGGCCGGCCACGCCGATAAGGTGCAGTACGACAGTTGTCCAAAGTAAAAAACGGCGATCACGATCCGTACTGCACAGAAAGCCGAGCAACCAGCCGGTTATACCGACCAGCAACGCCGTATAGAACAGGGGTAGTGGTACTTCCGGGTATCGAAGCGAGCCCCAGGCCCAGCCACACATCGCAGCTGTAATCAGGGCGAACCCAAGCCAACGGCAGATTTGTGTGGCGTTATCAGATAGTGGCAGGCGAGCTATGTTTAATGACATCTGTAAGCGCTGGAGCAGTTTGGCTGTCTATTGGTTGACATCGACAGGTATGAATATCTCAAATCTAATCGGGAGCAGCTCAATGATAGCAACATTTTTGCCTAAAACTCTGTTAAACGGTGCATTACTGGCCGGGTTGTTTTTTGGCGCAGCATTAATTGATAGTTCAAGCCAGGCCTTTGCTTCCGGCGGTGCGACGGGGTCAACGTCGAGAAGTTTCGATTTGCCCAGCAGCCCTTCGAGAGAAGATCGCCGTATCGAGCGTTTGTATAACCAGGGACGTAAAGTGTTCAGGCGCAAGGTTTCCTGTAATGATGGTTGTCTGGTTGCCGGTGATATCATCAATAATGACAACGCTGCCGGTTTCCTGCTGGCGCTGCACAATCAACCGCGTTTCAAAGATGCGCTGGATCAAGATGAAATTCAGGCGGTTTCTGTATATATGTTGCGCCGCTATGATATTAAGGTCGAATAATCAGCCTGCATTTCAACGCTCATGCCGGCAGCTTTGGCTGCCGGTATGTAATCTGTTGCGTTGAGTTCCAGCATAGATAAGTAATTCAGCCGCTTGTTTTATCCATAACTAAGTATCTGAAAAAACTGATATTTCAATACATTAGATACGCATTTGTTCTCAGGTCGCTGATCATAGGCGAAATAGAGGGTTTATATCCTAAGATCAGCAGATTCAATAAAGTTGTGCTCGGTGGGTAATCGTTCTACAATCATTCACGTGATTTTCACAACTAAAGGGTGTTGCAATGCGTACTTTGTATGTACTAGTTTTATTAGTCATGTGCGCGCCGGCAATTGCTCAAGATCAATTGAGCAACTTCCATGCAAATACAGGGAAAGTATCGATAGGTGATCCTATCAGCAAGGTGCAGGCGAGTTTGGGTAAGCCCAGCCGCACATATGAGGTTCAAAACGCCTACGGTGGCGTTGTTGAGTTCGATTATGTCTGGGAAAACGGGGGCAGTGAAATAACATTTGTAGTAACGCTGGACGGCTTTATTACAAGTATCTGGCAATCCGAAACGGGCTAGCTTTTTAAATACACATTGATTCTCAGTCTGCAGAGCCGTTCTGCGGACGGTTTGTTTGTGTCTGTCTGAAACAGCCGGCTTGAGCTCATCTGGAAGCAGTCGCTGCATAAAGTAGCTGTTTAGCGTCAATAAACACGTATTCTGCCTATTCTCATACCGGTACTGTCTATGTCATAATTGAATGCTTGTCTATCAGCCCCATAATTCATACCTAAGACTAATTAACGGATTATCTAATGGATTTTTTGATTAACAGCGCGATGGCGCAGGCCCCTGCAGAGGCTCCCGGGTTCCTGCAATCGTTTTTCCCTTTGATATTGATCTTTGTACTGTTTTATTTTCTGTTGATTCGTCCTCAGATGAAACGTGCCAAAGAGCACAGAAAGATGGTTTCCGAGTTGGGTGCCGGTGATGAAGTGGTAACCAACGGTGGTTTACTGGGCATCATCACCAAAGTTGGTGACAGTTTTCTGAGCATGGAAATTGCACAGGGTGTTGAGATCAGGCTGCAAAAACATGCAGTTTCCGGCGTGTTGCCTAAAGGCACCATCAAATCTGCAGGCAAGAAGGCCTCGAAACCGGCGGAAAAATAAACGCGCCGGATATTCGTCAATAAGCATTTACGAGCAAAGTTTATGAATCGTTATCCATTATGGAAATATGTGCTGATCGGTGTCGTGGTACTGTTCGGCGCATTGTATTCAGTACCCAATCTATTTGATGTCAGTCCGAGTCTGCAGGTCAGTTCCAGCCGCGGTCTGGATATTGACGTCAACCTGGAAGAGAGGGTGTCAAATATCCTGCGCCAGGAAAACATTACAAGCAAGGCGGTCATCAGTGATACAACCAAGGTGCTGGTTAAATTTGATGACGGCGAAGCGCAGGAGCGGGCGCAATCGGCACTGGAAGCTGCGCTGGATGCTCAGCAGAACACTGTTGCACTGACCAGTACAGCCGACATTCCCGGTTTCTTCCAGGCCATCAATGCCGCACCAATGGTGCTGGGTCTGGATCTGCGTGGCGGTGTGCACTTTCTGATGGAAGTGGATATGGCCACGGCTGAGCGTCAGCAGCAGGACAGCATTGTGGATGACTTCAGAAGTATCCTGCGTGATGAGCGTATCCGTTATCAGTCGGTGGTGGCCAACGGCAGAACCATTACAGCAGTATTGCGTAACCCCGATGACCTGGCAGAGGCAGTCAACGCGATTCGCCAGCAGAATCAGGACCTGTCCATTACCACCGAGAATCGCGGCGCAGATGCAGTGATCCGTGGCGCTATTACCGACCAGATGGTCCAGACATTGCGGCAGACCGCAATGGAGCAGAATCTGACCACACTGCGCAACCGTATCAATCAGACCGGTGTTGCCGAGCCAAGTATTCAGCAGCAGGGTGAAGACCGCATCGTGATCCAGCTGCCCGGTGTGGATAATCCTGATGAAATCAAGCAGCGCATCAACGCAACAGCAACATTGGAATACCGTGCTGTTGATATGGAAAACGATGCAATTGCCGCTGCCAACAGCGGCCGTATTCCGCCGACTTCACGGTTGTATTTTCAGCGTGATGGGACCCCGGTACTGTTGGAGAAGCGGCTAATCGTATCCGGTAAGCAGCTGATTGGAGCCAGTGCAGGCTTTGATCCGCAAAATGGTTCACCGATGGTTCGTGTCACACTTGATGGTTCAGGCGCCAACCGGATGTTTGATTTTACCGTTGAAAATGTCAATAAACTGATGGCGGTGGTGTACATAGAAGACCGCTATGATCCGGACACCGAGCGCTTCCGCAAATATGAAGAAGTTATTTCGGTTGCCAATATTCTTGAGCCGTTTGGCAAAACTTTCCAGACCACCGGCCTGGACAGCTTCCAGGAAGCATCCAATCTGGCTTTATTCCTGCGTGCCGGCGCACTGGCCGCGCCAATGCGGATTATCGAAGAACGCACAGTTGGCCCGAGCCTGGGTCAGGACAACATCGACCGTGGCTTTCGGTCAGTAATGATCGGTTTTGTGGTTGTGCTGATTTTCATGGCGCTGTATTACCGGGTATTTGGCTTAATTGCCAATGTGGCGTTGTTCTTGAACCTGGTATTGCTGGTCGCTGCGCTATCCATGTTCGGTGCGACATTAACCTTACCCGGTATTGCCGGTATTGTATTGACCGTGGGTATGGCGGTAGACGCCAACGTATTGATATTTGAGCGAATACGGGAGGAGCTGCGCAATGGCAACAGTCCACAGAACAGTATCCGTTCGGGTTATGACAAGGCGCTGTCGACGATTGCCGACGCGAATATCACCACGCTGATTGCTGCGCTGGCGCTGCTGGTATTCGGTTCCGGCCCGATCCGCGGTTTTGCAGTGACCTTGAGCATCGGTATTGTGACCTCAATGTTCACCGCCATTATGGTGACCAGGGCATTGGTTAACTGGATTTACGGCCGCAAGGCCAAGCTGAAAGCATTGGCTATATAGAGGAAGGCGCATGGAACTTTTTCGTAAACAAACCAATATTGATTTCATGGGCAAGCGCCGTCTGGCGCTGATTGTTTCGGCTGTATTATTGCTCATCGGTATAGGCAGTCTGGTAACCCGTGGTTTGAACTTCGGCCTGGACTTTACCGGTGGTACATTAATTGAAGTCAGTTATTCGGAAGCACCGGTATTGGCAGATGTCCGCCAGGCGCTGGCAGATGCCGGATTTGACGATGCCGTGGTTCAGACATTCGGTGCAGAAAATGACATCGTAGTGCGGCTGGCGCCACGTAATGCTGAAGAAAGTGCCGATCAGCTCAGTTCTGACGTTACCAGTGCACTCAGGCAGAACACCACCTCGGAAGTGACGCTGCGTCGACAGGAGTTTGTCGGTCCGCAAATTGGCCGTGAGCTGGCGGAAAAAGGCGGTATGGCCATGCTGGTGGTGCTGCTGGGTATTCTTGCGTATGTGTCATTGCGCTTCCAGTGGCGATTTTCTCTGGGCGCTGTTGCTGCGCTGGTGCATGACATTCTGGTTACGTTCGGCATTATTTCACTGATGCAGATTTCCTTTGATCTAACAGTGGTTGCAGCTTTGCTGGCAATGATCGGTTACTCACTGAATGACACCATTGTGGTGTTTGACCGTATCCGTGAGAATTTCCGGTCGCTGCGCAAGGCAGAAGCAGAGCAGGTTATTAATACCTCGGTGAATCAGACTCTGTCACGTACCTTGATGACATCCGGCACTACCTTGCTGGTATTGCTGGCACTGTTTTATTTCGGTGGTGAAATTATTCATGCATTTGCCTTCACGCTGATTATCGGTGTTCTTGTGGGTACCTATTCCTCGATTTATGTGGCCAGTACCGCAGCGTTGTCTCTTGGTGTCAGCCGTGAAGACCTGCTGGAACAGAAAGTACAGAAGGAAGGAGCGCACCTGGACCCGCTGCCCTGATCGGCTGGCGGTTGATTCAAACTGCGTTTACTATGCATCCGGTAGGGTTCGCATTTAATCAAAAACTTGAGGAAACGCCATGAGCTTACCCAAACGTTTAATGATTACGGCAATGATTCTGGCAGTGGCTGCCTGTGTCACCATTAATGTTTATTTTCCGGAAGCGGCTGCCGAACGGGCGGTCAACGAATTTGTCAGCAGTGTTAACGGCACAGCGTCAGGTGATGCCCCGCCTGTAGAGGGCGGTGAGACTTCCTCACTGCTGAAGTCTCAAAAACATTTCGATCCCTTGATGTTTCTGGTGCCGGCCGCATACGCTCAGCAGAATATCGATATCAACATCAATACCGGTCCGATCAGAGCTATTCAGGATAGGATGCGCACCCGCCAGCAAAATGAGCTCAAGCCGTTTTTTGAAGCAGGTGCTGTTGGTTATGGAAATGATGCCCTGGTACACGTCAAAGACCGCTCAGCGGTAGGTCTGGCGGACCGGAATAAGCTGGACCGTATTGTTGCCGCAGAAAATCAGGATCGTGCTGCGGTATACCGCGAGATCGCTGTTGCCAATGGGCACCCGGAATGGGAAGACGATATTCGCCGGTTGTTTGCCAGCGAATGGGTCCAGCAGGCTGAGCCCGGCTGGTATTACCAGAATCAGTCAGGTGACTGGCTGCAGAAATAAGCTGTTTCCATTATGCCTGTTGACCGGCAGACGATTGATCCAGTCGTTGCCGAGATTACCGATTTAACCCATGATGGTCGCGGAGTTGCCCGGGTAAAAGGCAAAGCCGTGTTTGTGCATGGTGCCTTACCGGGCGAGCAGGTACAGCTGCGCTTTCTGAAGCGCCGGCGGCGTTACGACGAAGCTGAAGCGATAGGGGTTATTACTGCGAGTAAAGACCGCATTCAACCACGTTGTGCTCATGTCGACTTCTGTGGAGGCTGCGCATTCCAGCATATGCATATTGATGCTCAGCGGGATTTCAAGCAACGCCAGCTGATAGAAAACCTGCGCCGCATCGGTGAACTTGATATTGACATTCAACAGCTGGCCCCGGCACTGACGGCAGAAGACTGGCATTATCGGCGCAAGGCTCGATTGAGTGTGCGCTATGTACGCAAAAAAGAACGCGTACTGGTCGGTTTCAGAGAGCGGCGCGGGAATTTCGTAGCAGACTGCAGTGAATGCCATGTATTGAGGCCCGAAGTGGCTTCACAGCTGCCACGGCTGGCGCAACTGGTGGAAAGTCTCAGTATTAAGGACCGGATAGCTCAATTTGAAGTGGCCTGTGATGATGACAGTGCGGCGCTGGTGGTTCGTCATCTGGAAGCGCTAAGTGATGATGATTTGTCAAAGCTGCAGGCATTTCATACTGATAGCGGTATCGCTGTTTATCTGCAACCCAAGGGCCCGGACAGCATCCACCGCCTGGCCCCCGACCACCATCAGCTCAGTTACAGCATTGATGACGGACAGATCAGCATTGATTTTGAGCCATCCGACTTCATCCAGATCAATGGCAGGCTTAATCAGGCCATGGTCGCTCAGGCGATGGATTGGCTGCAGCCTGAGGAAAGTGACCGGATACTTGATTTATTTTGCGGCCTGGGAAATTTTAGCCTGCCGCTGGCCCGACGAACTGCAGGAGTGACCGGTGTGGAAGGTGCCGCTGAACTGGTGCAGCGGGCCAAACAGAATGCGGTGACCAATCAGCTGGAAAATGTTGAATATTTTGTTGCCGATTTGAGCCAGGAACCGGAAAACAATGCCTGGACACAACAGCAGTACGATCGTATTTTACTGGATCCGCCGCGCAGTGGTGCACAGGCCTGCCTGCCGTTTATTGCAGCCAGCGGGGCAAAAACGGTCCTGTATGTATCCTGTCAGCCGGCCAGTCTGGCCAGAGATCTCGGAATTCTGGTCAATGAGCATGGCTTCAGGCTGGACAAAATCGGGATTATGGACATGTTTCCGCATACAGCACATGTGGAGACCATGGCGTTGTTAAACAGGAATGTCTGAACCACTAGGTGGATCACTGATTATCGGTATCAGCGGATGCCGGTTGACCGATCAGGATAGGCTCAACCTGCAGCATCCTGCGGTATCCGGTGTTATTTTATTCAGCCGTAACTACCAGTCGCCGGAACAGTTGCAGTCACTATGCAGTGCCATCAAGCAACTCCGGCAGCCAGAACTGCTGATCTGTGTGGATCAGGAAGGTGGCCGGGTTCAACGTTTCAAACAGGGATTTACCATTCTGCCGCCGTTGTCGGTATATGGTGAGTTGTACCGGCAGGATTCTGAACGAGGCCTGGATTATGCCTACCGCCATGGCCGGGTAATGGCTGCAGAGTTGCGCGCACATGGTGTGGATTTAAGTTTCGCGCCGGTACTGGATGTGCAGTCTGCCAGCAATGTTATCGGTGACCGGGCCTTCAGTGATGACCCATATGTGATTGCTGAGCTGGGCGCAGCGATGATCGCCGGGATGCACGACAGTGGCATGGCTGCAGTCGGTAAGCATTTTCCCGGCCATGGCACGGTTCTGGCCGATTCGCATCATGAGGTTGTAACGGACGGCAGGCCTCTGACAGAAATTGAAAGTCACGATCTGATACCGTTTCAGCAACTCTCGCAGCAACTGGATGCTGTGATGATGGCGCACGTGTGCTATCCCTGTGTTGATCCCCAACCGGCAGGCTATGCCGATTATTGGGTTAAGCAGGTTTTGCGTGGCCAATTGGGTTTTGACGGTGCGGTGGTTTCTGATGATCTGGATATGCTCGGCGGCGCCGGCGTCGGCGGTGTGCCGGAACGGTTGCAGGCCAGCCTGACAGCAGGTTGTAATCTGGCGCTGGTGTGTAAACCCGAATCCGCTACGCAGTTGTTAAGCAGTATAGCGGTATCAGCAGTCACTGGTTCATCATCGGCTATCAGCCTCCTTCGACCGTCTAAGGATGCATTGAGTATGGCTGAGATGGCTACAGTCGGTGAGTGGCGGCAATGGCAGGCATCGATAAATGTCCTGTATCAGGTCTGACCTGGTTATTCAAAACAGCGGAAATAGTTCTATTTGCTGACCTGCTGTTCCTTGAGTATTAATCTTCGGCGCTAAGCACAGTATCTGAACTGTCTGCCGGCATCAGACTTGGCGGAATCGGTGCGCGTCTGCGGTTTGGCAGAGGAGGGTAGTTGGTTGCCAGATAGTCAAGGATTTTATTTTCAGTGTCCGGATCGAATTGCCACAGGTTCTGTGTGGCCTGCATCCAGCGGATAATATCCAGCCAGGTCTGCCGGTCGGCGCGCTGTCCGGTGACCAGCTTATGTGAGTGACAGGCTCCACAATGCCCATTGACCAACTCCCAGCCGGTATCAATGATTAAACCGGTACGCGGATCGGTTTCAGCAGAAACCGGCTGGCACCAGAATAATGTTACCGCAAGCAGGAATGCTATTCGCTGAGTCATCTCAGGCAACCACCTTTACGGCTATTCGGTGGCAGGCGTTGTTCAAATACCCGCGTGGGTTCCATCCCGGTAAAACCACAGGCTGTGATAAGCCGTTTTCATCTACAGCACGAGCCCAGATTTCATAGTAACCCTGTTGCGGAAACTGAATGGTGGACTGCCAGTGCTGCCATGCCAGTCGGTTTACCGGGCCTGCCAGTTCGGCGGGTTGCCAGCTCGCACCGAAATCTATGGATGTATAAAGCTGACTCACCGCCTGATCACCTGCCCAGGCGTGCCCACGGATATTCAGCGTTTCCTGCAATCGATGTTGAATGCCGGATTTAGGGAAAGTCACAATCGATTTAACCGGCATGGATTCGATAATGCACATATCCTCGTCAGCTACACTGGTTCCCGGAGCTACCGGGCTGCAGGGAATGCGATAGGATTGGCCTGTCATTTGGGACCGTCGTGTACCTGATTGCGGATGAGTAGTCTGGTCAGCCACTTGCCGCAGACCGAAGCGGGCCAGCCGGCACAGATCAGACGTAAAGGGTAACCGTGCAGTGGCGGCAAGGGTTCGCCGTTCATTGCCCAGACTATCATGGACTCAGGTTCCAATGCTTTGTGCATGGGAACACCACGTGAAATCGGCAGTTTGCCCGGCTCACCGGAAAGATGCTTATCAGCGGATTCATAGGCGACATAAACTGCATCATCTTTGATGCCGCAGTCAGCCAGCACATCCGTGAGTTTTACACCGGTCCACTCCGGACAGCCGACAGCACCAGTGGTCCACTGGTTGCCCTTGGCGGGTGGGTAAAATTCTGATCTCCCATTGCCACCACATTCGATTTGCAGCTGCAGCGTTTGTGGTTTGAATCTGGTTTGCAGCTCAGCAATGGAATACTGCTTCGGTTCGATACACGATTCACCGGCAATCTGCAGCGTCCATTGTTGTGCGGCAGCTTTATCGACCACCGGTGGTATGCCGTTGTTGCGGACAAACAACCGGGAGGCTGGTGTGATTTTATCGTCCAGAAGATGGGCCGGCGTTTCGGCATTGATCGGCCGGTCATTGAGTATCGTCAGACCATTCTTACCCTGTAGCTGAAATGTTGATTCGGTTTGCGCCAATGCTGCAGGAATAAGCCCGGCCGGCATAAATCTGGCAAATGGAATTGCCGCACCAAGTGCAGCGCCCATTGCAGCCAGACTGCTGTGCTGCAGAAAACCACGGCGTGTGATGGGATTGGCTTCGCGTCCCCATAACAGCTTGTCGGCAACCAGGGGATCTTGGGCATAAAGTTTGTGGATGCCTTGTTTCTTGCTCATTGATTGTGGTGTCCGCTTAAGGCGCGGTGCCAATAGTAAACTTATTCAGCAATTGAGCAAAGCAGTGCTTGATACAGCCTGGAGTTAAATAGCCTGGTTTAGTTGGCAGAGCATTTGACACCAGGCGCCGAACAGGCGCCCGGTATTGGTAATTATTTATTGTTGAGCAGGAGAGCCGCCATTACAGCTGAAATTGGCCGGATTAACCACTTTCTCCAATGGTTCGATATCAAATGCACCGCTTACCCCGGCAGAGTCGATGGTGTAGGTCACATGCCCCAGATCACAGGCGCTGAATTCGACTGAGAACTGGCCCACTTCTGTGCTGACTTCCGATGCGGTTGGCGGCATATCGAATGCGCCCCCCTGGCGGGCCCGAAGCGGGCCACTGGCAGTGTTGCCGTCCAGTGTCAGCAATGCCGTCATCCAGCGCTGACCGTTAAAACCGACTTCCATCGGTGGTGGGTCTTCAGGGGCTACGGCATCGAGAGTAAATGTGAACCAGGCGGCAAACAGCAGATTCAGACTGGGGCCGAAATCGAATAAGATACCTTCGCCGTCGGTATTCTGGTTAAGCCAGGCGCCTTCGGCCAAGGCGAAGTCAAAGGGTTCACCCTGCGGTCCCAAATCGATAACCCGGACCAGGCCAGGTGTGAGTGGAAAGGTGTTGCCGTTCAAAACAGTACCGGCGGTAGACAGTGATTCGTTCAGGTACAGGAACTGGCCATCATCCGATGCAGCTACGCCGTTGGGAAAAGAAAAGCTGGCCTGACTGGCTTCACCATCGTTATGACCGCGGGTTGCATCTCCGGCCAGAACACGCATTTCTCCATCCATGGTTACTTCAAAAATCTGGCTGGTGGCATTGCTGGCAACATATAAAACACCATTGGCATAGGTCAGGTGCCCATTGCCACCGGTCGGCCGAAAACTGCTTGATGGCGTATTCGCCAGCAGGGACACTTCCCCATCCTGAGTAATTCTCAGAATAGCGCCATTGTTAAAATTGGCTGTGTAGAGGTTGCCTTCGGGATCAATGGTCAGGCCGTTGGGGCAGCTTAGTCTGAAATCTGAAGTCAAGGTGGTGCTAACCCCCTGAGGTGTGATTCTTTGAATTGAGTTGCCACCGCAATTGGCGACGAAAACATTATCCTCAGCGTCGATTGCCACGCCAACCGGGCCGGCGATACCAGCAGTAGTAAAAGTGGTGCGAACACCGTCCAGCGTAACCTGGTCAATGCGATTGCCGGCAATATTGGCCTGAAACATAACATCCTGGGAATTCCAGGCATTACCGGATGCGCCGGCAAATCCTGTGGCGAACACAGTCACATCTCCTTGAGGCGTTACCCGGAAAACTTCCGTACCGTTCGCGTTGCTTAG
>JANQPN010000073.1 GCA_028289455.1 Wenzhouxiangellaceae bacterium
TGTTTGGCTGGCGTAGATAGGCAATTTTGCGCCACGCTTGCAGAAACACCTGCTGGGCCAGATCATCGGCCAGGCTGGCATCACCGCAACAGCGCCGCATCAGATTACGAATCCAGGATTGCCGGCGGCGTACCAGCTCAGCGAAGGCTTCGCTGTCTCCGGTACGCGCCAGGCCGACAACCAGTGCTTCCGGCCCTTCTGCGTATTCGTTGTGTGCCGAGTGCAAGAATCTGCCTTATCGCTTTTGACCCAATACCCCGGAGTCTGCCTGGGAGGCACGTTTTACATAGGCGGCAGCCATCAATAATCCCACGCCGATACAAGCCACCAGACAACCCGCGCCGAAAATGGGCCAGAAGGCATCTTCTTCAATATTGCTCAAAATCCAGGCAAACAATGCCAACCCGGGTGCAATCGACAGCATAATCGTGCCTGACACTCTTAAATCGACATCCTGACGCTTGCTGCTGCCCAGCAGTTTATCCACCAGTTCCTGATCAATGGATTTACCGCTTTCCACCATCCGGCGGAGGGTTTCATGTTTGGATTCCCGTTTTCGGCCTCCGTCCCAGACACCAACCACCACCACACTGGTGATGAATATCCAAAACCCGATAACCCCTGCCACTACAATCATATTTTCCATTTGAATCTCCTGTGCGATCATTGACCTATACCCTGAGTGATGCACGATTCGCTGCTACGGATGCAGCAGGTCAAAATTTATTTTAAGCCAGTCCAGATATCACGCTGTATACCATCGAGGCATCAACCATCCTTACATTAATAACTGCCAAAGACCAAGGAAAAGGCGACACTTTCCAGAAGAACTCCAGCAATTCAGACTCTGTCTAAATGATCAGTTAGTTATCAGGAGCTTTTTCAATGCATCCGACAGATTTTGATCAATGCAGCAGGGTTGAATTAACTCTATTACCAATCCTGGCGATAACGGTAAATCTACGGTAATAACCTCATGGACGCCTGGGTTCCATTATTCGAATCAGCTATATGGGCCGGATTGAGTCTGTATCTGATCTATCGCTTCACCCCGCAGTTGCAGTCGTTGTTCGGCGCCATCCAGGAACGGGTGGCCGCCGGCAGCTCGTTTAAAGCCGGCCCGGTTGAACTGGGCTCGGTTGATTTTGACAGCCTGGAAAAAGTTGACCCGAGTGACCCGGTTGAAGCCGTTCAGGAAGATGACTGGACCAGAGAGCGCAACGGCATCTACCGGAACAACTATGGTTTGTTTCTGGCACATATCGTTGAGCCACCTGCCACACCAGGTCACGACTATGACATTTTCATCTACCTGGTGCGGCATAAGTCCGAGGTTTTCGATGATGTTGAATATGCCGAGTTTTTTCTCGGTTCGCACTGGGGTAACAAGGTTTATAAGGAACAACCCGATAATGTTCTAATGGGCATTACCACTTCAGCAGCAGGTCCGTTCCTGTGCACCTGCAGAGTATTGATGAAAGACGGAACTGAAGTGCGCATGAACCGGTATATCGATTTTGAAATGGTGCGGGTACTCGAATCCAAAGGCCATTAACCAACGGCAGTTCAAATTAAAACCCCGCAGCTGATGGCCGGCTGGCAGCTGCTTCTTGGCAAATGCTGATATGCCCGGACACTCTGAACCACACCCATTGATGAGCTATACTTAAACGAATCAATGTTAAGTAGTATTCAGGGATGATAACTAACAAGCTGTGTGTGCGCTTCGGTATATTAAGTGTGGGTATGCTGCTGCTGGCAGGGTGCGCCGGGGTTGGAACTGAGCAGGAAATAACCGTCAGCCGGATTAACATCGTAGATGAAACCGGTGAAGTCCGCTTTGTGATTGCGGGGAACTCTCCGGGACCAATCGTACGCGGAGAGCGGCTGGAACGCTCGATCGCACCTGCGGGGATTATCTGGCACGATGAAGACGGCAACGAAAGCGGCGGTATTGTCACCACCCCCTTCCCTCCCAACAATACCACCAAAGCCCGCATGATCACTTTCGACTTTACCCATCAGATTACCGATGCCGTCAATTTAGGCACTTTCGAATCCAACGATGGCGAAACATGGAAAGGCGGGTTAACCGTCTATGACCGTCGACCGTATGTACCTGGCCCGGTAACCAGCAGCCAGGGGGTTAAACGAATTTTTCTGGGTACACAGAATGCAGATGCCGGGCTGATTATTCACGATAACGAAGGCCGTGAACGGATCCGACTGGGCGTTAACCCTGACGGTGAAGCGGCCATCGAAATATTGGATGAACAGGGCAATGTTATTCAGCGAATCCCGGATAATTCAGACTAAATATGCAAAAACCACCCAAAAGCCAACCCGCTGCTGAACGCTTTAGGACTCTGAAATAAAACCTTAGGTATTTATAATTGGGGCATGATCAGCATAAAAAATAAATTTTCCGACCTTCCCTGGCGGTTGCTGTTGATAGAGGCATTTCTGGTGGTTGCCAGTGTTTTTCTGGCTCTGGCTCTGGAAGACTGGCAACAGAACAAAGAAGAAAACAAAGTAGCCGAACGCGCCCTGCAGGGGTTCATCGATGAGATGCAGATAAACTGCAGAAAAATAATAGCCGTCAAGCCCTACCACAATGGCGTGCTCAGCGGTGAACGAAGCCCACAGGGGGTGCAGATAGGCTTGCTGCGCAATGATGCATGGGATGTAGTCAAAACCACTGGCGGTGCACCGCATCTGGATTATGAGGTATTGGCCGGAATGGGAGAAATCAGTGCACTACAAAGCGACCATAGAGCGGTAGTACAGGCTTATACTCAGGCACTGTTCGGCCTGGCACTGCAATTCAAGGAAGACCAGGAATGGCATCTTGCAGGTGAGCGCGGCGTCATTAATGAACTGGCAAGAATCCAGGGTAATCTGCTGGATAAATACCAGAGCCTGTTAAACCTGGTAGAAAGGGTCTACCAGGACTCAATAGACACCCGGCGTGTCTGCTCCAGCATCTGAACTGTACCAGGGTTTTCAATCAGCCTTCAGCTCAAGCGTGACAATCATCACATAACAGTGTTCTGCGGCCCAGTGTCGACTGACTTAACGGGGCGTTACACTGGCGGCACCTGTGAATTTGCTGAATTCTGCATGCCGGACACAACATGGCAACATGCGTGACTGAACAAATGTAATCAACTTTACATTGTTTACAGGTTTCCTCCTGCCATAACTGAGCCTGCAAAAGCTGTGGTACAAAATAAGCGCGTTGAATATTCAGCAACGGTGCATTTACGCTGCATAAATAACACTGATAAACACTGATCAACCGCTGTACCCGCTCCTCTATCTGAGATTTCAGTTCAGTATCAATTTTCCAGATAATATTGGCATGCAGCTGGCGTTGCTCATTTTGCAGATACCAATTATCGGTAAAAGGACTCAAACCTGGCGGAGAAGGTTTATTGTGGACTTTTTGATACAGTGCTTTAACAGGCGACTTGGGCAAACCTGTCAGCTGTACCACCAGCCCGGCACGGGCGCCCAGTTTTATCAGGCTAAAGGCCTGCGCCTTCTTGGCACAGGCTACGTCATATTGCCAAAACTGGCTATCAGAAAAAAACAACATATTATTAACCAGCCCCCCAACCTATTCACCGGAAAAATAATAACTGGTTTGTTCTGCCAGCGTCTGTAATTCAGTTTTATTGCCATCCTGCAATGCTCTGATAAATCGCGGCCACCAGATTTTTTCATTCCTGGGCATAATTAATGGTGTATCAACAAGCGCTATATTAACCAGCTGTCTTGGCGTAAGAGTGGCGATAGATTGAATCAGCTCGGGTGGCGCACCCAGCATGACAGGTGCTGTATTAATATTTTTATTAGCAAAATCTCTGGCTGCTATAAAATATTCCATATTAAGTTCAGAAAAACTTACATCCATATAAATTCTCCAAATACGATTAGCATTTAATTGGCATAATGCATGGTTGCAGTGTCAAATGAGTCGTACGTGGTGCTGTGGCCCAGAGCGTTAAAAGAACCAGATGTATAAGAGATAATATGCTTACCATCAGTTACTGGTAGAACTTTTTCTGCGTGCGTATCTGAGCACTAGCGCCGGCAAGCCGGCCAACCCCTATTAATAAGTCTGCTTCCTGCTGCTAAATAAATTTGCTCCTATGATTAAATTGAAGTTAAACCGTCAGATAGTCTTCGTGCTTTATTGATGAATAAAAGCATTTTGACCTGTCACGCCCGTTGCTCGATCCTTGACCAACTTTGAGTAACCGTCTGACCCTGCTTTCCGTTAAATCCAGAAATGCAGTATTACTATTGCACGAGGAGTGTTCAAAAAAAGTATTGATAGCGTTAGCCCCACTGCCTTTTTTTGCAATATTTATGTCATCGGCCCTGTGAGAAGATCAATCTGGATTTACACATATGCCGAGAATTCAATGGGTTGTAACAGGCCCAGATGCTGGAAACCGTGGCTGACAGTCTCGCTGATTTTTTTTCAAAATCATCTGTCTTGTTCGGTTTTTGATGCAGCCCATTGGCGATTCCGGCGCATCAACCAGGAGAATGACATGAGAGCCAAGAAAAAATCACAACAGAAAAAAGGAAATAAAACTGAAGAAATGCGTCCATTGGCACGCTATCTGGCCAGGAAACTGCCCAGCGGGGCACTGGACACCAAACGGGTTGGCCCCGGGAAATACCAGGACCTGAAACAACAAACCTATAAGGGCTTGCGCAAGGCTGCAGGAATGTTTAACGACAACGAGGCCTCACCCACCAAAGAACAACTTCGAGAGTGGAAGCAGGCATGCAAAAACATCCGCTGATTCTATCCACACAGTGGGATGTTCAAGCAGCTGCTGTTTGCTGGGGATTACAGAAAAATGGTGTTGAACCATTATGGACAACATTTGCCGACCAGCCCTACAGGCCGGTATCTCTGCACAGCAACCGGGAACTGCCGTGGCGCTTGCGGGGTACCTTCAACCCGGAGGAAATCAGCTCAATCTGGTTACACCGGCCACGCAAACCCAAGCACTTCCCTAAAGCAAAGCCCTGTGATGAATCGTACCTGCGTTCGGAATGGTCCCGCTTGTATGACAACCTATATGCAGTATGCGCCGACTTTGGCAGCACACTGTGGGTCAACCAACCCGTGGCTGCTGCACAGGCGGAAAACAAACTGTTACAGCTTAAGGTGGCGCGGAAATGCGGTCTGGCATTCCCGGAAACCCTGGTATCAAACGATCCCGTAGATGTTCGGCGTTTTATACGCCGGCACGGGCAGGTTATCTATAAAGGTTTCTGGCGGCATACCTGGAAAGACTCGGCAACCGGCGAGCTGTATGCACAATGGGTGGATATTCTTGACACCGGCAGCAAGCTGGATGATCAGGTGATTCGATTAAGCCCGGGTACCTATCAACCTGCGATCGACAAGCAATTTGATCTGCGGGTAACGGTTATCGGCGAGCGCTTGTATACCATTCGCTTGAAGCCGGTTGACAGGGATGCCTGCATCGACTGGCGCCGTGATGCATTAACTCAAACCATCGATGCACGTACGTATACCTTGCCGGCTGCAGTTGAACAGAAAATCCGTCAACTGATGAAGATGCTGGGAATCATATATGGGTGTATCGACCTGGTCGTCGATAAAGCAGGCGAAATGCATTTTCTGGAAGTCAACCAGGCAGGTGCTTTCTCTTTTGTGGAAGATATGGTCGGGTCTGTCCCTCTGCTCCATTCGATGTGCGCCATGCTCAAAACAGGGCGGACAGACTACTCAATGGATGCTGTCAGCGATATTTCCTACCATGCTTTTCTCGATTCAGAAGCTTATGCTGCCTGGCAGGAACGCGTGAACACCACGACAGATCCTGAAGAACGAATCGGTGGCGTAATAATGGAATAAACCCATCAATCAGCACTGTGGTTTTTATCACAGTGCTGATCCCTGCCTCCATCATCAACATCAACCGCCTGCCGGAATCATATAATTACAATCTATCGATCAATTGCATATACATTTTAAATATGCCTTAAAATTATTTATTTACCATTCAAAAACTACAGCAGGGCCGCATGTTTAATACTTTTAAATGATTGATCACCAGCTAATGATATTAATGCATTCTTAATGATAAGAATGTCTTAGGCGACAAGCCGTCGCATTAACTTCTTAGTAGGAGATAATTATGAACGATGTACTGAAACTGCAATTGATTGAAACCAATGACGTAAGCAACCATGCAGAACTGGCCGGAAGCGCTGCCAGCCTGGGTTGTGATAGCGATCGTTAATTCGATATTAATACCAATAGGTAAAAATATCGCTTGCCTTACAGCAAGCAAAAACAGGCGGCTTCATGTCGCCTGTTTTTTTATTAAACGGCACGACCTTCATTAATATCTCAACATCGCCTTTATTAATAAAAAAACCGAATCTTACTGCCCTCTTTCAATCTTTTATTGCCTCATCAGCAAAGCAATAATGAATCCGCATCTTAATTAAGATGCTGGTTTTATCCTTACTTATTTTAATTACCAGGAGATTCTTATGAAAAACGTAATTGCTTTACAGGAATTCAAAGTCAACGAAAACGACAACTATGCGGAAATGACCGGTAGTGCTGCTAGCTTGGGTTGTGACGGTGAAGACCAGATCGATGCCTAATTGATTAAGCTTTTTTTTCAAAGCTAATCTGTGGGGCTGGCAGCGTATGTTGCCGGCCCCATATTTTTTCAGACGTCAAAATCTTGCCTATGACAAGTTGACAGAAATTATGACCAGCAGGCGGATTAATTATGGATATTTCCACCAGTAAAGAACATGTTGAACACTCGGGTTCACAAAATGCCTTTTTATATACACTAGCCAGCAATACCTATTTTGAGACGCCGGAACGAATGCCCCTATCGGGAGATTACCGAAAGATATTGCGCTCACTGTCTCCCGATGACTGGATAATTAAACGCAGCGGCCTCTGGTACCACATGGCCCCACCCGGTAAAAAATTACCTGATAAGGGATTTAAACTGCATATTAGCGCAACACTGGATAATGCCAGAAGCATTCTGAAAGCTGCGTTGCCTGTATGCATTGAACAACAGGTCATTTTTAAGGTATTGCAATCAGAGAGCATGCTGGCCATAGCCAACTGTAAATTCTTCCCGCGTGAATCCTCACATAAGCTGGTAACCATTTATCCTGACGGTATTGAACAGTTTCTGGATCTGTGCGGAAAGCTGGACATTGAAACACGGGATTTTTCCGGACCTTATATTCTCTCCGACAAACCGGTCAATGACAGCAAAGTGCTTTTCTACCGTTATGGTGGATTTGCACCCAAGAAACAGTTGACTGTCAAAGGAGGCAGTGTTTTATGCATTACTGATCCAAGCGGGATGCTGGTACCGGATCAACGTGTCCCATATTTCAGGCTTCCGGATGATATCGCTGATCCCTTCGATGACGGCAGCAGCCTACCGCAGGCCGGCCCGGTAGTATTGAATGGAAAATACCAGATCAAAGAAGCACTGACCTTTTCCAATTGCGGCGGCACTTATCTGGCAACCGATCTGACCAGTGGCGATGAGGTATTGATTAAGGAGGCACGGCCGCACACAACCATCTCGCATATTCCCAAGTGGCGCTTTTATGCGGACGACTCCATCAGGCGCGAACATAAGGTATTAAACAAGCTATCTGAGCTCACTTGTGTACCGCGAGGCATCGAAGTATTCAACGAGGGCGGCCACACTTTTGCTGTGCAGCAATTCATTGATGGTTATTCATTCGCGCGTTTTCGGGCACAGGACAACGTTCTGCTGGCGCCTTTTGACGGCAACCGGGCAAAAATCAAAACCTTTTGCGAAGCTTTTCAGGCAGCTGGAATTAACTTGATCAAGGCCATTCTGGCGGTTCACCGGCGCAATATTGTTATCGGTGATGTTTCTCCCTACAACATTCTGATTGATGAACAACGCAATATTTACCTGGTAGATCTGGAAAGCGCATGGGATCACCGCTGGTCTGCCGACCCGGATGAACTCTCCAGTGTGTGGATGACCCCGGGATACCGGTCGCGAAGCAAAGGCGCCACACGAAGCGTGACTTACAGTGACGACTGGTATGCAGCAGGCATGGTGTTGTTCAGCATGCTGCTGCCCGTCAATCGCCTGAATACCGTGGCACCCGGTATTTACGAGCAGTTCATGGCCATAATTACCGAAGCCGCTCAACTGCCCGGGTGGGTGCCACAGACCATTCGGCTGCTGACTCTGGGCAAACCCATCGCTGCCTTAAAACTGCTGGAATTTAAGGGACATGATCATCAGCCGGTTGTTTATGAGCAGCCGGTTAATTCGGTATCTCCATTTATATATGACAATATTTGTCTGAATGAGCAGGCCAGAATAACCATCACCGGCATAACTCAATTCATACTGGACACAAGCAACACCAAACGCTCTGATTGTCTGTGGCCCTCCGACTATAAGATCTTCGGCACCAACCCCATGAGTGTTGCTTATGGCGCCTGTGGTCCGGCGCTGTACCTGCAAAGGACAGGGGCAAAAATTCCTGACAAGGTCGATCGCTGGCTATGTAAACAACCCTTATCGGCAGAGCGTTATCCGCCAGGGCTGTACCTGGGTCTGGCAGGCATCGCCTTTACCTTTTGGCAGACTGGACATAAGCAACGCGCACAGGACACACTCAAGCAGGCGCTTGAATCAGAGCTGCTTTATAAAGACTGGAGCATTTTCTATGGTGCTGCAGGTTGCGGCATGGCGTGCATGCAGATGTACCTGTGGACCGGCGATCAATGGTATGTCGATAAAGCCATTGAAATCGGAAAGCGCATGGCCAGTGAAAGCGTTAACAATGGCCACGGCCTGGGCTGGCAGGATTCCACCGGTAATATGCTCAAGCCCGGCTATGCCTACGGCGGCAGTGGGATTGCACTGTTTTTCCTGTATCTGAGCCATTTAACCGAGCAGCCGGCGTTTCTCAGCACCGCCAGAAATGCACTGGAATATGATATTTCGGCCGCCTCGGTTGATTACCCGGATGGCCTGCCCCGCTGGGCACTCACTGACAAATCCGGCGTATGGTCGCCGTACTGGCTGGAAGGTGGCTGCGGCATCGGCTCGGTCATCATTCGCTTTTTTGTAATGCTGCAGGAAGGCCGTTATCTAAAACTGGCGCATGATGTCGCGCGAGCCAATTATTCGCGGTTTACCATTTTGCCGGCCCAGTTTGAGGGCTTAAGCGGCATCGGCGATTTTATGCTGGATATGCATCAGATCACCGGCGACAGCGGCTTTGCCGACAAGGCCCGCGATATTCTGAAAAGCATTCTTTTGTATCGCATTCAGAAAGAAAACGGCATCGCCATGCCGGGCAGATCTTTATCCCGCATCAGCAATGATTACGGCTATGGCAGTGCCGGCGTAGGTGTATTTCTGGATCGGTTCATGCATGGCAAAACCAGACTGCTGCATGATCTTGATGGGCTGCCGTCTCTGCGTATTGCGGAATAAGGGCACAGGCACCGATAGCAGTGCAACTGGCGGTTTGATCACTCTCTGCCGGCATGCGGAAATCGTATGAGTATTGATTATTCAGCGCTCAATATTCTACCCGCAGACTCAGCGCAGACGGCGGCTGGCAAGCAGCGGATTGCCGGTGGTTTATTGCGCTTACGCAAAGGGCTCAGAAAACACCTCAGCAAGCTGCCCGAGCACATGGACAGACCACCTGAATCCGATAAAGTTCTGAGACTGGCCACCTGGAACCTGCGCGAATTTGGTGAAGAAAACAAATACGGCAAACGGCTGGATGATTCATATTATTTTATTGCCGAAATAATATCTGAATTCGATCTGGTCGCGATTCAGGAAGTGACCAGCAACCTGACCGGATTACGTAAATTATTGGATTTGCTCGGCAGCACCTGGAAGGCTATTGCCACTGATGTATCCGGTAATTCGGAACGCATGGTGTTCATGTATAACCGGAACACCTGCTGGTTTCGGGGCATTGCCGGCGAGCTGACTCTGGGTGATTCTCAGATCATTTATGACCCGGAAGGTTTGCAGATCATCTCGACCGGCAATGACTACACCATTACTTTTCCACAGATCACTTATATGCCTTTGCAGGACCCCGCATTACGCATCCGCGGCGGACGGCATCAGCTTAAGAAAACCTATCGCCTGCCGTTACCCCCCGGCACCAAAGTCACCCTGCCGGCAGGCAGTGAACTGATTATTCCTACCGGGACACCGGTAACAGGTGATCAGCAGACCAACACCTGGCAGCTCCAGGATAATCCCGTCGATCGAATCAAACTGAAGAAAAACTGGGCGCTGGAACTGCCTGATGGTGCCCGCGCATCCGGATTGCTGCAGTTTGCCCGAACCCCATATCTGGTTGCTTTCCAGGCCGGCTGGCTGAAAATGGTGTTGTGTACTGTACATATTTACTATGGCGACAACAGCGCGCACGGCCTGGAGCGCCGCCGCCGGGAAATTGCCCGTCTGACCAAAATGCTGGCCAAAAAAGCCAAATCAGAATCGGACTCTGAAGCAGACAGCTTTTTCTTTGCACTGGGCGATTTCAATATCAAAGGTAAAAATCACAAGACTTATGAGGCATTGGTCTCCAACGGATTCGAAATCCCCGAACAGATCAGAAAAATTCCGGCGGGCACCAATGTGTCGCGTGACGAATATTATGATCAGATTGCCATTTATACCGGCAACACCAATCATCAGCAGGTCACCAGAGTGGAAACCATGCGTGCCGGTGTATTTGATTTCTTCAAATACGTTTATAGAAGCCATGCCGATGATAACGGCCAGGATGAAGCCTATTATCTGCCACTGATGAACAGCGAGCTGCAGCGCCGACGCGCAGCAGGTAGAAGCAAAGCCTCAAGCTGGAAATACAAAGATTGGAGGACCTTTCAAATGTCTGACCATCTGCCGATGTGGATCGAACTGAAAATCGATTATTCTGATGAATACCTGAGCAGCATTAAAAGCAAAACATAACGGGCTGTAGTTACCGGCTGCTTATTCGGCCGGTTCGAGAATTCCATATTCCATCAATGTCTGCAGGCAGGCAATTAATTCGCCGGCGGGAGGCTGGTCGGACTTCTGCCGCCAGCCCAGCACATCATTGGCGGTAAAAGCGTGCACTTCGGAAAACAGCAGGTGCAATGTGGATGCCATAACTGCAGGGAATTTCAACAGGCCGGATGGACAGGACACAACGACATTATCCTGGCATTGAATATAGCAAAACGCTGAGGGCACCACCCGTAATCGCTGCTCCGGTGTCGTTAATGATGCCGGCGATTGTGTATCGGGTTGGGCTGAGCTCGTATCGCGTAATGAATTCAGCCACGACTCTCCTACCGCACAACGGTCATCGATGGCCTGTACCGCCATGTTGCGAAACTCATCCAGGCGATTATGTATATATGCCGAAACCCGTTTGGGCATGCCTCCTTTTACCTTATCGACAGTGACCGGCGGGCCGGAAACCCAATGGCTGTTTGAACACGCCAGATTCTGCAGCAGGGGTATCAACTGGTCCAGAAAATTCCTGGGCTGAAAGTACAAATTCAGCGCCAGTGAATGACCGACTGCTCTGGCAGAATGCCAGGTACCGGCAGGCAAACACAGCAGATCCCCGGGAGCCAGTTCCACTTCGTGAAACTCCATCTCGGGAGGCAGTTTACCAATATTCTCCCGTTCTGCTTTGTTGCCGGGGAGTTCTTCAGGGCGATACATATAATTCTGTGTGGGCCAGGACTTTGCAGGCTCAGCAGAGTATCTCCAGCGCTTCCTGCCGGCAATCTGCAGTGTTGTGGCAACCCTGGCATCGTAGTGGGTGGCGAACCCGGAACCATCGGGCGATATATAGCAGTTGACGCCGGTATACCCGGTGAAATTTAATTGATTGCGGATAGCTGATGACCATCGAGCCAGATACGGATCAACCAGATGAATATTGGTTATGCATATCGTAGCGCCCGCCTCCAGCAACTCAGCCAGCTGACCATGGTAGGCGATAAACATCCGCTTTGGGCTCCCGGATTTTTCACCCCGGGAAAAACACGCCTTGATCTGATAGCGCTTGTCAGTGGTTCTGCTGCCGGCAGCCAGCGCCTTGTTCAATGCCTCCCAGCCAAAAACCGGGGCAAATTTTTCTGCAGTACCGCGCATACCGAACGGCAGGCGTGAGAAATAGTTTGTGGCAAATTCGTCCGATAGTGTGGGACTGATAAGTTCCTGAAGCTCGCACCCGCTCACCGTTGCAGATTCCCGCGGCGCTTGCGTGGAGCCTGTATTCAGCAACGAGTAGAAATTGGATTTCTGCAAGCTAATTCTCCATCCGATAGAGTCTGGTGATTCCGTTCCCTGATTGCCGCCTGTTTTTGGAAGCAATAACAGTCATTAAAGGGTATTACCCTTTACTGCTGCTAAACCATCGCAAAAGCGAAGCCTGGAATAACACATTTCCAATACTTCACGGTTTCCGTCTAATAAATTCGACTATCCGGATGATTGACCGGTGAAGGCTCAGGCAAATTTATTTTTGAATGCAGTGCGTCTACGACTTTCAGCTCGGTTTTGGCGCTGTTTCACATAAATATGCTATTTTGATGATGGGCAATACAAGGGATTAGAGGGATATGGCTTTTTACTGGCATCTGCGCAGACTGAAAACCGAAGCACATAAACAGCATGTAGCCGAACGGTTACTTGCGCTGCGCAAAGCATTGCGCGAACAGGTCACTGAAAAACCCAATGTTGGCGAATTAAAAATTGCCACCTGGAACCTGATGCATTTTGGTGGATCAGGTGGTTACCAGCGTTCACCCGAGTCATTGATGTATATCGCAGAAATCATCGATCACTTTGATCTGGTTTCCATCCAGGAAGTCAAACGCGACCTGGGGCAACTGGAAACACTGGTAAAAAAACACCTGGGTGGCAGCTGGGATTATATTGTTTCTGATACCACCGAAGGCAATGCCGGCAACGATGAGCGCATGGCGGTGCTGTATCGCAGCAGCAAGGTTACATTCGGCCGTTTGGCAGGAGAAATCGTTCTGCCTCCGGGTGAAACCGTGGTTGAAAATGCCGACATCGAGCCGGATGAAAAACTTGCCACTCACCGGCAGCTGGCCCGCACACCCTATTACCTGGGCTTTCAGGCAAACTGGTTTAAGTTCAAGCTATGCTCGGTGCATATTCATTACGGTGCCAAAGGCGGCAAGCACAAAAAAATCAGAGCCACAGAAATAGCCAGGCTGGCCAAACTGTTGTCCGCCCGCAGCGATAAGGAACGTGAGCGGGAAGTTGAATTTGCCGAATCCAAAAAATGGGATACCACGCCCAGTGCTGCCAACTATATTCTGCTGGGTGATTTCAACATTCACAAAACCCGCGATGACCTGTCCAAAAAGGCTTTAACGGAAAACGGCTTTGAAGTACCGGACGATATTGATGGCCTGTCCACCAACACCGGGAAAAAGGAAGAACCGTTTGATCAGATTGCGCTGCGCCTGCACGATGAACGCTTCGCCCAGGGCGCCGGCGGGGTGTTTGACTTCCGCCGCTTTGTCTACCGCCCCAAAGACAGCGAGTTTTACTGGAAAACAGTCGGCATACCCAAGCTTAAGCAGCGCGCCAAAAAGAACGGCAACGATGCTGAAGACATAAAAGAGTATTTTGCCAACTACTACCGTAAAAACCAGATTTCTGATCATCTGCTGCTGTGGACATCTTTTAAGATTGATTATGCGGAAGATTATCTTAAGGAATTTTTAGACTGATAAGACAATGTGATTTTAATCCGTAGCCTTTGAAAATATCAAAGGCTACTTTTCACTGATTCAATATTGATCAATCCTGCAGCGATGTGTCGTGAAACCCTGCCCGTTTCCAATCGCCCTGCTCCCCTATCCAGAAATTACTGAAACGCACTTTGGAGTTCCACTGCTCCCTGTCGCGTTGCCCACTTGCCGTGACGACACCAGTTGCCACGGCGCTGCCCCCAAAAAGTGTTATTTCCAGATCGCTTAACGCATAAGCATCAACCCGCCAGTCACCCGCATCCAGTTTGGATTTTCTTAAATAATTCCAATCCAGGTAGCCCTGCCGGTTGATCGGATTGCCGCCGTTGTTGATGTGCACATATTGTTCAGCCAGCAGACGCTCAACTGTGTCAACATCACCGGCTCGATAGGCCTCGCCGAATTCAATAATTGCCAGTCGCAATTCAGCGATATCATCGTGTTGTGCAAACCCCTCTGATGTATTCAGCACAAACAGAATTAATGCCAGCCGTATTAATAAATGCAATTTTGATTCTCCTGTCTAACTAGTCTGGATTTCACCCGCTCAGTGCGATTGATGTTGCTGACTCCAGCAATCAGGCAATGTTCCACATCGCAAAGTCTGCCGGGTCAGAACGACTGGTCTATTCGGCTTAAGCACTCACTCCGGTACTTGGCTCCGATGGGAATTTCCACGCTCCCGACTTTAAGATGATTTTTCTCTATCACATCAATATGCGCTATACCGGCTATGTACGAGCGGTGCACTCGAACAAACAATGATACCGGCAGCTTTTCCATGACCTGGGCCATGGTCATATAGGTGAGTATTCTTCTGGCACCATCATCAAACACCACATAGTTGCCCTCTGATTTCACATATTGAATGTCCTTGATCGTCATGCGGTGTGTCCGCGTGCCGCTTTTTAACAGAATGCTTTCGGCATCTTCTACCGGCCGGTTTTGAGTAATTGCATGGCCCGGGCCGGAACCGGTCAACCAGTCGCGGCTGACCCGGTACAGCACGCCAAGAATCACAAATGCAATCAGGGTGTAAACATTTTCCAGGCCAAGCTGAAACAGGCTGATGTCAGCCAGTGATGGCATATCCAGTACTATGATCAACCGCTCTGCCAGCGTTTTAAGCACCAGATAACCCAGCGCGACAGTGCCCACAGCCATTGCAAAAGCGGCATACCGTTTTTTGGCCAGATATCGCGGAACCAGACACCACACCATGGCCAGGAACAGCGCTGCATTGAACAGCGCGCCATTGACCAGCGGCCACAACAGATTATGCTCCGGCTGGTGGAAATAACCGAAACCATTTGCCGTACCAGCATTGAACACCGCCACCCAGCCGGCCCACAACAGCAGCAGCACCGCTATTTCCAGCTTTACCTTCCAGCTGATTGAAGTGTTATTTCTGGCCATCTGATAATGATTGCATACCGGCAGTTTCTGTTGCTTTGCTCAGAGTCTAGAACGGGCCGGGATTTTTTTAAATCAAACTATGGCATTTTCGTCATTAAATCATGGCAATTGGCATAAAACCGGTCATTCAGGCACGCATTAACCATTAGATTGATGGCGAACTTAAAGACCAGCTACAGATAGTCAACGCCATGAAAACAATTCCAACCTTATCCCGAATACATACAATCAATAGCCTGATTTTCGCTATCCTGCTGACCACAGCGTTCACTGATTTAGCAGCAGAAACCCATGCAAGTTACCTGGTTTCGATTGATGCGGACCACCCGCGCTACGCTACGGTCACGGCACAGTTGAATCCTCAGCAGGGCAGGATTTATCTGAATGACTCTGCCGCCGATACCGGGCTGTATCACGGCTGGGCGACGTTTTTGCAATCCATCAAAGCTACTGACTTGGAAGGCAACCCGCTGGAAGTGGTTTACCTGACCAATGGGAGCTGGCGGGTATCGCCGCCGGTCGATCAGCAAATTTCCCTGGAATATGAAATGCTGCTGCAGCATGACCGCTTCCCCAATGACCCGGGTGATGATGAGCTGGCCTATGCGCAACCCTGGGGCGTGATGTGGACCGGGCGGGCATTGTTTATTACCGGCACCCCGGCCGACCAGATAGAGGTAACCTTCGATGTCGCGGATAACTGGGGCATTACCACACCCTGGCACCGTGTTGCTGCCGGCAGCAACACCTTCAGTATCAGCGGTAATGAACAGTTACTGGATGCCGCGTTTATGACCGGCACCCATTATGAGCATGAATTTATGCTTGAGGACGCTACCATCAGACTGGGGCTCGGCGGGGAGTCAGTTCAACCGCAGGCAGATGTTTTCCAGTCAATCCTGCACCGCTATCTGGATGCATACACCGATCTGTTTGGCGGCCCGCCCCATTCCAACATGGCATTGCTGGCATCAGAGGGCAGACTGCTGGGCGGCGGTGTGATGGGCAGCACTATCAGCATGCTGTTCGGCCAGCAGCTGGCCGGCGAAATGCTGCCGATGGTGCATTACATCACCACACACGAAATGTATCATCTGTGGAATGCCAATCTGCACTATGCCAACCACCCGGAGTTGTACTGGTTTATCGAAGGTTTTGCAGAATACATCACCTTCCTGACCGCACTGCGCAACGGTGATCTGGATGAGCATACGTTCCTGAGCCAGCTGGCTGAACGCTGGCAGCTTTACAGCAATGTCAGCGGCACGCTGAGTCTGGCAGCGGCCGGCGATGACAAACTGGATAACTACGACCTGATCTACAGCGGCGGTATGCTGGCAGCACTGACCCTGGATGCAATGATTATGGAACAAAGCCGGTGCCGGTTCTCATTGGATACCCTGCACCGCTACATTTACCGGCATTACCAGCCGGGCAGTGATGCAGGCCTGAACAATCATCAGCTGGCTGAGGCGATTCAGCAGTCTACCGGGGTAGACGCCGAAGGGTTTTTCGACCGCTATATCAGCGGCAGTGAACCATTACCGATCGATACGGCGCTGCAGACTTTAGGGTTGACGTTCAGTCAGTCCGGCTCTGATGATGCGCCTGTTATCAGTTTTATTGATAACCGGGACGAAGATCGGATTGATGTCTGGAATAAATTAATGGGGAACGGTGAGCCTTAGCGTGTGGCGCCGTTATTCACTGGCAGGTTGGTCGCGGACATGTCCGCTCCTACATTTGTTTTAATCTTCGGAAGTCCTGGTACTGCCCAAACTGGCATAGGCCAGCATTACACTGCATACCTCACCCCCGGCAGCCAGGTTGCGCTGTTGCAGGAACTGTTCCAGGTCGGCCATTCTGGCTTTCAGTTCAGCGATATCGTCCCTATCGAGTTGCACCGTCAGCTGGCGCAGCTCGGTTAAGCTTCTGGGGCCCTCTTTGCTATGAAGCTCATTGTCCAGTCCGCGCATCAGGTTACGCTCCATAGCTCTTAACGCTGCACGGTAGATATCTTTGATCGCCTTGATGAAACCCGGCGTGCGTTTGCTCTGGTCAATCCGGATGTTATCCGAAACCGCCCGGTACAAAGCTTCCGGCCGTTTACCCGCAGGCTGACTGCCGGCACGGACAATCAGGCCGACTTTCAGCAGGCTGTGGATGTGGTAGTAAAGCGACTCTGCAGGACAGTCCAGTTCTTCAGCAATACGCGACACGGGCGCTATATCCAGCACATCCAGCACCCCCAGTATCTTATGCCGCATGGGCGAGCCCATTGCTCTCAACTGACGTGGACTGCTGATGATATAAGGAGCCTGCCGATCGAACTTCTCAGCTGATTGCATATCTGAATTATATATTTGAATATTTGTATATTTTCAAGTATATTTTATAAAAAGTCAACATTTTATTGAACAATTATGTTAAATATCAGTGTACTACGAACATTTACATACTGCCTGGCATTGATGATAATGAATACATGCGCTAATGCAGACGATAAAACTAATACCGCCGGGCAGGCCTGGTCTCAGGGTGATATTGAAACCGCCTACAAGCTTGCCCAGCAGCAGTACGAGCATAACCCGGACACAGAGTCCACAACCCTGCTGATCAAGACACTGGTTCTGAACGGGCGCTATCAACAGGCGTTGACGGTATTCCAGGCAATGACTGGAGAGGCCCGGCAGGAAAGAGCAATTTTTCCATTCATTATGCAGGCTTACACAGAGTTGGGCCGCTTTGCTGATGCGGCTGATTTTGCTGAAGCCGCCAACCAACCGGACAATGTTCAGGTATGGTGGCGTCAACGGGCGGAGCATCCGTTAACAGCCCTGACCAAAGACATGTCCGTTATTCCTTTCAGTAAACAAAATCCACTGGCTGTACTGATGCCCGCCATCGATGTGCTGATAAACGGCCGGCCCATGCTGGCACATCTGGATACCGGTGGCGCATATCTGGCGATGTCGCCGCAACTGGCTGAATCACTGGGCATTCAGACCATTGAAGTGGGCCGCGGTTATGCCAATGATCAGGAAACCGCTGTCCACAACGGGCTGGTGGACAGTCTCGTCTTCGGCGCTGCCGAGCTGACCAATATCCCAACGGTCGCCCTGCCGGCACTCAGTGGAGTACTGCAGGGGCAGGATATTGAAGACATGATAATCCTCGGCACCAAGGCGTTGGCGCATTTTCTGGTGACCTGGGACAATGATAAGGGCCGGCTGATTGTCTCGCCCCGCGGTGACCAGCAGGCACATGACAGGCACTTTGCGCAGCTGGCCGGCGAGCGGGAAAACCTGCCGTTTTACTATTATCCGGATCACCTGATGCTGGCGGCCGGTCAGATTCGTCAACAGCCTGCGCTGTGGTTTATCGATACCGGCCTGGTCACCATAGACGGTAACGGCAACCAGCCGGGTGCCGGCATGAGCAAAAAGGCATTGACTGAATTCGGTTTCGACAGTGAATTGGAAGAAGGCCAGTTTGTCTACCCGGATGATCCAATAAGTCTGGGTCCATTATCTGAAACCGATCTTTCCATTCGGGTATTCGGCGACAGGTTTGCCGGGGCATTGCCCGGTATCAGGGTTGCCGGCCTGCTCGGGCATGGATTTCTGAAGCACTACAACTGGACCCTGGACTTTGACCGGCACCAGCTGTCATTTACCAGGGTTACAGCAGTTGATGAATCACGTACAGCACCAGCGCCAGTCACAACGGATCAGGGCAGTGATTACAGCGGCAGTTATGAAGTTGTACCGGGTGTAGATCTGGTGATCAGCTTTGCCGATGACAGACTGTACCTGCAGGCGCCGGGACAGCAGCCGGTGCCGATTACCCCAACAGATACCGATCGATTCGAAATTGCAGCCGCCGGTGCGGTCATAGTTTTTGAACGAAACGATTCGGGTGCGGTTAGCTCACTTCAGCTTCATCAGGGCAGCAATATCACCAGCGCCAGAAAAAAATAGCGCGTTAATCTACAATTTGTCATTAACACCCCCTCCATCTGAGGAGTACAAAATGACAAGTTTCAGATTTCCCAATGAATCGGATGAGTATCGCCGGCAACGTGATCTGCTGCTGGATGCTGAAGTTCGTCTGCGCGATGAAATTGAAGCCGTGGCGCAGCAACGGCGGGAACTGCCGCTGGGCGGTCGGTTAAAACAAGCTTATCAATTTGAGCGAATCGGCGATGGGGGTGAACCAGAGACTGTCGGCTTCGATGAACTGTTCGGACCACACCGGACACTGCTGCTGTACAGCATGATGTTCGGCGCTGAATGGGATGCGCCCTGCCCTTCCTGCACCAGCATCGTCGACAGCATCAATGCCAACAGCATAGGTGTTGAGGAAACCACCGCAGTTGCCACCGTTGCCGCAGCCAGTGCCAAACAGCTTAAGGACTGGTCTCAGCGGCGTGGCTGGCATATGACCGTGGTCTCCGGGCAGCACAACAGCTATCTGCTGGACTACGCGGGTTTTGAAACCACCAACCCGGGTGTGGTGTCGGTGATGAATGTCTTCAGGAAAACAGCCGATGGCATTTTCCATTGCTGGGCTTCCGAACTGCTGTCCCGCCCATTGCCCAACGGCCACCCCAGACACGCTGATATGTTCTGGCCGCTATGGAACCTGCTGGACATGACGCCTCAGGGGCGTGGCGAAGCCATTATCCCGAAACAGGATTTTGAGCATCGCTATTTTTCGAAAAATATACTGGGCGAATCGGCGGACTGATCAAACGCCTGCACTGCGGGTGTTAATACCGGCATAGCCAACTGCACGGCGATTTGCGAAAATCCCAAATCGGCAACAATGACGAACAGACAGGCTGACCATCCATGAGTGATCAACAAACAACCGACAACAGCAAAAAACCGGCACAGACCAATAAACTGCCGCTGGTGCTGTGGATTTTTCTAGGTGTGCTGATCACCGTGGTTGTCTGGCAGCAATTCCAGATCAGCCGCCTGGATAACACTGCGCCATCGGCCGGCGAATCCGCACAGGCAGACAGCCAGGCTGCAACGTCGTCCAGCAGCTTAACCCCTCCACCCTCACGCGGAAACGGCTCGGAAGCCATTGAGGAGGCACGCCGAATGATCGAGCTGCGTGCCCGGGAGGTCCGCCGGTTGAACCCGGAGGCTACCGGTCAACGGATGTTTGAAGAACTTAAATTCGTCACCGGCGAAGATCAAACGCTGCTGGCCAGCCTGACTGAACGGCTGGTTATCGAGGGCCGCACCCGCAGGGAATATCAGGAACAGGCCTCCCGCGGGGAGATCAACCAGGAACAGTTAACCAGCGCGCTTCAGCAACTGGTGGATGAAAGTGAAGCGTTTGCTGAGGAACTGCTGGACCCGGCACAGTTCGACCGTTACCGGGAAGTTCGGCAAAGCTGGCGCAGGGGGCGTGCCCATCCGCATGGGGAAGGAATGGAATAACATCTGTCGGAGCGGACATGTCCGCGTCCAATATTCCGGATAATATGTAACGGTGGTCGCACTCATGAGTGCTCCTACAAGGGGATATTTATATTTATCACACCGACTCAAACCACGAATAACAATTCGTAGGAGCGGACATGTCCGCGACCAATATTCAGGAAAATTCGTAACGGTGGTCGCACTCATAAGTGCTCCTACAAGGGGATATTTATATTTATCACACCGAATCAAACCACGAATAACAATTGTAGGAGCGGACACGTCCGCGACCAATATTCCGGATAATACGTAACGGTGGTCGCACTCATGAGTGCTCCTACAAGGGGCTCTGTTGGTTTCACATCATTCATAGATAAAAAACCGCCCGGCAGTGCCGGGCGGGAATTCATTGACATGATCAATATGGCTAGATATTGGTCATTACACCGTTCTGAATCCGAACCCTCTGTCCACTGAACAGAGTCAGTTCAAAGCCATCGAACATTTCGTTATAGGTACGGCTGTAATCGCGCAATACACCCAGCGCCTGGGTTTCGCCGATGAAATTACCCAGACCGTCCGAACGCCAGTGCATACCGGCAGCATCGCGGGCATGGGTGACATTACCGACCAGCTTGTTCAGCTCACCACCTACCGTCAACGTTCCATGGTATGGAATAAGGCGGGTGCCGAACCGGTTGGCCTGTACCGGATTGGGAATGACGAAGTCCTCGTTAAAGAAGCCTTTCAGAATAGTCGCCGCTGCTGCCACAAAGGTGGAATGCCCACCGGGATAGGCGGGATGCGCAGGCGAACCTTCCGGGAAACCCATCGGCAACAGCGCCCGGTTTCTGGCACGGCCGGTTTCATTGCGGTTGATAATCCGGGCCAGGCCTTCTGAGTCCAGAATTTCCTGGTTGATATCGTAATCCCGCAAGCCGCGCAGCTGCACGTTAATACGCCCGGCATACACCTCCGGCCGCAGGCGACGGTGCGCCAGCCATTTCTGATACCAGGCGCCGGTCAGGCCCAGTCGCGGACCATGGGTGACCAGATGCGTGATATCAGCCGGCCCGAAGCTGGCAAAACCCTGCTGGGTATTGCTGTTCGAGGTGGTGTAAGGATTATTCGGACACAATGCATCCTGGCCGTAACCCAACAGAATGAAGGCAGCATACAGCCCCGTCTGAACCGGGAAATCCACATGCACAAATTCACTCAGCTGGCGCATGGTGGCCAGGTGTGTACCGAAACTCCGGAAACGGGTCGACTCAGATGGTGCGCCACCGTTCTGAATATTCAGCCACTCATTAAAATCGGTCATAAAGTCATTGACCCTGCCACTTCTTGGCGGCCGGTAGCGCTGACCGATAACCGGTGTGCGGCCTTCTGCAATGGCACCTACATCACCGACTTCCAAACGCCCGAATGAGAACGGCTGCAGCAGAAACTGACTGACCATGGGACCAACCGTGGTACCCGGCAACCCGCCGCGGAAAACCGTTTGTGAAGTGACTGCGCCACCCTCGTTCGGGAAAATGTCCGAGCGCGAGAACGCATTCAAATCACTGACGGCAGCAGCAACAGTGTTGCTGGTGTCATAGCGAGTGAACGGAATATCACGTGTCAGCGCATACCAGTACAATTCACCCATTTCGGCAGCGGTTTCATCACTGGCGAAGGTGGGTGCAGCCGGCATGCGGTTGTCGGCGCCATCCACACCAAACATTTCGAACGAATAGGCCGCCTGCGGGCTGACCAGCCGGACGCGGTCGGCATCACCCGGATTGCCGACAATGATATTTTCAAAGTCAGCCGGGTTACCGGTGTCCAGCGCATTCAGAAATGAATTATAGGAAGCCGGCTCAACTTCACCGACATCATTGTGCAGCAGGGTTTTGGAGAAGCTGCCGCGGAAGTCGTCATACAACCCTTCATCGCCACTGACCGGCTGTACATCCGGTCCGTTGCTCAGTGTCAGATAACTTTCCGCTGCATCCACCCGCAGTTCAAACGAATCCAGACGCCGGGTGGCCCGGTCATCTCCGAACACCGGATGCATGCCTGAACCACCCATTGCCGACGCATTCAGGCTGAAGCCGGTGGTGGTGGCAGCAACCGCTGCCGCACTGACCCCTGCTTTCAGCACCTGCCGTCTGCTAAGACCTGAATCATGATTGTCCTGATCGGATTGATCATTATTTTCAGCATATTCAACTAAATTAGTTGTATTTCTATCCATAGAATACCTCTTACTTATCTTTTTTTAATTAATATTTACTGTCCCTGAGAGAGATACACGGGTGAGACCATTTGACTTGAAAATGGCTGTGTTGGGTATGCTGGTATTGAAATCTGGCGCTTATTTTATGACCTAGACGAACGTCTTAGAATAAATTTCCAGATGGATATCGATTGTAACCGATGGTTGTTAAATTTACATTTCGTAACATTGATGATGCATTTGGCACTGCTGAAAAGATAACGCGCACTATCATTATCAACACATGGAATCCGAATGTAGGAGCGGACATGTCCGCGACCAGCATTTCATAAAATCCCGGAAAGCGGTCGCACTCATGAGTGCTCCTACAGGACGCAGGGGGTTTCTCCGATAGGCAGGTAGTTTATCGCACGGCATTATCCATGCCATGTACAAAATCAACCACGGCCACAAAGCATTACGCAAAGGCCGCTATTCCCAAACAGGGCGGATATATCTGATTACCTTTTCAACCAAAAACCGCCAACCTGTATTCAGAAACCACAGCTCTGCCAGAACAGCATGTCGATGCATCACTTCAGCAGTAGTTTGCCGCAACGGCACCTGGCTGTTCTGCTGGGTATTGATGCCGGACCATATGCATCTGCTGATTGAACTCGGCAATGAAAACCTGGCTTTGTTTGTGGGACGCTGTAAAGCCCAGATGACCAATGCAGTCAACAAGCTATCAGGTGGAAGCGGTGCAATATGGTCAAAGGCCTACCATGATCATGCTCTACGTGATGACCAGGATATGCTGGTGATCGCCCGTTACATCATTTACAACCCGGTGCGGGCCGGGTTGGTTGCCAGACCAGGAGATTATCCCTATTGGAATGCGGTTTGGTTATAACTACAGAATGTAGGAGCGGACATGTCCGCGACCAGTACCTCATAAAATCCCGGACAGGCGGTCGCACTCATGAGTGCTCCTACAAAAGGCATTATTAATACCGGAATGTAGGGGCGGACATGTCCGCGACCAACATCACATAAAACCCGAAAGGGCGGTCGCACTCATGAGTGCTCCTACAAGGCCACGGGTGGCGTGGCCTTGAGAAGCATTAGGTCAGGATCTGTTTCTGTATCGTCTGGCACCAACCACCAGCAGCAGCATGATCATGATCAGCAATGCTGTGTTCTGCAGTGCCGGCACTGCAATCGACACGATAAACACGGTTGGATCATCAGCTTCCGGTGAATTCGGATCGTCCGTCGGCACGGTGGTGTCGTTGACGCCGTCACCATCTGCATCAAACTGAATCATGCCCTGGTTGCTGATCTCGCCGGATGCGGTGATGCTGAGTGATGCATTGATGGTAATCACCACGCTGCCACCGGCAGCAATCGCACCATTCCAGGTCACGGTATTGTTGGCGATATCGGCGTTGACTGTACCGCTGTTGGCCGATGCACCGGTCAGGAACAGACCATCCGGCAATACGTCGGTGAACTCATCCGAACCCGGATCATCCGGCTGATCGCCGGGGCCGGCGTTGCTGATGGTGATGGTATAGGTCAGGTTACCACCCGGGATCAGCTCGCCATCCACCGTCTTGGTGCCGCTGAGCACAGCGGGTATCGCAAATATCTCAGTGGTATCCGTGGCGCTGTTGTTGGCGGTATTGGCGTCACCGTCGATGGTTGCTGTTGCAGTGTTACTGATGGTACCCAGCACTCCGGCATCCACCGTTGCCACCAGCGTATAGGTGGCTGTGGCCAGAGAATCCAGCGTAATGGTATCCATGATATCGCCGTTCACCGGGCCGGCCGTACAGCTGCCGCCGGCAGATGGCACACAGGTCCAGCTGGCATTGATCAGTCCGGCGGGAATCATGTCGCTGACGGTGGCATTAAATGCCGTGTTGGCACCGTTGTTGGTCACGACAATGGTGTAAGTCAGCATATCGCCCTGGGTCGCCATCATGACGCCGTCGGTCTTGGTGACCGCCAGGTCAACCGGCGCTGCGCCGCTGATCTGCAGCCGCAGGATATCCACCCCGCCGTCTTCCACCACGCCGAAGAAATCGATGCTGAAGCCGGTCGGCAGATTGTTGACCATGGTGGTGCCGGTAAAGTCATCCAGTGCGGTGCTGCTGCCGGTAACAATCAGGTCAAACATATGGGTACCCGGCGGCGGTCCGAACGCGGGATCGAACTCGGCAGTAATATCACCTTCAATCAATCCATCGCCCGTATCAACAGCCGCATAGGTATCCGGATTACCAACTGTACCCAGCGTGACTCGGGTTAACCCTTCGATACCGAACAGAACACTGCTGTTGGCAGTCACATCGAATACATTGGTGCTGATATAACTGGGATTCAACGTGAGGCTGGCGGTTACCGTACCTGCATTAATATCAGTTGTCGGCAGGTCCATAAACAGCATATCAGTGGTCAGGCTTGAGTTGACCATATTGACAGCTGCGGTAACGCTGGTGAGCGCATTGGTGCTGTCACCCTCCAGTGCACCGATGGTGGTTTCTTCGCTCATTGTCACTACAGAATCTGTGATGTTTAAGGTCGCATCAACGCTGGCCTGTGAAGTTTCGTCGGCTTCGGTAATACCAACTAATAGCGCGTCTCCGTTGAGCATCGTATTCTGAGCCAGATTGACAACCGTGGTGGAGGTTGCAATACCATTGTCCCGGGCATCTCCGTTACCGACTTCAAAATCATCAACGTTAAAGGTGGAGTCGTTGATTGTGGCTGTGGTTATCACGGTTGCCACGGTGTCCGGATCACTGGCATCGGCAACGCCGAATTCAATATCTGCTGATTCGTCAGGATAGGTGACGCGTGTCCAGACGCTGGTGGAGGTTGAGTTGGCCACTGCTCGCGGATCACCGGCATCGGCATCGCCGATGTCCATGGTTCCACTGTCAGGCCCAAACGTAACATCAGTAACCGTGACATTACCGGCTACTGAGGTTGCACTGTTGTCCGGATCAAAAGCATTAGCGTTGGCAATATCCAAATCACCGGTGATATCCAGATTGGACAGCACTAAGGTATTGGCTGTGGCGATACTGATGGCATCGTCGGTGAACGCATCCGCAAAGGCCACTTTAATGTCGCCGAGGATGGAAGCATTGTTGATATTAGCGCTGGCATTGGCGGTGGGCTGTGCGCCAGGTCCGCTATTGGAATCCTGAGCAAATGCAATAAACAGATCACCATCATCCTCACCAGCTTCAGGTTCAATGATGCTCACACCAATGCCGCCTCCATTGAAGGTCAGCTGACCATTGGATGTCGGATCGGCATCGATGGCAATCGGTAGTGCCGCGCCGACGAAGATAGCGTCGCCGGCGGACAGGCTGCCGTTGTTCACTTCCATGCTGGCTTCAGCGGTACCACCGCCCTGGGCAAACCCGACCGCAATTACCGAACCCGGGTCGAAAACCGATGAACTGGGCGCATTGAATGGCGGTACAGTGACGGTCGCATTATTGATCACTACCGTACCTGTGGCCGTCTGTTCAGCAGAGTTCAGCGGGTCCACCCTGGAAATCAGGAAGCTGCGGGCGGCATCAATATCCACACCGTTGCTGGTCAGCAGGCCGTCATTGCCTTCCTCAGCAACAATCACATCCCGGGCGATCGCCGGGCCGGGCGCTGTCAGACTGTCCAGAACCGATTCACCGCCGTTGGCAATAATGGCCGGCACCAGTGCGGTGGGCACTGCGTTAAACGACCAGTTGGCCGGGTCAAACCAGTCGCCGGCTGTGGGGCCGACATTGGGGTTGATCCATGCGGGCAATTCGGGCACACCGGTTAAATCAACCACCAGCTGCTGATCGCCTCCGCCATCAAGCTGCACGCTTTGTACCACCGACAGACCGGGCGGCAGGTTATTCACCGTAACGGTATCAAACAGTCCGGTAATGCCTGTGGGCGAATTGGAATTGACCATTTCGAATTGCAAGGCTGTTCTGGGCACAAAGTTCAGATTGATGATCAGCTCACCCGCCAGCGTAGCGACATCGGCATTGGCTGCGGCGTACATCGTACCGGTGCCGCCACCGGTCGCCCGGTTGGTGGCATTGGCGGTGAACTCCAGCACACTGCCACTGCCCAGGGTCAGCATGTCGGTATTGATCAGACCGTGATCAACAAAAATTCTGCCGCCGGCGGTGCCACCGCCGGGATTCAAACCGACATTGATAACCGGGATGGTTATACCGTTGGAATTCAACATGGTGCCGTCGGCCGGGCCGGTGCCGTTGGCAATACCGACATTCATCTCGGTCCATTGATCATTGGTGATACTGCCGAACACATTCAGCTGCTGCATCACGGTACCGGTGGCTGAACCGGGGCCATTGCTGACGCCAATATTAACCGGGCCGCGATTCGCATTACTGGGCGCACCTTCAAAGCTGAAGCCGGTATCCACCAGGCCCACGGCGGTACCGGTGCCATTGGCCACACCGACATCAGCGGTGGAGAAGTCTTCAATATCGTTGCCCGATATTTCACCGGTAGCATTGCCGCTGCCGTTGGATATACCAATCTGCAACGGGCCGTTTAGTGCGCCAATACCGCTGGTGTTGGCATCACCCATAAACAGGCCATTGGCATTGCCGGCTGCATCGGCCACACCAATCTGTACAGCAGTGAATTCTGCTCCGGAACTGAAAAAGCCATCCGGATGGATGAAAGTACCGTCGGCATCGCCATCCGCCATGCTGACACCAGCACGGAACGGGCCATTGTCCTGCGTATTAAAAGCGCCAAATGAATTATCACCAAACTGCAGCAGGCCGGTGGATGTGGCGACGCCAGTAAATGTCACACCGATATTGACCGCTGCATCCACGTCAATCCGGGCAGAGCCATCGGGTTCAAGAATCATGCTGCCGGTGCCGCCGTCAACGCCGATATTCAGGTTAAGTGCTTCCGGCCTATCCGATCCATCCGGCACCAGCGATATACCGCCATTGTTGATATTCGCGGCCAGGCCGATATTCGGCACCTGGTTGGGCAGCCAGTTGGTGGCATCGAACCAGTCAGCCGGCCCCACAACGTTCCACTCCAGGGGCGCGATGACATCCAGGCTGTCTGCCGCCGTTCCGCTGTTCCCCAGGTCTGAGGTCAAATCGCCACTGAGATTGTTCTGCATGCCCAGCGCGGTGGCCTCAACAATCACGGTAACATTACATACCTCACCAGCAGCAACACTGCCACCGGTATAACTGATGGTGTCTGTCCCATTGACGGCAGTCACAGTACCGCCGGTACAGGTAGTTGCAGGACTGGCCGGGGTGGCCAAAATCAGCCCTGCGGGCAGGGTATCAGTAAAGTCCAGGTTATTGGCATCCAACGCGCTTGCAGCATTGATAATGTTGAATGTCAGCACAGTGGTACCACCGATGCTCAGAGCTGAAGCCTCAAACACTTTGGAGAATTCGGGTGCGTCCAGCACTGTAACCGAATCAATCGCCGGACCACTGTTGCCCAGGCTGGAGGTCAGGTCACCGGAGATATTGGTCAGCATGCCGGGCGTGGTTCCCATCACCATGACATTCACTACGCAGACAGCGCCACCAGCGACTGTACCACCGGTCAAACTGATGACGGGCGAGCCGGGGACCAGGGTCAGGGCGCTGCCTGCGCAAGTCGTGTTGCCAGCGGCCGCTAACGTGACCACCAGCCCGGCCGGCAGGTTGTCGGTGAAGTCCAGAGCATTGGCAGCACCGACATTGGCCGTATTATCAATGGTGAAAGTCAGCATGGTGGTTTCATTTTCACCGAGCGGGTCAGTAGCGAAGGCTTTGGTGAACAGTGGCGTTCCGGCATCCATCACCGCCACGTTGGCCATGGCCGGACCGCTGTTACCGATTGTGGATGTCAAATCGCCGGTGACATTGGCCTGCAGACCGGCAGCCACGGCTTCCACATCAACGGTGACTTCGCATTGTGAATTTGCCGATGCCGTGCCCCCGGTATAACTGATTGTGCCTGCTCCATCGACTGCGGTAATGGTTCCGCCGGTACAGGTGGTCGCCGCATTTGACGGTGTTGCTACCACCAGGCCAACCGGCAGCGTATCGGTAAAATCCAATGCACTGGCGTCGGTAGCAACAGAGATGTTATCTATGGTGAACGTCAGCGTGGTTGAATCGCCTACGGTAAGATTGGCAGCGGCAAATACTTTGCTGAACAACGGAATCGGTGTATCTATCACTTCAACCGATGCTAGTGCCGGACCACTGCTGCCGGCGGTAGAGGTCAAATCGCCACTGGTGTTGTCCTGCATACCCAGGCCAACCCCGATCACATCGACAGAAACCGTACAGGTTGCGCCTGCCCCCACAGAACCGGCTGACAGGTCAATCGAGGTGGTCATGTCAATGACACTACCGCCACATGTGTTAGCCACATTACTGGGTACGGCAACCTCAAGCCCGGCGGGCAGAACATCCAAGAACGCCAGGCTGTTGGCCGCGGCAATATTGGCTGTGTTGTCAATGGTAAAAGTCAGCGTTGTAACTTCATTAATTTCAATAATTGGTGCTGCAAAACTCTTTCTGAACAGCGGCGCACCGGCATCGGCCACCACAATACTGTCAGTCGCCGGGCCGCTGTTGCCCTGGCTGGAGGTCAGATCTTCGGTCACATTGACCTGCAACCCGGCAGATACCGCCTCCAGGTCAATCGATACCACGCACATATCACCAGCATCCAGAAAGGTGAAAATAGTCAGGAAAGTCGTATCCCGGCTGCTGCCGCCACCACAACCATTCATGAAATTATCGGGATCTGCCTGCTGCAGGCCTACCGGAAAATTATCGGTAAACTCGATCATCTCGGCTTCGACCAGACCATCGGAGTTATCGATAACAAAAGTCAGCGTGGTGGTATCGCCAACATTAATCGCATCATCGGAAAAGCTTTTGGTAAAAACCAGCTGTGCCGATGCCGTCAACGGCGCCAGGCCTAGTAGTACTGTCAACAGGCCAATGACCGATAACCTGGTCATTGCCTGTGAGGAAGAAAATTTTGCAAACATAGCTCCTGCCATTTGCCGTGGTTTGAAATAACTCATGAATATTCCCTGATTTTACCAACGCCACGGAATAACACGGTTATTCCGTCTTGGATTTTGCCTGAAAACCCGTGCCCAGGCCGGATTTTACCATTAAATAATTGTCTGCAAGTATCTGCTCACAACCAATACCGTAATGCAGGAGCGGACATGTCCGCGACCAGCATCACATAAAACCCCGGAAAGGTGGTCGCACTCATGAGTGCTCCTACATATATGGGTAATTAATTACCTTCGAACCCATCACCAAATAAATCTTCGGTGCCAATCCGCTGGCCGTAGATTTCACTTTCACCTTCAAATACGCCGGGTTGATCCGTGTCGTCTCCTTCCCACACCACCAGGTATTCGTCGGCTGCAGGGTTATACATCACGGCGGGTATTTCAGCACCGGTATCGCTACTGCCGGTACCGCCGGAATCGGAGATGCGGAAGTCGTTAAAACCTATCGGTGTGCCGTCTGCCGCCACACGCTGGCCATAAATTTCCTCTTCGTTGTCAACGATACCGGGGATATCTGAGTCATCAGCTTCCCACACCACCAGGTACTCATTATTCAGCGGGTTATAGGCCACTTCGGCGTCATCCACATCAAACGAGGTATCGACTCCGATACCTCCGGCATTGGAAATAATAAAATCGTTGGGCCCGACTTCGCTGCCGTCTGTACCGTTCAGGCGCTGACCAAAAACTTCATCTTCGCTCTCCTGCACCCCGGGCGTGTCGGTATCGTCTGCTTCCCAGACCACCAGAAACTCATTGTCCAGGTTGTTGTGGGCCACGGTCGGTTCTCTGGCGTCGGTATTGGTGCCATCACCGCCAACATCGGAAATCCGAAAATCATTAACACCCACTTCGCTGCCGTCAACGGCATTGATTAACTGGCCAAAAATCTCGCTTTCGTTCTCAATAATGCCCGGGGTATCGGTATCATTGCCATCCCAGACCACCAGATACAGATTATCGACAACGTTGTAGGCCACATCGGGCTCAGAGGCCTCGATATCAGGATTACCATCGCCGCCGGCGTCGGAGATACGGAAATCATTGGCGCCGAGCTCGGCGCCATCAGCTGCCAGTCGCTGACCGAAAACTTCCACTTCCCCGGCGACGATACCGGCGGTATCGGTGTCTTCGGTTGCCCATACCACCAGGTATTCGTTATCGGTGCTGTTATAAGCCACCTCCGGTTCCACGTCACCTTCAGATAAAACGCCATTTCCGTTGATGTCGGAAATGCGGAAGTCGTTGGTACCGACTTCACTACCGTCGGGACTGAGACGCTGCCCGAACACTTCAAATTCTTCATCGATAATACCCGGCACATCGATGTCATCGGCCCGCCAGACAACCAGGTACTCATTATCGATACTGTTATAGGCCACCGATGGGTCGCCGGCAGCGACGTCCTGGTTGCCGGTACCGCCGGCGTCGGAAATACGAAAGTCCACACCGATTTCGCTGCCGTCAACGCCATCAAGCAACTGGCCGAAAATCTCATTTTCACCGGGCAAAATACCCGGCACATCGATATCGTCAGCTTCCCACACCACCAGGTACTGATTGTCCACGCTGTTATAAGCCACCGCCGGTTCGGCGGCATCTACATCACCGTTGCCGGTGCCACCGACACTGGAAATGCGAAAATCATTAGCACCCACTTCCACTCCGGTGGCGGCATTCAGACGCTGACCGAAAATTTCACCTTCGCCGGGAAATATTCCTACCGTATCGGTGTCTGCGCTATCCCAGGTGATCAGAAATTCATTGTTGACCGAGTTATAGGCGATCATCGGGTTGGTGGTTGAAGAATCGGTAGTACCGGTTCCATTAGCGTCTGAAACCCGAAACTCACTGCCGATGTCGCTGCCGTCGCTGGCATCAATCCTTTGTGCAAACATTTCCAGATCACCATCAATAATACCAGGAGTATCGGTATCGTCAGCCTGCCAGCTGACCATGTATTCGTTGTTCAGGCTGTTGTAGGCAATTTCCGGGCTGAAGGCATCAATATCACCACTGCCATTGCCGTTGCCGCCGGCATCGGAGATTCTGAAATCATTACTGCCCAGCGCACTGCCGTCGGATGCGTCGAGGCGCTGACCGAAAATTTCAAACTCGTTGTCCAGCAGGCCGGCATCACTGTCATCCGAGTGCCATACCACCAGGTATTCATTGTTTGCTGAATTGTAGGCAACCGCCGGTTGACCGGCAAAGACCGCGCTGTTGCCGCTACCGCCGGCATCAGAGATGCGGAAATCGTTGGTACCGATTTCGTTACCGTTACTGGCATCCAGGCGCTGGCCATAGACCTCAAACTCGTTGTCATTGATATCGTTGACATCGGTATCATCGGCCTGCCACACCACCAGATACTCGTTATTGGTGGCGTTATAGGCAAGTTCCGCGCCGTTGGCAGTGGGGGTGAAACTGCCGCTGCCGCCTGCGTCTGAGATGCGAAAATCATTGGTGCCGACTGCTGCGCCGTTAGCAGCCAGACGCTGGCCATAGATTTCAAACTCATTATTGACAGTACCGGCGGCATCAGTATCGTCGGCCTGCCAGGCGACCAGGTATTCATTATTAGTACTGTTGTAAATGACTGCGGGTGTCAGGGCTACTGCGGCGCTGCTACCGGTTCCGCCGGCATCGGAGATACGAAAATCATTGGTGCCAACTGCAGATCCATCAGCTGCCAGGCGTTGACCGAAAATTTCAAATTCATTGTCAACAATGCCGGGAACATCAGTATCGTCGGCCGACCAGACCACCAGATATTGATTATCCGTACTGTTGTAGGCAACCCCCGGTGCATCTGCTTCAAAATCTTCTAACCCGCTGCCGCCGGCATCGGAAATACGAAAATCGGTGCCGATTTCACTACCGTCACTGGCATCCAGCAATTGACCGAATATTTCAAGTTCTCCAGCAGCAATACCGGGCGAATCAATATCATCACCTGACCAGACCACCAGATATTCGTTATCTGTCCTGTTATAAGCAAGGCTTGCTGAGAGGGCCGAAACGCTGGTATTGCCGTTGCCGCCGACATCGGAAATACGGAAGTCATTGGCACCGATTTCCGGATCGATGGTAACCGGATAATGTGCCTGTGCCAGGGCGTTGAAAGGTACGGTAATGCGGCTGTGTTCCGCACTGACGGTCATATCAGCGGCCAGTTTATTGCCGCTGGCATCAAACACTGTGACTTGCCCCAGCTGCACGCTGCCGCTAGTGTTTTTCCACTGCCATCCGTTGCTGGTCTGTGCGAATTCGCCTGAGCTGTTGATCGTTCCAGTGATCACCAGGTCCTGCCCGTCCAGCAGCAGTGGTTTGTTCAGCACGAAACGCTGCTCAATGGTGTCGCGATGCGCAATGTACTGCTCAATAACATCACCATGATGGTAATAAACATCATCACCGGCGCCATCGGGCCGCAAGACCGGCTGCGTCAGCAGATTTTGCGAAGCAGTGCCCAGGTGTTGCAGCTGCCAGCGCCATTCAGGGGCGCCGTTGCGCGCTGAAAAAGTGACGCCGTCGGCAGTGTAGTCAACCTGATGTCTGGGATTGTGCAGGCGCAGGCCATTACCGGTTGCCTTAAGCTGATTGACTGCCCGGGCGATCAGCTGATCCTGCTGAATGGCCGGTTGATTCGCCTGTACCGGCGCAGCGGTCAGCAAAGTTGTGACCATCAGGCCGATAATAAATAAATTTAGTGTTCTCATATTCAATACCTATCAATCCCAAGTAGGAGCGGACATGTCCGCGACATAACCAGCCCGGCCAGTACCGGTCGCACACCTGTGTGCTCCTGCAAAATCTTCATTAAAACCGTGATGTAGGAGCGGGCATGTCCGCGATAAGCGCAGCGGGCCGAATCACCCCTGGGCCTGCCGGTCGCGTCCGGGTGCGATCCTACATTAATACTCGTAATTCACCAGCGGATGATCACCGCCACTGACTGCGGATATATCGCCTACGCCGTTAATATTGATAATCGGACCGGCGGCAGTGCCGGTGCTGATGGTGTAATTCACCACTGTGGAACTGTTGGGACCATTACCGGAGGCACGGTTGCCGATGATCAGGCTGCCGCTGTTCCGCCCATCAATACCGCTGCGGAGATTGTCCAGGACAACATTATTTTCAACCACATTGTCCGAATTGGCAGACTGTATACCGGCGCCCCTATTAGCATGCGCGTAGTTGTTGATCAGGTAACTGTTGCCATTCAGGAAAAAGCCGTTGTTGAGGTTGTCGGCGGTTGCCAGGGTGCCGTTTCCGAAAGCGATGTTATCGCGTGCATAACCGCTGATGATCAGAAAACCATTCTCACCGTTTTCGATACTGGAATTCTGTTGCAGGATAGAACCCGTCCCGGCCCGGTATCCGCTTAATCCATTTTTGTAGGCCGTTGAACCGAGGATTACGGCGCTCATGCTGAATCCATGGTTTTCATTTTCCAAGGCCGCACAGTTGATCACTACACTGGATCCTGAATTGATAAAACCGCTGCCCTCATTGCCCTGAGCTGTCGAGTGTGCGATCAGTGTGCCCTCATCAACCGACATACCGGCAGTCCTGTTAAATGAAGTGGTCACACGGTTGACCAACGAGTAAGACCCTGTTCTGAGACCAACGCTGGTCCCGCTGATGGTTAAATTTTCAAAGATACACTTTTCGCAACTACTGGCAGCAATACCGCTGGCATCCCAGTCGGCAATACGGCCATTGCGTATGTGGACATTGACCTGGTTGATCATCGAAATAGCGTTGCGGTTAAATACGCCGACACCGGTATTGGGGCCCATATCCGCAGTTAACCGGAAACCGCCAAGATCGAGTGTTACATTATCGGCATCGATAGTGATGCCATTGGTATCGTCAGTGGTATTGACCAGATCCCTAGTGACATAGTACGAACCGGGCTCATCGATATCAAAAGGCAGTTCACTGATCGGAATGCGGTTATCGCCTGGGCCAGCGGCAGCGATAATATCGCTGGCCTGCATGCCATCCAGCAGATCGGCATCCAGGCCGGAATCAGCACCGTCCAGGGTGATCAGTCTGTTCAATAAATCGATGGCCGAATCGTTTAATCCTGATAAGTCTGCACTGAGCGTGCCGCCGGCATCGGTGATGTTCAGATTGGTACCGTCAAAACTGAGACTGGTATTCAGCTCGTTGGTAGGATCTCCATCACCCAGCAGAGCGGCCAGATCCAGCGCATTACCGCCGCTGATGGTTAAGCTGGTTCCACTGATGCCCAGGGTCTGTGCATCGGTATTATCCAGCAGGCCTGCCAAATCGGCACTCAAACTGCCATCGGCATCGGTGATCGACAGGATAGTGCCGGACAGGGCAAAACCGGTATTCAGTTCATTGCTGTCATTGTTGGCCGCCCCGGTCAGCGTCACACTTTGATCGCCACCGGCATCACTTAACGTCAGAGTGTTTCCGGAATAGCTGATGCCGGTATTCAGCTCATTGGTATCGTCATTGGTCAGTGCGGACAGATCGGCCGCCAGTGTGCCGTCGGCATCGGTAACACTCAGGTTACTGCCGTCAAAAGTGACCCCGGTGTTCAGCTCGTTGCTGTCATCATTGACCAGCGCGGACAGATCGGCTGACTGACTGCCGCCGGCATCGGTAACATTGATGCTGCTGCCGTCAAAACTGACGCCGGTGTTCAATTCATTGGTGTCGTTATTCACCAGTGCTGATATATCGGCTGACTGACTGCCGCCGGCATCGGTCACCGATAAATCTGTACCGTCAAAACTGACCCCGGTGTTCAGCTCGTTGTCGTCGGCATTGATCAATGCCGATAAATCCGCAGACAAATCACCGCCGGCATCGCTGACGGTCAGGCTGGTGCCATCGAAATCAACACCTGTGTTCAATTCGTTGTCAGCATCACTGTCATTCAGAATCGGCGCCAGGTCAACACTGTTGCCATCGCTGATGGAGATGCTGGAAGGATCCACCGATAAGGTCTGGGCACCCTCGGACAGCGAGGACAGATCGGCGGTTTGATCACCACCTGCATCACTCAGGGTCAGAATATCGCCATCAAAATTGATACCGGTATTCAGTTCATTGCTGTCATCCTGATCCACCAGCGAGTCGGCCAGATCCACGCTGTTGCCGTCACTGATGGACAGCACAGAATCATTCAAGGCAATGGTCTGCTCATCATCATCGGTTTCGCAGCTGATACTGCCGTCTTCCTCGATGCCGCTGACCAGTGTGCCTTCGGGGCAGTTATCGCTGACCCGAAGCTGCACCTGGTCGGGAATCACTTCCGCCTCACCCACACTGCCGGGGGCAACGAATTCGGTCAGCGTGGCGAACGGTGTGGGAGTGACAGCCTGACGGGGAGCCAGGGCGGCAAATACACCGGTATCCGGGCCGTTGCGCACTTCGATCTGCAACCACAGCTGATCACCGGAATAAGGCTCGATGCCGAAATCCATGGCAACCGTAAATACACCATCGGCCACCAGCACATTGCCGATCATAAACGGCGTCCCAACCACAGCGCCGCCCGCTGCAGCATCGAACAGGGTGAAATTAAAATCGAACTCGCCATTGGCCGGTTCGGCTCTACCTGATGGTTCGATGATCTGCAGCGTTCCCTGATAGCTGAAGCTGGTTCCCACCGGCTGGGCAACGGCAACGCTGGCCAGCAGCAGCGATAAGGCAAGTATTAATTGACGGATAAACATGAAGCTACGCTCTGTCAATACTCAAAATTGGCCATCGGATGATCAGCGCCGGCAATCAGTGAAATATCACCGCCACTGGCGATGTTGATAATCGGACCAAAGCTGTTACCGGCAGCAATATCATAGTTGGCGATGCTGTTCCCTGCTGCGCGGTTTCTTATATACAGGCTCTCAATGGTCGCAACAATGGTCCCGCTTGTATTGGTTACGCGTGACTCGATGCCGGTGCGATCATTGTCAATCGCGGTGTTGTTTTCAATGGTGGTATCAGATGAAGTTACCCGAATACCGGCGCCATCATTTTCATAAGCATGATTATTGATCAAATAAGAATTGGCTGATACCCGAAAACCATTGTCATCATTTTCATCGGTCGCCAGGGTGCCGTTTTGTGCAGCCACATTATCGCGCAGCATGCCGTTAACGATTTCAAAGCCATTCAGGCCGTTATCATAGGCTGACGATTCCTGTACAGTACTGCTGCCACTTAAATCGAAACCATGCCCTAAATTGTCATAGGCAGCCGAGCCAATAACGATGGCGCCGATATCCAGTTCAAAGCCGTCCAGGGTATTTTCAAACGCCGTACTGTTGATGATTGAAACGCTTTCACCTCTGTTGCTGGAATTGACTGACGCAATGCCATTATCTCCATTGCCCTGAGCAGTGGAAAAGGCCACCACAGTGCCGTTGTTGATCTCGATACCATCATCGCCATTAAATGATGCCGTCACATGACTGACCACCGCGCCCTCTCCGGATACCAGCCCTCCAAAGCGGCTGTTGGTAATGGTCAGATTTTCGAAAATACAACCCGTGCAGTTGTTGGCATCGATACCGTCTGCCCCCCAATTGTCGACATGCCCATTGAGGATATGCACATTGCTGTTGCCGTTGGACACAAAAATAGCGTGGCGGCGGCTGACAACATTGTCATCGGGTGACATATCGGCAGTCAGGCGGAAACCACCCAGATCAACGGTGACATTACTGGCTTCAATACGAATGCCGTCGGTGTCGTCAACCATGTCGACCAGGTTCTGGGTGACGATATAAGAACCGGGCTCGGTAATGGTGAAAGGGGATGTGCTGATGGGAATCCGGCTGTCCGAACCGGCGGCGGCAATAATTTCGCTGGCATGCATGCCGTCCAGTAAATCGGCGTCCAGGCCGGAGCCGTCGCCGTCAACGGTAATCAGCTTGGCCAGCACCTGTGCAGCGGTATCACTGAGCGCGGATAAGTCGGCGCTCAATGTGCCGCCGGCATCGGTGACACTCACGTTGATGCCATCAAAACTGAAACCGGTGTTCAGTTCATTGGCCGGGTCGTTGTCGCCAAACAATGCAGCCAGATCAACCGCGTTACCACCGCTGATGGCCAGGCTGCTGCCGGTCAAACTCAGCATCTGTGAATCGGTGTTGTCCAGAAAACCGGACAAATCAGCGCTCAGGCTGCCTCCGGCATCGGTGACCGACAGAATATTGCCGGTCAGTGCAAAACCGGTGTTCAGCTCATTGGTGTCATTATTGACCACCCCGGCCAGGCTGACGCTTTGATCGCCACCGGCATCGCTGACGGTTAACGTGCCGCCGGTAAAGCTGATGCCGGTGTTCAGCTCATTGGTATCATCATTGACCAGTGCCGAGATGTCCGCCGACTGACTGCCGCCGGCATCGGTAACACTGAGGTTGGTGCCGTCAAAACTGACCCCGGTATTTAATTCATTGGTGTCATCATTGACCAGAGCGGACAAATCCGCTGACAGACTGCCGCCGGCATCAGTAACACTCAGGTTGCTGCCATCGAAAGCCACGCCGGTATTCAGCTCATTGGTGTCGTCATTGATCAGAGCGGACAAATCCGCTGACAGACTGCCGCCGGCATCGGTTACCGACAGGCTGGTGCCGTCAAAAGCTACGCTGGTATTCAGCTCGTTGGTATCGTCATTGATCAGGTCGGACAAATCTGCACTGAGATCACCACCGGCATCGCTGACGGTCAGGCTGGTACCGTCAAAGGCCACGCCGGTGTTCAGCTCATTGTTGGCATCGTTGTCACCCAGTGCTGTTCCCAGGTCTACCGTATTGCCGTCACTGATCGACAGGTCGGTGCCGCTCAGCGACAAGGTTTGCGGCGCCGAGCTCAGTCCGGACAGGTCTACGCTGAGATCGCCGCCGGCATCGCTGACGGTCAGATTGGTGCCGTCAAAGGCCACGCCGGTATTCAATTCGTTGGCGGCATCGTTATCGTTGAGCAACGGCGCAATATCCACCGAATTGCCGTTGCTGATGGCGATATTGGTGCCGGCCAGCGACAGATTCTGCTCATCGCTGTCGGTCTCACAGACCACACTGCCGTCTTCATTAACAATGCGTATCGACGAGCCGGCCGGGCAGGTTTCATTGATCCGCACCTGCACTTCCGACGGTACCACTTCCAGCTCGCCCACACTGCCTTCAGAGACCAGTTCCGACAAAATGGCAAAAGGCGCCGGCTTGAGCGCCTGGCGAGGCAGCAGATCGGTATACGGTCCAGTATCAACACCATTGCGAACCGCCACCTGCAGCCACAGTTGATCGCCGGTATATGGTTCTACACCGAAGTCCATTTCCACGGTAAAGATACCGTCGATAACGGTGACATTATCAGCCGTAAAGGGAGCACCTACGGTACTGCCTGTGGACTCGTTATCAAACAGCGTAAAGGTGAAGTCAAACTGACCATTGCCGGGAACGGTTCTGCCCGAGACTTCAATAACCTGCAAGTCGCCCTGGTAAGTAAAACTGGTGCCAACCGGCTGCCCATAGGCAACAGAGGTGAGCAGCAATAATAGAAATAGTGTGTTACGTATGCTCATGGATCAGAACTCCAGATTGGCATAAATGTGATCAGAATTTGCAACGGTCGAAATATCATTGATACCCACGAGATCAACGATCGGACCAAATGCATTATTGGCGGCAAAGTCATAATTCAGCGGATTGCTGGTTAACAGGTTGCCTGAAGCCCGGTTACCCACAATAAAATTGCCGCCGCCGGTTGCTTCAATACCGACCCGGTCATTATCAAGAACCATATTGCTTTCGATGACTGAATCACCGGAAACAGAACGAATACCGGCGCCGCCGTTATCCAGGGCCTGGTTATTGATCAAATATGAGTTGGCGGTCGCCCGGTAGCCGTTGTTGATGGTGGCGTCATCGGTGGATTTACCATTCCTGGTTGCGATATTGTCACGCAGCATGCTGGCGAAAAATATCTGAAAGCCGGTTTCACCATTGTCTTGAGCAGAAGATTGCAACACCACTGAAGCTGAACCCATCTCAAAACCGAAACGGGTATTGTCTCTGGTGGCTGAGTTGGTAATGGTGGAACCGGAACCCACGTCAATACCGTGCACCGCATTAACAAAACTGCCTGATTGGGCAATGGCAATAGCAAGAGAACCCTGGATTCCACTGTCACCGTTTTCGACGGCATTTGAAAACACCACCACGCTGTTGTGATCGACATCAATACCGTCCAGGCCGTTAAAGCTGGAGATGACATTTTTGACCACAGCGGCAGTGCCGGTCAGCAGCCCGTTTTGGGTGTTGTTCGAAATGGTCAGGCTTTCGAACAGGCAGCTATCACAACTATTGGCATTGATGCCGTCCCCACCCCAGCCGTCTATACGGCCATTATGAATACGGATACCCGTGAGATCACCGGAAACGACGATGCCGTCATCACCGGCAACGGTATCCGCATTGAGAAAAAAGCCACCCAGATCCAGCGTTACCTGACCGGTGGTAATGGTGATACCGTCAGCGCCGATAGTGGTATTGGTCATGTTATCCGCCAACAGGTAAGCGCCGGGCTGGCTGATGGTAAACGGGATACTGGTGATCCGGATACTGTTTTGATCGACGCCGCCCGCCTGTGCAGTGATTTCCAATGCAGCGCTGGCGCTGCGGGTTGTTATGGCCTGCGCTACACTCCCTGTCTGACCCCGGGTCGGCGAATCGACAGATTTAATATTGATAAACCCGCTGCCGGCAGAGCTGTTCCGCTTAGATCCGGCATCGTAATTAAACAATGCCGACAGATCACCAGCCAGCCGGTTGTTGATCCGTTCGCCGGCACTGGCGTTGATGAGCTGCTGAGCATCCTGACGGGATAAACGCGGATCTGCCGATTGCGCCTGAACCACACCGGCAGCCATCAGCAGGAGAAAGCATGTGAGGCTGTTGTTAATCATTGCCACCTCCACTATTGGCCGTCATCAAAGGATGCTTCGAACGTGAACAGCTCAAAGCCATCTTTGAAAAAGATTTCTTCATCACCGGAGGCAGCAACCTGGCCATCCGCCCAGAAACCACCGGTGACGATAAACGCACCCCCTGTGGCCGATTCGCGCGAGGCATCGTGCTGGCCAATGGTGCCGGTAACAATAAAGGCACTGTCACTGCTGCGCCCGCCACCGTTATCTATGGTTTCGCGGGGCACCACAAAATCCCCACCGGCTGATTGCGCCATGGCCTGGATGCTGACCAGCAGCAAAAGCCATGAATAGTATTTGATGTTATGTCTAATCATAATCAGTTTTATCAAACCATTACCTTGTTTCTCATAGCATGGTCGCGCCCAGGTGCGCTCCTACAAAATAGCATCGAAACCGTATTGTAGGAGCGGACATGTCCGCGACAATGGCCTTCCATAAAACTCCGGTCGCACACATGTGTGCTCCTACAGTTCAAAACTGTCGATAAACAGTTGATCGGGATTAACCTCAAAGGCCCCGATATCACAACCATCATCAATATTACCGATGGCGGGGTCATCAAACGGCCGGAAAAAGCCGCGCTGATCGTCACTGGCATTACAACTGCCCGCATCAATCGCCGGGCTGCCGGCCAGCAGACCCTGGCTGGGTATGCAACTGCCGTCACTGAAAGTATTGTTGCAACCGTTATCTCCGGGCACATCCAGCAGCGGATCGACGATGGTTACATCACCGGTGACCATGCAGTCGGTTAAATCAGGAATGATATTGAACCCACCCGAGGTGACCGCACCATTGCAATTGGACGCCACGCCATTAGCAGTGTTGGACGCCACTATGCTGTTGTCGATGGTAACGGTGCCGGCTTCCTCATTGGGGTCAAAACTCACTTCGGTATCTGACAGGGTACAGGTGCCTGTGCCTATGAGATCACCGTCGACATCAACGATGTCAACCACTTCGTTGTTGCAAATACCCGCGCCTACTCCGGTGCCGTCATTATCACTGTCAGAGGTATTATTGCTGATGGTGACGTGACTGAGGGTTAAATCGCCTGCGTTCATAATGCCTGCGCCCGAGCTGACACCGGTGTTGTTGGTGATGGTGGTATTAATCACCGAGAGGCTGGTATTGACCAGCCGGATACCACCGGTTGAGCGTGCAGAACAATCGAAATCCAACTCTGGAATGGGGGTGTCATCACCGCTGGATACATTGCCGGAAATAATGCTGTTGCGGATAACATGTGAGCCGTTGGATCTCGTATTAATATGGATACCGGCCACGTCGCACCGGCAGTTGGTACCGGTGCAGGTGACGGTATTATCGGCTACCACCGAGTCGGCAATCGTACCGGTACCGCCATTTCTCATCGTAAAATCAACCATGTCATCGGTATCACACTCGATGCCGTTACATTGACTGAAATTGCGCAGCACCTGCACTTGACTGATAGCGGTAAGCTCTTCGACGCCCGCAAAACTGAACATCTCATCGGTATCACAACCCATGCCGGTGCAGGTCTGCTGGTTATCAGCGATTATTGTCCGTGCCACTGTTACCCGTAAACTGGAATCCAGCTCAACAATTTCATCGGTATCACAGGCCCGCGAATTAAATACCGGCATATTATCGTCATCAAGACCAACGATGATATTGTTCATGCCATCACCATCCGGATCGCCATTGCAGGTCAATATATTGTTGGTTATCTGACTGTCCTGCATGGAAAAACTGTGCAGGCCGCCATCATGAGGAAACAACTCGTCAACATCACAGGATTCACCGGTACACTGCAGCGTGTTGTTCTCTATCAGCAGGTTGGCCAACACCGTATCGTTCATGCCCGGCCGGTCCAGCTCCACCAGCTCATCGGTATTGCAGTTCTGGCCGTTACATTGCAGCACATTATTGGTGATCTGCACATTGGTCATGGTGACGTTAGAGCCTTGAACAGTTTCGTTATTGCCACTGGAATCATCAAGAATGGCATCAAATGTGATCATTTCATCGACTGAGCAGGCTTCACCTGTACACTCACCGATATTGCCATCAATCTGGGTGTTGCTGATATTGACATCGACGGTTGTTGCATTGGTATCCAAGAAATCGGCAAACTGAATCAACGACACGCCACTCTCACAACTTGCCGTGTTAACAAAAATCCCATTGCCCTGATCCACGCAGACTGGTATCGGGTCACTGGTATTACTGCAACTGGCCCGGTTGTTGTTCAGGAAACTGCCGTCTACCGTTAGATTACCAACGTTATACAAGCCAATTGCGGCTGCATTTTCACCTAAACCGCAACAGTCGCCGCTACAACTGGTTTCATTGTCGGTTACAGCAACCCGCGTTAAGGTCAAGGTGCCATTGCTTTCTGAATGAATGCCGGCTGCACCGCTGAAGCAGCCGATGCCGGAGCAGCTCAAATCGCCGTTGCGTACGGTTAAATCTTCCAGCGTCAAATCAATGCCGTTGACAAACCCGCTGCCGATTTCAAACACGCGGTCACCATCACCCAGAATGCCCGGGTCACCAATACCGTTTTCAATGAATGTCATATCCAGTCCAGCGCCGGAGACAGTCAGTGTTTCGCTGATATCCAGGTCACCGGTTTCATTGGCATTTTCACCTATGCCATCCAGCGTAAGAGCAAATACGCCTGCTGGCAGGGTAATGGTGTCATCGCCAGGTGTGGCATTGGTGGCGCAAACCGCTTCGCGCAGACTGATCTGGCCATCGGCGCCCGGGTTGGCGGTAACAAAACCAATGGTTAAAGCGGCACAGGCGCCGGCATCCAGTACATCATCGGTGGTGGTGACTGTAACCGAGCCTGCCAGGCAGTGAAATGACAGCAGCAACAGTCCTATAGTTGATAATGGCTTGTACATAATGATTACCTTGAAAAACAGCTTTTCCATGCAGGCGCGGACATGTCCGTGGCCATGTGTTTATCCATAGATTTTGTCGCACACATGTGTGCTCCTACACCTGTAACTATGCAGAAGCAGATAACACTGCGAACAGACAACGCCCGGTTGTTGATCGAAAGCTTTTTGCGCTCTAATTCAAATACCGTAAAGCCGGCGAAAAACAATCCTGGCAATATTCTGCCCAAAAAACCGCCGACAGTCTTGAGGAATTTATGAGTTGTAACCTTCTGCCGGCAACAGACAAAACCAGGCTAACTATCTGTTTTAAATATAAATATTTGATAACTCAGCAGTGGTTTTGAGTTATGAGGCAATTATGAGGCGGGCAAAATCGCCTTAAATTAGCCGATTACAGGTTTAATAACCGGCATCACAGGTTTTTGCCTGCTGCATTCAATTCATAGCAAAAGTTGCCATCACGGCCATATGATCAGACAGGTATTGACCGTTTACCGCTGACGCCCCCAGTGTTTCGATATTCACGAAAGTATTCACCGCCGTTCCCCTGGCCCAGATGTAATCTATGCGTTTACTGGGTGTATCCCCTTCGCCGACCTTCCAGGTATAACCCTGCTCTCCGGTGATACCTGCATATTGCTGCATCCATAAATCAGACCATCCGGCGTCTATCAGCGGCTGCAGGGTATCCGGCACACAGGGTGTGTCACCGCATAAATCGGCCTGATCCGGTTGATTCAGATCACCAACCAGCACAGCAGGGCCGTTGAACTGGCTGGCATAGTCGATCAATTCATTCAGCTGGGTGGCGTAACAATCTGAGGTATCGGTGGTCAGGTGGTTGTTGAATACATAAAACAGCTCGCCGGAACCATCCAGATCAAACCCGGCATACTGCACGATACGGCGATTCAACGGCTCTGACGCACAAATGGTCAATGCCACAGTGCCGGTCTGCTGCATCAGCAGATCTTCCCGCGAGAGTATCGCCAGGCCTTCCCATTGCGGCGGGCTGGCGCTGGTATAGGCTGCCGCCATATTGGCCAGCAGATTCCAGTCACCTGTTCTGTTCAGCAAGCCCTGCAGGTATTCGCCCTGGTTCGGACTGCCGTCATACATTCCGCGCACTTCATTCAAACAGATGATATCTGCGCCGGACCCGATAAGCAGATCAGCAATTAACTGCAGCCGCTCGCGCCAGTCGCCCTCATAATTTTCGATGTTATAAGTGATGATTTTCATCATGCCCCCTTATCGGCATCCTGATTTTAAAAATCAGGGTTATTGTTCATGCATTGCAGGCTTACCAATGCGAGACCAGTAAAAATATCAAAAACGCTGCGCCACTCAAAATACTGCGCACCCAATGCAGTTGTGCCCAGCGCTTGAGTAATGCTTCCGTTTCTTCTGTACTTAACTTACCCGGCAGCAGTTTGTCGTTGATCGGTTTGATCACCATCAGCGTATAGGGAATAACCGCGAACAGACATAAGCCGCCAATCAGCCACATGATGCCCGACCCGAGCAACCATTCAAACAAACCTGCGAAGCTGCCTAATACCGCCAGCAGTACCTGCAGAGGGGCGGCCTTTAAATACATCGGGCCGAAAAACCGGCCGGCGAAATCGATACCGGTACTCATCGCTGCCGGGTGCTGTACCAATGACAAGTAAATGGCCACGCCAAAAAAAGTACCTGTGCAGAATACTGCAATGATCTGAAACATCGGGTCCATATAATTCCCTGCGTTGTCTATTATTCTTAGTGCCGGCAGCCGTTTCTACTGCCCTCCAAGCCAGCGCGACAATGGTAACTTAACATGTGTGAATGTCAGCTGAAAATGGCCTGTCGGGATACCGGGCAAATACCTTGGATTATCGGCCTGCAGTATTGCTCCCGTTGCAGGTTTATGACAGCCGGGTACCAAAATCGATCCGTTTTTCAATAACCTGCGCAAACACCGATAAAACCACAGGCTTTGATGAGCGCAGAATAACCCAACAGGCAATCGGCTGCTTTATCTGCTATCGTTAGCCGCAAAGATACTATAAATGGCAGGGGAATTATCATGGAAGTTAGTATTTTTGGTACCAGCTTGAACACTTCTGTTCAAACCACTTTTTCCGGTATTCACCGACGTCTTTCCACTTATATATTACTGATCAGCAGCCAGGTCTTTTTAGCGACCAGCGTAATGGCCGAAGATCTGCTGCCGCCCGATCCGGCGGACTGGGTCTGCCCCAGCAGCGAGATTGAACCCACCCAGGCGCAAATCGAATCGCTGTGCGGGAAGATGCCCTGGAATGATCAGAACCCGATGCCGGATTTCGGCAAACCGGCTGTGCTGCCGCCACCCGGCGTGCTGGCGGAACTGGATGCCAAGAACCGTTACGATGCAGCACTGGTTACTTTTATCAACCAGCGGCAATACATCAAGAACGGCTGGAAATCAGACCTTAACTGGCGGATGACCGGCCCTTATGTCGGCAAGATCGGCTCCGGCAAAACCTTTGGTGTTCACCCTGCAGTCAAGATTTATTATTCCCCGGCCGTTACCGAATGGTTATGTAAAGACCGCGAGGGTCCACTGCCGGATAACGCCATGATCGTCAAGGAAATGCGCAACATCGACGATAAGCTGAACATTCAGCTGAACGATGAAGGCTGCATGGAAATTCCCGATCCGGACCTGCCGGCCGAATCCTGGGCCATTATGGTCAAGCACAAGGAATTCAGTCATGACGGCTGGTACTGGGCTGGTTTTTCGGAAAGCCCGAAAGACCCCAGCGACCCCAGCAAGGTGCCGCTGATCGGCAACCCACCGATCAATGATAAAACTGCGGTGACCACTTCAGCAGCAGAATTTTTCGGGCGGCCGCCGGTAAAAAGAGACCCGCTGTGGTATCCGACCGGGGTCCTGTTTGAACCGCTACCGGAAGGCACCCAAAAACCCAATGCGGTGTTCCCCTACAACGAATTCGGCAACTACTGCGTCAACTGCCACGCCTCGGCCATGAGCGAGTCCACCTATTCCTCGCTGGACAACATTCTGACGCCGGGGCTGGAATACAAAGGTTATAACCTGGACGGGCTGATGAAGCGCCTGGTTGCCCCCAGTGAACTGCGCTCCATTGATAACGCCCTGCTGGCCGATAAGCATGCCCGCGACGGCACTGCCCTGACAGCTTTATCGGCAGCTAAAACCAACACCTATCAAACGCCGTTTGCCGATCCCCTGGATAAAAGCAGCGATGCGTTTCTGGCATTTTACAATCAGCTGCCCGATATGAGTTTCGAGCAGGCGCTGAACCTGCGCCTGCCGGCGGAAACCTTTGACCATCGGGTGTCCGGTCAAAACGGCCCGGAAGGCTTTTTGACCTCCAACCAGTGCACCGGCTGCCATGACGGTACCTATTCCAATTCAGCCACGCCGAACATGGTGATTGAAGATCCGGACAGCAAAGAGCTGGTCAACCTGTCGCCGTATGGTGAATGGCGCGCCTCGCCGATGGGGCTGGCCGGACGAGACCCGATATTTTTCTCCCAGCTGCAGAGTGAAACCAACAATCTGCCGGAAATGACCGAGTGTATTGAAAACACCTGCCTGCATTGCCACGGCGTCATGGGGCAGCGGCAGCAGGCACTGGATACACCGGACTACAGCGGTAACACCTGTGAAGATATCTTCGCCATACCACCGCCGGAAGGCGTTCCATTTGGTAAGCCATTTGCACTGGAGCAGGTTACCCAGTATCAGGATTCCAGGCATATCGACTCAACCTACGGCGCACTGGCCCGTGACGGGATTTCCTGTGCCGTGTGTCATCACATGACCAATGAGGAATTCGGCAAGGAACCTTCGTTTACCGGTAACTTTGTCACCGGTCCGTTTGATGTGTTCTACGGGCCGTTTGAAAACGACACCATTGCGCGCAAACCGATGCAGCGGGCGCTCGGGGTAACACCGGAGTACGGCCAGCAGATCAAAAGCTCGGGCCTGTGCGGCACCTGCCACAATATTCTGCTGCCGGTATTCAACAACGACGGCACGCCGCATAAAATCGAATTCGACGGTCAGACTTTGACCGCCAGCTATGAGCAGACCACTCATCTGGAATGGGTCAACAGCGAGTTCTCCAGAGTGGGTACGCTTAAATCGTGCCGCGACTGCCATATGGGTGATAAGTACAAGGACAATCCGCTGGAGCAGGAAAATCTGGCCGGCGAAGTTCAACCGTTCCTGATCGCCAATATAGAAGACAACACCTTTGCGCCGACCACCCACCGGATGCCGGATGACAAAATCACCCAGACACCGCGGCCCGATTACCGCCGCCATCAGCTGCATGGTCTGAATGTATTTCTGAACGAATTTTTCCAGCAGTTCCCGGTTATTTTGGGTGTGCGGCAGATTGACTATATGACCGGCAGCGGCGTCACCCCGCCACTGATTACCGGGCGTGAGTCGATGCTGGAAATGGCTGAACACGAAACCGCCGATGTTACCGTGCAGTCGTTTCGCAAAACCGCAGACAACCAGCTGACCGCTGATATTCTGGTGACCAATAAGGTCGGCCATTATCTGCCCTCCGGCGTTGGCTTCCGGCGGGTGTTCCTGGAGGTGCTGGTACAGGACAAAGACAACAACAACCTGTGGGCTTCCGGCAGAACCAATGAACTGGGTGCAATTCTATACGGCACTACCAGCCAGGTGCTGCCCAGTGAGCAGCCGGTCAAATACCCTGACATGCCGTTCCAGCCGCACTACCAGACCGTTACCGGTGAGGATCAGGTGCAGATTTATCAGGAACTGATTGAAGATTCTCAGGGTAACCTGACCACCAGCTTCCTGCGCCGGGTTGAACATGTCAAAGACAACCGGCTGCGGCCAAAAGGCTTTGATCCGCAGTTCTTCCTGGATAACCCATCACCGTATATCCAGATGCTGGGACATATCGACGGCGAAGCCAAAAAAGACAAGTATTACTTCAACCCCGAATTCACCGGCGGTGATGCCATCACTTATCAGATGACCATGAGTCCGGATAAGATGGCCAAGGCACACCACGTCAAGGTTACCCTGTACAGCCAATCGATCCCGCCGTTCTACCTGCAGGAACGGTTCCGTGATGCCAACGTGGGCACCAATCCCAAGAAGAATGAAATCGAACGGCTGTTTTACCTGACCAGTCACTTGAATACAGCCGCTACCGATAACGCCGGTGACACCTATATTGAGGATTGGAAACTGAAAATAACCGGTACCTGTGCCGCCTTGAACGGTGCCTGTAACTGACCGGAAACAGTTATAGCTTTCCAGCAATGACGACGGCGGCATCTGCCGCCGTCGTTATATTGATAATCCGGAAAGTTTCTTACAGCTTGCGCACCAGGCGCTGATAGGTGATCGCTGAATGCTGATAAAGCGCCTGGCGTTCCCATTCGAAAAAGCTGTAATCCTGAAACTCACCCGGCAACGCCATGCCCGCGCCATCGGGCTGGGCATAGGCAGGGATATCCCGCGTGATGTCTTCTATGATCCGTTTGATGCCATCAGGGATTTGCAGGCCGTTGCCGTCGTAAATCTTATACAAGCCGGCGACATCCCCCCATACATAAGGCGCTACATCCAGGGTGTTGTGATAGCGCCACGGCACCGATGGTGAAAACAACGCGTCCACGTAGGCTGCAAAAGCGGGATTGCCCGAGGTCAACCCGGCAAACGAATAGGGTTGTACGGTTAACTGCAGATCCAGCATGGTGGACACTTCACAGATATACGCCGCCAGCACCGGGGTTAAGGTACCGCCCAGACTGTGCCCGGTGACATAAATGGTGGCGCCGGGATTTTGCTTCAGCACACTGTTCCAGCTGAAATTATCGCGGCTTTTGTCTTCCATATTCAGCAGGTATTTGAACCCGTTTGCAGTGCCCTGGGAAATCATCGCATCACGCGGCGCCCTGAGCGAATAGTTTTCCCACGGCACGTGCTCCTGGATACTGAAATCCTCACCCAGCCAGGAAGACAGGCTGTCCCAGGTGGTGCCGCGGATCACAAAAGCAAATTCATTGCTGCCGGTCCGACGAGCCACATACAGCAGGCTGTAAATCACATCGGCATCGGACTTCAATGCCACCGGACCCCATACGCATTCCCATTCCTTATTGGTTATATCCTGCACTTTCCCGGGAATGGCCTGCGGTGATTCATACGCTACGCCGGCCAGGTTGATCATGATCAACGGCAGGTTATCCGGTTGATAAATACTCATCAATGTCTCCTGTCAAAAGCCAAACCCGGTTAATCGATAAACCGGCAGGCATCCGCTTCACACAATATCCGCACGTTATTGAAACCCACCTGGAATGCCCGCTTGATGACATCGGCGCCGGTAAAAGTTTTGGCGGGCTGCTTATCGCAATCCAGCGTGGCCATTTCGGCGCGGCTGATCTTCCCCCTGTTGTCGACAAAAATTTTGTTGTCCCATACCGGATGCAGCCAGACGACAAAATCATGGGTATCTCCAGGCCTTACGGGTGCCCCGCTGATGCCTTTACCATCAGGATCGGTATAACCGCATTCTGTCCAGCGGTTGTTTCTGGAGTTGGTCAGCCTGATGGGAATTTGCGTGGGCTTATTGCAGATGCGGTTCCAGCGGGTTTTCTTTTCAAAAAAATCACCGAAACAGTAACTGATACCGCAATCTGGCGCACAGGCCCTGAAGCCGTCATCACGGGTTTCAGGTACCGGGCAAAGCTCCAGCTCTCCCTGGTAACACTTAGGACCAATCACATCGTATTCAAAGAAGGTTTTTTCCTGAGCAACAGCACCGGCTGATAACAACCCTGTCAACAATGAACCGCAGCAGATCAGCCGCATAAACCCCGATAATTTAAACAACATTATCTCTCCTCCCGTCAGTCAGCTGTTTTGGCCACCCGGCTCTGACCGTTCACAACAAGGTCTGCCAGTAGGCTACATCGATCCACCGGTTGAACTTAAAACCAACCTCATTGAAGTGCGCCACCTTGCTCAAACCGAACTTTTCATGCAATGCAATACAGCCGGGGTTCGGCAGCGCGATGCCGGCTGCCACACTGTGGATGCTGCGTTTTCGGAGAATTCCGAATAATTCCGAGTACAGCCCGCTGCCCATTCCAGTGCCGGTATGTCCTGCTGCAATGTAGACGGCAATTTCCACCGAGTTGCGGTATGCGCTGCGGCCTTTCCAGGGGCCCGCATAGCAATAACCGGCAATATCCCCTGCCCGCTCAGCCACCAGCCACGGCAGCCGGGCATTGATGATCGTGCTGATCCGTTCCGCCATTTCCCCATCATTAACCGGCTGCTCTTCAAAAGTGGCAACCGCATTGAGTACATAGTGATTGTAAATCTGCGCAATGGCTGCGCTGTCTGACCGCTCAGCGCCTCTGATCCGAACCTCAGACATTCAAGCGGGCGCCAGTCAGCCGGTTAGGTCTTCTGCTCGATACCGAAATAGGCATAACCTGCACCAACCGCTATGCCGAGCCAGGCCTGACCCAGATCAGCCAGCGGCGGTAATAATCCCGGATCACTATTCAGATACCCGTAAAAGAAAGCCAACAGGCCTGCCAGCAGCCATACGCTTAAATAAACACCGGTGATTATTGTCAGCACTCTTTTCGCCATTGGGCTTCGCTGTTGGGGACTCAGCAGGCGTGCAGCAGGCGCCTCACCCGGTTTGGTGGCAGCCAGTTCAGCAATAACCAGTGCGGACACCAGACCGCCAATCAAAGCCAGCGAAGATGCCATGCGGTCATTGAAATCTGCCGGTGTGGGAGAGGTACAGCTATCTGAACCTGCACAGATCACCACATCCACGCCTACATAAACCAGATAAACATAAATAATCAACAGAACTGTACATACAATTGCGCCGAATGCCGCTTTCATAGACTATCTCCCCGATTTTATGATTGCGTCTGCCCAGATTTGACTGGACAAACATTTGTACATCCGATTTCAGTATAGCTGATGTATCAGACATAAAAAAAGGCTGCCGGCGGCAGCCTAAGATTCAGAGCCTGGAGGAGTATTTAACCGTAATTACCCTAATAAGCTGCGTAACATCCACGCAGTTTTTTCATGAAAATTCATCCGCTGTGTCAACAAATCACAGGTCGGCTCATCACCGGCTTCATCCGCCGGACCGAATGCATTGCGTGCAGTTCGCGCTACCGTTTCGTGAGCAACCACCAGATTGCGCACCATCTGCTCGGCAGCCGGATGGCCTTCCTCTTCCTCAATGGAAGTCAGCTGAGAAAATGCCTTATACGACCCGGGGGCAAAATGGCCCAGTGCACGGATGCGTTCAGCAATTTCGTCGACCGCCGTCGCCAGCTCTGTGTAGTGCTCTTCAAACAGTGCATGCAAAGAGTGGAACTGTGGCCCGGTAACATTCCAGTGATAGTTGTGCGTTTTGATATACAACGTGTAACTGTCGGCCAGCAGGTGTGCAAGGCTGCCGGAAATGTCAGCCCTCTGCTGTTCAGTTAAACCAATTTGAATATCCATGTTGACTCCTGATTGTTGTACGTGGCTTGTTTCTATGAGGGATAGAATAACCAATCAGGATTAATAAATGAAATTGATTGTTTAACTATATTTAATTGGTTTCATCTATAGTGATTTTATACTGTAAACGGCTGTGCTCCAGCACCTCCGGCCAAGGAAACAGCGGCCCCGGGTCGACCTTGCGGGCCACGGTTAAATCCGGATCATTACTTGCAGCAACTTCCCGGGTATCCAGCTGCTCATGTCCGGCAATCCAGACCAGCGAGGGCAATTGCCGTTCCAGTTGCCCAAGCAGACTCTGCAGCGCATTGATCTGCACATCAGGGTAGGCCGTTTTCAATTCCTGATGGTCACTGTGGTGCCAGTCAGGCCAGCGCCCGCGGTTGACCAGTTCGATCCCGATAGTGTGCCGGTTGTGCCCGGCAACATGATGAGCAATGCGGTCTTCCGGGACGTATTGCTCGATGCTGCCGTCCACATCAATATAGAAATGCCCGCTGTTGCCGGTTTGAGATTCGGCATAATGTATCTGCTCACCGAATTCCCGCGCCATTGCCAGATCCGGTGTTTCAGTGCAATGAATCACCACTCCCTGGATACTGTCCGGATTCCGGCTTTCCAGTCTCTCAGCGTATGGCAAAGGATTCTGGGTAATCATCAGCACCCCGGCAACAGCAGCAGTAATCGGCATCTGATCAGAGAAGTCGTCCGCTCAGACAGCGTCAGCTTTTGGCAGCGGCAATGTCTGCCAGCCAGCCGTCCAGTTCGCTGCGGTCGTGCCATCTGCCCTGGCGCATCACGCCAAGAATATCGGCAGTATGACTGATATCCTCAAGCGGATTATCAACCACCAGCAGCAAATTCGCCGGCGCTCCCGGTTTGACCATACCCCAGTCATCCCGGCCAAAGAACTGACCCACATTACGGGTCCCCATGGCCAATGCCTGCTGTGGCGTCAGCCCGGCTGACACCATTGCCTGTAATTCCCGGTGGATGGAAAACCCGGGCACATTCAATATCTGGGGTGCATCAGAGCCCAGCAGCAATCCGGCGCCATGGTTTTGCAGTGAGACCAGCAGCTGCTGACGCATGGCCAACAGCCGCCGCCGCTGCTGTTCGGAATACCCGGTGCGCAGCGAACGGGTTATTTCCGCCCAGCGATCAACTGTAGCGGTATCCATATAGCGCATTTCCGGCCAGTCCAGCATCAGCTGCAACGGGGTATCACCCATGGTGTGCAGCATCAATGTTTCGGTAGGCACATTCCAGACGCCCTGTTTGGCAGTTTGTCTGGCCAGTTGATCGATTCTGCTGAAATCTATGCCTGCGGCAATGGCTGCACCGAAGAAGCCGGGATCCTGTCCCCGCAATTCATTGTCTTCCGGTATTAACCCCCGGGCATAACCGTCCAGATGATCAATGGTCGCCTGCTTTGAAGCCAGGGTTAAATCCAGCCCGACTTCAGCGGAAACATGCCCGGCCATGGGAATATTAACCCGCTCGGACTGCTTAACCGCCTGTTGGTACTGGCGTCGGGTAAGCCCGGGATGCAATTTGATAAAGTCGTAACCGGCCGCCTGCTGATCACGGACCATTTTGCCGGCCTGTTCAGGCGAGCCGACCGATTGGCCATTCAGTGACGGGCCGCTGGTGACCAGTTCCGGTCCGATTCGCTCGCCACTGGCGAGCTGACTGCGCAGCTGTAAATGGCCCGGCTCACCCAGCATGCCGCGCGCCAGCACAATCCCGTTGGCCAGATACAACCTCAGTACTTCATCTACTGCTTCATTCCCGGCGCTTAACCTGGGAATATGTGCATGCATCTCAGCCAGCCCGGGCAGCAGATAACCGTCCTGACCATCAATCCGCTGTCCGTCAAACGCTTCACCCGCGTCTGCGGTATCGCTCAGCTGAACGATTTTCCCGTCCCGGATGGTAACCGACTGATTCTCCAGCAGCGCCGGAGCATCCATGGTGATGACATTAACGTTATCTATTCTTAGCGACTGCGCTGCAGCCAGCGAGCTGACGGCAACCAGCATTAAGCCCAGGTATCGGAATGAAGACATATACTTAACTCTGTTAATGCGTAAGCTTAGAGGGTAGCACTGTCATTGGCATCAGGCATACAGGGAAGGCAAAGCGAAACATCTACAAGCCGGATGACGCTTACTGCCCTCATCCGGCAACAATGCAGCTAGCCCTGCTCCAGCAGGTTGCGCAAATCGATGATCGCGGCGTTGGCTCTGGCAATATAGTTGGCCATTACCAGTGAATGATTGGCAAACAGCCCGAATGCCGAACCGTTCATAATCATGGGGCTGCGGATCGGCCGCTGGGTGGCTTCCAGCTCACGGATTATCTGCCGGTAGCTGACCCCGGCATTCTTATCTTCCAGCACACCGGCGAAATCAACTTCCATGGCACGGAAGAAATGGATCAGCGCCCAGGTAGTACCGCGTGCTTCAAAAAATACATCATCAATTTCCACCCATGGCGTTTTCACCCGGATTTCCGCAGGCGAATTGGTTGATTGACGGGCGTTGGGGTCGCCGCTGAGGTCGGTATTCAGGCGCTCCTGGCCAATGCTGGCAGATAACCGCTGACTAATACTGCCCAGCCGTTTTTCCACCTGCGCCAGATAATCGCGCAGATTATCGGCACGGGCAAAGAACTGAGCATCACTTTCATCCTGGTCTGCCAGCCGCTGCTGGTAACGGCGCATGGCTGCGATCCCTTCCCGGTATTCCTTTTCGGTTGCCGGCAACAACCAGGAATCGTGGTTGAAATGCATTTGCGGGTCGGCAATCGCCAGATCGATATCCTCGGTTGATTGGGTCTGCGAGCGGCTGATATCGTTTCGCATCACCCGTGCCAGGTCCCGAGTCTGCAGCAATACGCCAAATTCCCAGCCGGGCATGTTGTCCAGAAATACAAACGGCGGTGTGACATCATTGCTGATGTAGCCGCCGCGCTTATCCAGCAGAGTCTCGGCAACCTCGATCATAGTTGCGGTGGTTACCGAGCCGATCACCACTGATTGCCGGTTGCGCTCGGCATGCTTTTGCGCCACTTTTTCCACATCAAATACCGGCGGCTCCCGGCTGACCCAGAACATGACGACGCTGAACAACGCCAGCAGGATCAGAAACGTCAGCCAGAACCAGCGGCGGCGTCCGGTAAACAGCCAGTAACGCACTTCAGAGAACAGATAGCGGATTGAGCGGAATATCATCAGATAACCTTGTGTCAGTTATCGCTTAGTTTGCGTCAAGCTCACGGGCAATCAATCCGCTATTAGTCACGGTTACCCGGTAAGCTGCTCCGTCACGCATCGGCAGATAGGTCGCCGTACCATAGGTTGCATCAACCATCGGCGCCAGCCTGGGCCGCTGTTGGGCAAACTTCCATAAATCCAATTGCGGCGGCAACAGGCTGTCAGCGGCAAGATTCACCACGCTGTGTGGTGCTTCCCGCTCCTGCTGGATGTCCTGATAGCGGCCCGCCAGCCGCTCCAGTCTGAACTGAGGCTCCAGACCCAGCACAGTGGCCCAGCCTTTCCATTTCAGAAACTGTGCTTCCACCCGCCAGTCATCACCGGCCAGCAGGTATTGTTCGCGTTTTCCGTCGGGGTACTGCATTTCCGCCTGGAAGGCCTGCTCACCGATTTGGGTAAATCGCAGCTCTGCTACCGGCAGTTCATTGGTCAACCGGGCATAGGTTTGCAGATTCAGCAAAACAACGGCGATGATAACGCCGCTGAGCAACGGCACCAGGCCGCAGGTGCAGCGAAATAACCCCTTTACCGGGTGCCGCCGACAATGCCGAAACCCATGTGCTACGATCCATAAGCCGATAACTGACAGCAATAATGCGATGTAAACCATAGCTCAAGTATGCAACGCCGCCGCATGGGTGGCAAACTAACACCCCGAATTCAGCCTGTTTCCAGGAAACCATTATATGAATCATCTAAAACTTTTCGCCGGGATTTTCCTTGGCCTGCTGCTGTGCTCACTTAACACGTCTGCTCAGTCGTCAGACGCTTCAACATTAAGCCTGGAACAGGTCATGGCTGAACCGGAGTGGATCGGCCATCCGGTCGAACAGGCCTGGTGGAGTGTCGACGGCCAGCAGGTCTATTACCGGATTCAGCAATCCGGTGGTGCGCTGCGCGAGCTGCACGCCATCGATATCAACTCCAACCGCGACTGGCCTATGACGCTGGAGCAGCAGACCGATATCAACGATAACAATGCGGTCTATGACGAGCAGCAGCGACGGGCGCTGTTTCTCCGCCATGGTGATGTTTTTCTCCAGCACCTGGGCAACAATGATGTCATTCAGCTGACCCGCAGTGCAGCGATTGAAAGGCAACCGCAGTTTATGCTCAACACGCGCCAGGTGATGTACCAGCGTGGTCAGGACTGGGTGATCCATGACCTGAGCAGCGGCCTGGTCTATCAGGCTGCCGAGCTGCGCAGCGAAGACCCGCCTGAAGATAATGACCACGGCCCGTTGGCGGAACAGCAGGCGCGGTTGTTTAAAACCCTGCGGCGGCAGACCGATGAGCAGCAGGCCGAAGAACAGCAGCGCGAAAGCCTGGATGAGCTGACTGACAGTGATGCGCCTGAACCATGGTATCTGGGCAGTGACCGTCAGGTTGTCGGCACCAGTCTGTCACCTGCCGGTAACCGGCTGCTGGTGGTTACCGCCGATAACAGCGATGACAATGGCCGCGGTGGAAAAATGCCCCACTACGTCACCCACTCCGGCTATGTGGATATCGAAGACGTCAGAACCCGGGTAGGCCGGAACGTACCGGGCGGACACCAGCTGCTGCTGTTGAATCTGAATACCCATGAAATTCACCCGCTCAGTCGCGATGTGCTGCCGGGTATTGAGGATGACCCATTGGCGGACCTGCGCGCCGAGCAGGAGCTGGATGCGCTGGAAGGTTCCCGACCGGCCTGGGTCATGGACATCAGCTGGAATACCGGCGGCGACCAGGCGGCAGTGCAATGGCGGGCGGTGGACAACAAAGACCGCTGGCTGGCTACAGTGGATTTTTCCGGGCACCGGCTGCAACCGCGGCACCGGCTGACCGACCCGGGGTGGATCAACTGGAACTTCAATGAATTCGGCTGGTTGCCGGAATCCGCCGATGACAGCGAACCTGTACTGTGGTTTGTGTCGGAAGAATCCGGCTACGCGCACTTTTACACCTTACCGCTGGACCAGAGCCGGCCGGATCAGCACACCGAAGGCAACTGGGAGGTCTACAATCCGGTTGTCAGCCGGGATGGCGGCAGCGTGACCTTTATCGCCAACCGGGAACGCCCGATAGAATACGAATTGTATCGCCTGACCCTGGAAGACGATGCCATCGAAACTCTGACTGATCTTGATGGCGTCGAGCGTTTTACCCTGTCACCGGATCAGTCATCGGCGCTGGTGATGTACTCAGGCAGTTATCTGCCCATGCAGCTGGCGCTGGCCGGTAATGATCAGACGCTGATATTGACCGATACCCGTACCGATGAATTCAAAGCCATGAGCTGGCAGCAGCCTCAGTTTGTTGAAGTCCCTTCACAGCACGATGCCGGTCAGCCGATCTGGTCCAAGCTGTATCTTCCGGATTTTGACCAGCATGACGGCCCCCGGCCGATTGTGATGTTTGTACACGGAGCCGGCTATACCCAGAATACCCATCAGAGATATCCGTATTACTTCCGTGAACAGATGTTTCACAATCTGCTGACGCAGCGCGGTTATGTGGTGCTGGACATGGACTTCCGCGCGTCCGAAGGTTACGGACGGGACTGGCGGACGGCAATTTACCGGCAAATGGGTCACCCGGAGCTGGAAGATCTGCTGGATGGTCTCGACTGGTTATCGGACAACTATCCGGTCGACCGCCAGCGCGCCGGAGTCTATGGTGGATCGTATGGCGGATTTATGGCGCTGATGGCAATGTTCAGGGCACCTGGCGAATTCCAGGCGGGTGCGTCTTTACGCCCGGTGACCGACTGGGTAGCTTATAACCACGGTTACACTTCCAATATCCTGAACACCCCGGAAATTGATCCGGAAGCTTATCTTAAAAGCTCGCCCATCGAACATGCCGAAGGGTTACAGGGGCACCTGCTGATCGCGCATGGGATGCTCGACAGCAATGTGTTTTATCAGGATTCGGTCAGGCTGGCGCAGCGCCTGATTGAGCTGCGCAAGCCCAACTGGGAACTGGCCAGCTATCCGCTGGAACCGCACAGCTTTATTTATTCAGACAGCTGGTATGACGAATACCGCCGAATTCTGGAGCTGTTTGAGGAGACCATCGGCGACTGAGCATTCGCGCGGGAGCAGCTTCGGCTGCTCCCGTGGTGTTATTCCAGCAATACCAGATAAGCCCTTCTTCCGCGTTGTATTTGCAACACCAGGTCTTCGCGGCTGCCGATATCCTCCAGCAGGTCGCGCATCCTTTCCACTCCATTGAACCGCACCCGGTTAATAGCGGTGATCACATCACCGGTGCGCAGCCCGGCTGCGGCGCCCAGGCTATCCTGTTCCAGCGATTCAATAATCACACCACCCAGGCGTGAGCGCTCCGGCAGAACATCCACAATCATGCCTTCCAGCTTGGGGTGCAGCTGACCACCGGGCACATGCCGGTTGAGTGGCCGCATGGTTTCCAGGCTGATCCGGCGCTCCCGGCCATCACGCAGGTAAATCAGTTCAATTGATTCGCCCAGGGGTGTTAAGCCTTCGATATTGATCAGTGCCTGGGCGTTGCGCACCGGTTGACCATTGGCCTGGATAATAACGTCTCCCGGCCTCAAGCCGGCGTCGTCGGCAGGTGTCTGCTCCATTACCCGGGAGATCACCGCGCCCTGATTAATATCCAGATCAAAGCCGGCTGCCAGTTCGGCAGTCAAATCCTGGGTTTCCAGACCCAGTGAGCCGCGGCTGACCACCCCGTATTCAGTCAGCTGATTCAATACCAGCTGTGCCATGCTGACGGGAATGGCGAAGCCAATACCGACATTGCCGCCACTGGGTGTAAAAATCGCGGTATTGATGCCCACCAGCTCACCACGCAGATTGATCAGCGCGCCGCCGGAATTACCCGGGTTGATGGAAGCATCGGTCTGGATAAAATTCTGAAACTCCAGGCGGTTCAATGCACTTCGACCCAACGCACTGACGATCCCGGATGTAACCGTCTGCCCCAGTCCAAAGGGATTGCCGACCGCTACCACGAAGTCACCTACCCTTAACTCTTCAGCGATGTTTAACGGCAGCGCATGCAGGCTCTGTTCCTGCGCATCAATTTTGATCACGGCCAGGTCGGTAGCCTCATCACTGCCGATCAGCTCGGCATCAAAACTGCGTCCGTCAACCAGCGTAACCGCGATGTCGTCTGCATCGTTGATCACATGATGGTTGGTCAGAATATATCCGTTGTCCGCGTCAACGATTACCCCTGAACCCAGGCTTCTGGAAACCCGTTCACGGGGTACGTCAGGCAGGTTGAAAAACCGGCGAAAGAACGGATCATCCATAAATGGGCTGCGCACCTGTACCCGGGTTTCGGTATAAATATTCACCACCGAGGGCACTACCTGTTCCAGCACCGGCGCCAATGACGGCAACGGCTGCCCGTCAACCGCTGCCGGCAATACCGCTTTGGCCGGTGCGGGCAGCAACAGCAATAATATTGCGCAAATCAGGCCTGCAGTTCGAAGGCAATAGTTCATTGGCGTTTTTCCTTATAGTAATCGTCAATTACACCTGCAAATTTGACGCATCCCCGGAGCAATCGTTCGCGCCGGTCACGCAAATGTCATACAGCCTCGCTATTCTGGCGCTCAGAAACAGGCATGGCAATCTGAAACTTTGATGTTTCAATGGTTATATGCTTTGTCCGGGCGGGTAAGCTACAGATGTATCAGCCATCTGATCAACTTGGAGCGGTACTTGCTTTTTCTGGAAAATAATGGAATATATGCACCTAAGCTTAACGGGATAACACAATATGTTGTGTTTTGAAACCGAAACAGCTCCGGCGAAACCGGATTTACACCAGCAGGTGTTGCGCACTGACGTTTCCGGTATGCCGCTGGAATGGATTAACCACGGCGAAGCCGTGCGGCTGATCTGTCTGGAACGGGTGGCTTACTCTTTGGGCGGAATTATTTATACCTTGCGGGGAGGTATTAATGCAGCTTCCGGCAAGCAAAGCGTGCTTGATGTCAATGCCATCCTGGCCACCAGAGGCCAGCACCCCATCGGTCATTTATTTTCCAAGGATTATTCACCTCCGCTGAGCAACCGTGCGCTGTTCAAGCGTGACCAGAATCTGTGCCTGTATTGCGGACAGCGGTTTCTGGACCGCGATCTGTCGCGGGATCACGTTAAACCGATCAGTCAAAACGGCCAGGATACCTGGTCAAATGTGGTGACTGCCTGCAAACGCTGCAACAACCATAAAGCCGGCTATACACCGGAACAGGCCGGAATGCAGTTACTGGCCATTCCATTTGTTCCCACCCATGCCGAATATGTTTTTCTGCAGGGCCGCCGGATTCTGGCTGACCAGATGGATTTCCTGTTGACCCATTTCCCACGCAACAGCCTGTTGCGCGAGCGTGTTGAACACGCGGCCAGTCTGGCCCATTAATGCCGGATTCCAATAGCAGAGTGGCTGCCTCCGGAAACGACACCACTTACCTGATCGACGCGAGCATTTACGTTTTCCGGGCGTGGTATTCCGTTCCCGATGATTTTTCCGACCCTCAGGGGCGGCCAACCAATGCAGTTTACGGCTTCGCCCATTTTTTGTGTGAAGTACTGGAAACCACCCAGGCAAGGCATATCGCCGTTGCTTTCGACGAAGCCCTGGAAAGCTCATTCCGCAACAACATTTACCCTGAGTACAAGGCCAACCGCGAGCCGGCGCCGCAGGAGCTCAAAGATCAGTTTGCCTGGTGCCGGCAAATGGCCGAAGCACTGGGCCTGCCCTGTTATTCGCATGAGCAGTACGAAGCCGATGATCTGATCGGCAGCCTGGCACGGTATGCACAATCCAACCGCCAGCAGGTGGCGATTTTATCTGCCGACAAAGACCTGTCTCAGCTGCTGGTTGATGATGATTACCTGTGGGATTATGCACGCCGCCAGCGCTTCGACAGTTTAGCTATCCACAAACGCTTCGGTGTGTATCCTGAACAGATGGCAGATTATCTGGCGTTGACTGGAGACTCGGTGGACAACATCCCGGGTGTGCCGGGTATCGGGCCGAAGACAGCGGCAATACTGCTCAAGCACTATGACAACCTGGACAATCTGTGGCAAAAACTGGATGAGGTTTCGTTTCTTTCAATTCGCGGCGCCAAGGGCATCGCGAAAAAATTACGGGAACATCAGGCCGCTGCGGAACTGGCGCGGCAGCTGACCGGTATCGCCACCCACGCCATTGATTATGACCCGCTGACGCGGCGGCAGCCGGGCGATCAACATCAGCTGGATGAATTATGCGATGAACTGGGTTTCGGCCGCCTGCTGCGCAGCCGATGCCAGGCGCTAATCGATTCCTGATCGATCTAACCCTGCTTACAGCCCTCCCTGGGCATCATTGTCATCAGGCCTTGCCAGTAACGGCGGCGGCGCATCGCGCTGCTGCTGCTGGCGCTGACGCAGTACGTCTTCCAGCCCAGGCGGTTGATTGGCGCCCGGATCGACCGGCTGCAGCGCCAGCTTCAACACCGGCACCTGTGGCAGCGAACTGCCCGGCAGGCGGTTGCCGCTGAGGTCGAAAGCAGTCCAGTGGCTGGCGCCCATATAGTAATAATCATCCCCGGCGACCACGCCATAATTGGGCACCTGGTATTCCGGATGGTTAACATCCAGTGGAATGGCATTGATGACCGCTTTGCCGTTGGGACTTAACAGCAACTGCATGACCCGGTTGGGTTGCATGCCGGGCTGTACGATCACCAGATGTCCGTTCCAATAGTCCAGCCCTTCAATACCGCCAAGATTAAGCTTGTCCGGAACCGTTACCAGATAGGGTTTGCGGTCACTCAGGTCGACAAATGCCAGACCACGGTTCTGATCGGCCAGATACAGCAGGTTATTGTCTTCGTTGAGGGCAATGCCGCGAATAGCCGGCAGCGCCGCGCCACCCGCCAGGATGCTCAATTGATCGCTGCCGGCAGGCAGGGTATAGACCAGTGGTGAACGCAAGTCGGCCACATACACCGTACCGTCGCTGGCCACTGCCAGACTGCCCAGTCCATGAGGCTGACCATCCGGCTGGATTTTGTATTGCCCGATCAGCTCGCCGCTGTCCAGATTAAACTTCAACAGCGCATTCTGACCATAATCGGCCTGCCGGTAACCCTGCTGCTGGCCCACTGCAGTGGTGGAGGCCCATAGCTCACGCCGCTCACTGTCGATGGCAATATCAAATACCGCCATCTGGTTTTCACTGGTAAATTGCGGCGCGGATTCAAGCGGCTGGCCTTCCGCGTCCAGCATCACAATTGTGCCGTCACGAACCGAACCAACTAAAAAACTCCCGGACTGTTCATCCCAGGCAAATGCTTCCGGCAATACTGCTTCTGCCGGCAACCGGAAAGCCATTTCACTGGTGACCAGTGGATCACCGGCTTTTTTAAGCAAGTCATTGATGTACACATATGACTCGGTATCGCGGATAGCCTGAGTCTGGGGCAGCTGGTCAAAATCGAAGAACAGACCCTGCTGCTGCATCGCCAGCATCAGGTTGTAGGCTTTGGCGCGCTCTCTCTGCAACGCATACACAGCCACCAGTTGTGACATCAACGCGCCATCATAGGGGCGGAAATTCAAGGTATGGTTGATGATCCGGATAGCTTCGTCGTAATTGCTCTCTGAAAAGGCCCGGATTGTCATCGCCTGAAGTGTCGGATAGTGATTCGGCAACTGCTCGGGGAAAACTGTTTTCGCAGGCTGCTCAGCACCGGCTGCTGCATCACTTTGCTGGGCGCCAACCTGGAAAACCGCCAGGCAGGCAAGAATCAATATCAAACTGTTTTTTGAAATCATGGTAAACATTGTTTTGATGACCAAAGGTAAATTTTATAATTTGCTTAGCAGCGCTGCTCAGACTCATCGGACAAAAAATGGTTCGCACAGGCATACCTGAATATATCTGATTGACCCTGAATATCAGCTGATGCCAACATAGGTAATATGAAAAAAACACATTACCAGGGACGCTATCTGATTCTGAATGAAACCGATGGCTGGGAATACGTCAGCCGCCGGGGACGCAGCGATGTGGTTATTATTGTGGCCGTGACGCCTGATAACAAGTTATTGCTTGTTGAACAATACCGGATACCGGTGACAGCTTTCACCATTGAACTGCCCGCCGGCCTGGTTGGTGACCAGGCCGGGCAATCAGATGAATCTCTGGAGCAGGCAGCAGACAGGGAGTTACTCGAAGAAACCGGCTTTCAGGCGGAATCTCTCAGTCTGCTGCACCGTGGCCCGACCTCGGCCGGTCTGTGCGATGAACAGATGGTGATATTTCACGCCCATAACCTTCAGCGAATTCATGCCGGTGGCGGTGATGACAGTGAAGACATCACCGTACACGCTATTGATCTGGACCAGCTGCCGGCCTGGCTGAACGCTCAGTCACAGGCCGGCAAATTGCTCGACCCGAAAATTTATGCCGCCCTGTATTGGGTGAAGCCTGACTAGTAAATATACGCAAGAATCGCGAAATACAGATTAGCCAGCGCAGCAATCAAAACCACTAACCAGGTCAGCGCTGTGCCTGCCACCCGTCCAAAACTGGTGCCGGGCTGGCGGGTAAAGCCCCAGGCATGCAGGCACCTGCCGATAAACAGCGCTGCCCCCAGAATATGCATCGCCCACCACGGAAACGTGGTCTGTTCGAGCACCAGCAGTAAGATCAAAGCAAGCGGCACATACTCGGTAAAATTAGCGTGTGCCCTGACCGCCCGGGCCAGTTCCTTGCCTTCGCCCAGGCCGTAGTCAACCCGTTCCTGGCGCCGGAATTTGACCGTACGCAGCGATAAATAGATAAACAGCAACCCTAACAAGCTGCCGTAAGTGGCAACGATATGTGCGTGCATAACGCCTCCTGTTATTATTGGTGAAAGTATATTTTTCGATTATATCCTTGATCATGCACGGGAACTGTATCCATGGACAAATTCCGCTCCGGGCCGACACTGGTCATCGGCACTCTGCTGTTGTTTTTTATGTTGAGTCTGCCGGCCGTGGCTGACAGCTCTATTGCCATAGCCATCCATGGTGGCGCCGGCACTATTAACAAGGAGAGCCTTACTGCTGAACAGGAAGCATCCATCAGAGCTGACCTGGAGGCTGCAGTAAAAGCCGGATACGCTTTACTGGAAGCCGGTGGCAGCAGCACTGATGCAGTGCTCAAAGCGATTACCATGCTGGAGGATTCGCCTCACTTTAATGCCGGGAAAGGCGCAGTATTGAACCAGGACGGCAATGTCGAGTTGGATGCATCCATCATGACCGGCAGCGACCGTAATGCAGGCGCCATTGCCGGCGTATATGGCGTAAAAAACCCAATTCTGCTGGCACACAAAGTGTTGACGGATTCCCCGCATGTGCTGCTCTCTGGTGAAGGTGCTGAAATTTTCGCCCGGCAGAGCAATATCCAGTTTGAAAACGCCGATTATTTTAAAACGCCCTACCGCATTGAACAGTTGAAGCAAATCCAGGAGCAGGAAAAAACCCAGGCCGGTCTCGACAACAGCTACCGTGAAAGCTGGTTTTCTACCGTGGGTACCGTTGCAGTCGACAAATTCGGCCACGTAGCTGCCGGCACTTCAACCGGCGGCACCGCCAATAAACGCTGGGGCCGGATCGGTGACTCTCCGATCATCGGCGCCGGCACCTATGCCGATGACCGGTATTGTGCGGTCAGTGCTACAGGTCACGGCGAATACTTTATCCGGGCAGCGGTTACCCACGATATATGCGCACGGGTCGCTTATCAGGACCTTTCCATCAACGATGCTGCAGATCAGGTCATTAACAAGGACCTGGTTGAGATGGGTGGAGATGGTGGCGTTATTGCCGTGTCACCGGACGGTGAAATCGCAATGACTTTCAATACCCCGGGAATGTACCGGGCATCCATCGATTCACAGGGTCAGTTGACCGTAGCCATCTATGCGGATGAATAGAACTCTACTCCAAGCGACACGGTATTAGCCGATTCAGCAGAGCAGACCCTCTCCCCCTTAGGTGACTCCTGCAGCCGGAACCTCTCAGGCTCCGGCTAATCCGGCTACACCTGACGCAATTTCCAGCGGCCGCGTCGAAACACCCATACCGCCATAATAGCCAGCAGTGATTCGGCTACCATGACCCCCCAGAATACGCCTTCCGGGCCCATTTCTCTGGGAATTGCCAACCACCACGCTATCGGCAACTGAAACACCCAATACCCGAAAAAGTTGATGACGGTTGGCGTATCGGTATCGCCTGCACCGTTAATGGCCTGCACCATCACCATGCCAACAGCGAAGAAACCATAGCCATAACTGATGATCCGCAGACATGATGCACCATAGTCAATGACCACCTGCTCACTGGTGAATATCTGCATGATTCCCGGTGCAAAGGCGATGAACACTATGCTCACCAGAACCATAAAAATGACGTTGTAACGTGCCGCCATCCAGGCTGACTGTGCGGCCCGCTCAGGTTGCCCCGCACCAAGGTTCTGCCCAACCAGGGTAGCAGCAGCATTCCCCATGCCCCAGGCGGGCAGTATGGTAAACATGACCACCCTAACGGCAATGGTATACCCGGCAATCGCTTCGCTGCCGAACGGTGCCACAATGCGCATCAGAAAGACCCAGGCCGTGGTGGCAATAATAAACTGCATCACACCGCCTGCCGATACCCGCAACAGTCTCATCAACACGCGCAGATTGATGTTCAAACGGCGCCACTGCATCTGCAGACGGCTGCTGCCGTCAAACAGATGCCATAACTGATAACACACCCCAATGCCGCGGCCGATTGTGGTTGCCACTGCTGCGCCGGTAACACCCATTTCCGGGAAAGGGCCGATACCGAATATCAGCAGTGGATCCAGCACAATGTTGATGGCATTGGCCAGCCACAACGAACGCATGGCGATGGCGGCATCCCCGGCACCGCGAAATATCGCGTTGAGCAGGAACAGATACATTACCGTGATCGAGCCACCCAGAATAATCATGGTGTAGCCCTTACCACCTGCAATTACGCTTTCTTCAGCCCCCATCAGCGCCAGGATTTCTCCCGGAAATGTCAGCCCGGCAAAAGCTACGATGCCTGATGTGATTAGACCCACCCAGAGTATCTGGGCAGTGGCGACCTGTGCGCCCTGCCTGTCCTGTTCACCGGTTCGTCTGGCGATCATGGCCGTGGCCGCCATCGACATACCGATGGCCACTGCATAAACCAGTGTCAGTACCGCTTCAGTCAGACCAACCGCCGATACAGCTTCCGGACCAAGCCTGCTGACAAAGAAGATATCGGTAACCGCAAATACGGATTCCAGCGCCATCTCCAGCACCATCGGTACTGACAGCAGAAATACCGCGCGGCGAATGGGTCCGCGGGTGTAATCCCGCTCATCACCACGGATGGCCATGCGCCACAGCGCCACTTGCCGCCGCCAAGCGTAGGAGGAACCGGATTTGAACATGATTTTGATGAACAGACAGGTTTACGGCAACATAGTGTAAACCAGATTTAACAAATTGTTAACAGTTTTTCTAAGCTCATCAATTTAGATTTTGGAAAATCAGCATGATGCTCAACCAGCTGGCCCCAGTCATCAGATCAGCAGCACAGTAAACAACATTGCAGGCAACCATTGCAGACAGGTGCAGCAGTCGTCTGCATTTATTCTGATAGCTGATTTGCGTTAGAAGCACGGCTATTCCCGATAGCTGATACGATTTTTGCATTACGACGCATATAGAATGTAGAGCAACCCCTATAAGCCGGATCAACTGCGATTTACTGCAGTAACAAAATAAAACCGGTGGGTGCCGATAATCGATCTATCGTGCGAGTGAACGCTATGAACAAATCCTCATGCAAATGGTATTCATTAAATCGTCTGTGCCGGTCAGTGACAACATTGATATTTCTAGCCTGCACATCCGGTCTGGTGAACGCCGATAACTTTGGCAGCAGCAATATCCAGCCTTTAATTCCTATCGTCAATGGCCGCTTTCAGCTGCCTGATTCACCTGCGGGCAACCGGTTGAACTGGCTGATCGGTGAGCTGGCCAGCAATGAATTCACCAGCACTGCGGAAATTCAGGAAAATTTTACCGGCGCTTTTGATACCGCTTCCATACAAAGCTTCATCAACGACACGTTACGCCAGCTTTTTCCTGATGCAAGAATTATTGATGTCGTCGGTATCGCACCTGTGCAGGCAACGGTTGTCATCGACAGCCCCGGCGGACAGGACCCCTTTGGCTTTCTCTCCATGGGGGTGGATTTCGCCGGTCAGCAGAGAATCAATTCATTATCGGTTTCGGATTTCTTCGGCAGCGTGCAATTTATCGACGATCAGAATCTGAACATGAACGCGGCAGCTAATGAATTTCAGTCACTGGGAGCGGAAAACAGTCTGTTCGTCGGGTATATCAATAATCAGAATCAATGTATGCCGGTGACCCAAAGAAGCAGCAGCACTCCGCGGGGAACCGGTTCAATTTTTAAAACCTGGGTACTGGGCGCAGTGGCCAGTGATGTGGCTGACGGCGTTTTAGACCGGAATGACCCTATACCGCTGGATGCATCTGAATTTGCATTGGGAGGAACGATCAACAGTGAACCCGTTGGCACTATTTTCACTCTCCAGGAAATGGCAACGCTGATGATGGTCATCAGCGACAATACCGCCACCGATCATTTACATGAACTGGTCGGACGTGAGCTGGTGGGTGATATCGTCCAGCAATATGGCGTCGCCGACCCGGATATACTGCTGCCGTTTTTGAGTGTCAGCGAACAGTTCCACCTGTTCTTCAGTTTTCCATTCACTCAGTCACTGGCTTATGTGACCGGCACAGAGGCATTCCAGCAGCAGTTCCTGAATACACAGATCGTACCTCTAGGTCCAACCGTTCCACTCACTCAACCATTTTTTCATGAATCACTGCTGACTGAAGGCGCCTGGAGCGCCAGCCCGATGGATATCTGTAATACGCTGGCCGGTCTGCGCTCCACACCTGCGACCAATGGCGCTTTTGAACTGGTTGATGAAGCCATGGGTTTTCAGGCCGCTCAGCCCGGCATTCGTAATCAATGGGACAGAGTCTGGTACAAAGGGGGCAGCTTGAGTTCAGGTAATGGATTCCATGTACTCACGCATGCGTGGCTGCTGGAAAACAGTGGTGAATTCCCACGCGTAGTGGTGGCCATGGCCAACAATCCCACCGGTAATATCGATCAGTTTATGGTGCAGTCTCTGACCTCCCGGATGATTGAAAACCTGGCTGATGCCGATATCCCTTCACCACCCGAAACAGATTTTGAAATTAACGTCGGCATTGCCGGCTCCTGGTTTAATCCGGATACCAACGGCCAGGGCTGGGTGTTTGACCTGGTCAACAATGACACCACCCAGCTGCTGGCGTCGGCATGGTTCACGTTCGACAATGATGCGCCCAGTGCCAACCGGAACGGTTTTGGTGACGACCGGCAGCGGTGGTTCTCCGCCAACGGCAACTTCAGCGGAAACAGTGCTGAACTGCAGATATTCTCTCCTTCTGGCGGGGTATTCAATGATCCCGGTTTCAGCGTCGACCGCGGCCCTTCCGTGGGTACCATGACGGTGACTTTCTTCGATTGCTCCAATGGGCAGATTGCCTTTGACTTCAACGACCCGGGTGTTGCAGATGATGTAGTACCGATCAGGCGAATCACTTCCAGCACGCTGTGCCAGGGAATTGCCGATGGGCAGATCACAGCCGCGGCATTGCCTGAAGTGTCGAAGCCACTGCTTGCTGATGATGAATTTTCAACAACAAGCGATTCCGGTTTTGACATCAATGTCGGTATCGCAGGTTCCTGGTTCAACCCCGATACCAACGGGCAGGGCTGGGTGTTTGACCTGGTCAACAATGACACCACTCAACTGCTGGCATCGGCCTGGTTTACTTTTGATACCGGCATGCCGCAGCCGGTTGGCGCCAATGAATTCGGCAATGCTCAACAGCGCTGGTTTTCCGCCAACGGCAACTTCAGCGGTGACAGTGCCGTGCTGCAAATATTCTCACCTTCAGGTGGAGTATTTAACGATGCCGGCTTTATGGTTGACCGAGGACCTGCGGTCGGCACCATGACGGTGACATTTTCCGATTGTACCAATGGTCAAATCGACTTCGACTTTGATGACCCGGACATCGCAGATGATACCGTTGCCATCAGGCGTATCACCTCCAGTGCCTTATGCCAGGCCATTGCAGATGGACAACTGACAGCAGCCGACTGATCCTGAGCGCGTCCCGGCATACACCACCGAAGCCATGCTTTGGTGGTCCGGATGTTGCGGTTTGAATCCTTAGAAAGTGCCGCTGATGGTCAGGTTTACTATTACCCCGAATGTACGGGCACGATCTTCCTCAAATGCAACTGGCCCATCGTTGCGGTTTTCAAAAACCGTCCGTGAAAAGCGGTTTTCCGTACCCAGCAGATTGGCCAGTGCAGCATTAACGGTTAAACCGAAGATATCCTTATGCTCCACGAACATACCCAGGTCACCCGGCCTGGATAAAAACTGGCGTATTTCATCCAGCCGCGTGGTGCGTGTTTCCCTATCCTGAAAATAGGTTACACCGTAGGCCCAGTCGGTGGCCGGAACGTCATGCCTGAAGGACAGATCAATTTCATGCTCCAGAGTATCGCTGATCGGCCGTGATATACCGCTGAGCGGATCGTCAACGGAGCTGTCCTGAAATTGCAGATTTACATCGAATCTGGCACCGGGAATGCCCAGTTGATCAAACAGCAGAGTGCTGTTCAATTCCACACCGTAGATGCTGGCGCTATCAATATTTCCTGGTGCTTCACCATCCGGACCGATAGGCACCTGGTCGATGATATCGGTAATCAACTCACCGAAAACCCTTAAGTTTGCTGATCCATAATTGCCGAATTTATGGGTGACTACCATTTCACCAATCCAGCTCTGCTGCGGCACCAGGTCAGGGTTGGAAACATTCTGATTGGCCAGATCAACGTTGACTGAAGCAACGAAATCGAAAAAATTCAGCTGGCCGACGTCACGCTCCACCCTGAAAGTCACATTGGTATCGCCATTGGGGCGCCATGTAGTGGCAATAAAGCCCTTGGGGCGAACAAACGAGCGTGTCTGGCCAGCTTCACCGCTTTGGCTTAATTCTGAATATTCACCACCCACGGAAGCCTGCAGGGACCAGGTATCTGATAGTGCCGTTGCATAGGTTGCGCCCAGCTCACCACGCAACTCTTCCACCCGTGAAGTGGCACCCGGTAAATCCTCAATGACAAACACGCCATCGCTGTTCAGGATTTCCAGCTGTGATTCAATGTCCAGGAAATTATAGGCACCTTCGACTGCCACCTGCCAGTCAGCATCACCGGTAGTTTTCCAGTTGTATTCACCCCTGAAGATACTTTCACCTTCGTCAGCCACGCGGTCAAAACGGCTGCCCGTCGCAGGCGAGTCATCGGCAAACTCTGTCAACAGAAAATTAACCGTTGGACTGTGTTCAAATCGTTGAAAGCCGATCAGCTTCAAACGCCCCCCTCCCAGACCGAACTCGTAATCACCACTGCCTTCGAAATTCCACTCGTCTTCCGTGCCGGTAAACAACCGGTCGCGATCGACCTGATCAATACCACTTTGCAGGGATGTCTCTCTGCGGAAAAAATCGAACTGCGCATAGGCCAGATCCAGATTGCCGATGGTGCCATCCTCGCCGGAATAATCCAGCGCGACACTGAAAATAGGATTATCTCCGGAAAACCGGGCATCCTCATCGCGGACATCAATCAAAGTTCCGTTGCTGTCAATGACCTGCTCTTCGCCTGCTGCACCACTGCGAAAAGCATCATTCTCCAAAGACACTGTGTAATCGAAATTGGATACCTGCCCGCTGACGGAAATTTCACCCGGGAATAGATTCGGAGATACCCGCCGCAGCCGAAATTGCGGACGCCACTCAAACCGGCCACTGATAGATTCACTGTTGGCCGACTCAACATTGACCACCTGTCCGGCCAGACCGGGAATGTCCAGTGTGGCGCCTTCCAGTACTTCAATACGGATAACGTTTTCCGCCGATATTCTGCTGAGCGCAGTGATGGCATCATTGGTCTTGCCGGAAATCCGTTTACCGTTCAGCAGGACATTATCGGTTGCCTGGCCCAGCCCCCGGCGATCGTCCGCCTCACTGATGGTGAAACCCGGTATCTGCTGAACCATATCCAGTGCGGTACGTGGTGTAAACCGGGCGAAATCTTCCGGCGTGAACACCCTGACACCATCAATAATTTCGGGAACAATTGCCTGTTGCGCGACAGCCGGCTGCGGTAGCACGGCATAAATCAGCACACAAAATGTGACCGGCAACAATAAGTTTTTAAGTGATGGCTGCACTGCAAAGTATCCCTGATACAGTCTGGTTACGCTGTCTGACTCGCATCAAATTCGTTTGATAATGGGTAAAGTTGATGCCTGATTTAATTATTTGGTTCAAAGACACGCAGTTTGCGATAAAGTCCCGCGGCTTATTCGGCGATTCGGTCAGACGGTGTTTTAACGAGATTGCCGGTCTGAAACAGTAACGGCAGCAATAACACAGCGGAGCATCAGCTGATTTTCAGATTCCTTAGGATTTTCAAGGTCGCGTTGGCCCTGTTCAAGGTATAAAAATGCAGTCCTCTGGCTCCTCCCGCAAGCAATTGCTCACAAAGTCTGGTCACGACCTCTTCACCGAACTGCCTGATCGAGGCACCATCATCTCCATAGCCCTGCAGCCGTTTGCGGATCCACATGGGTATTTCCGCTCCGCACATCGTGGAAAAACGCGCCAGCTGCTGATAATTGGTAATCGGCATGATGCCCGGGGTGATCGGCACATCGATACCGCTGGCCCGACAGTCATCCAGCAAACGGAAATAGGCATCCGCATTAAAAAAATACTGAGTGATTGCGCCGTTGGCACCGGCAGTTATCTTATCTTTGAAAAATTGCAGCTCCCTGGCCGGATCCACTGATTCCGGATGGAATTCCGGATAACAGGCGACCTCGATAAAAAACCGCTCTCCAAACTCTTCGCGGACAAACCGCACCAGTTGTTCCGCATAACTGAAAGCCCCGCTGGGCGGCTGTTCATCCGGACGATCGCCGCGTAATACCACCAACCGGTTAACGCCGGCCTGCTGATAGGTTTGCAGCAGTTCCTTGATGGCCTGCTTATCGGGCGCCATGCAGGAAATATGCGGCACCGCCTGCACCGGCCAGTTCTGCTGTATCTGCAACACTGTCTGACGGGTCCGGTCCAGTGTTGATCCGCCCGCACCAAAAGTCACAGAGATATATTCCGGCGCAAATCTCGCCAGCTTTTCCAGCGTGGATTCCAGCACCAGCTGCTGTGCTTCATCTTTGGCCGGAAAAACTTCAAAGGAAACTTGCAACGTATCAGTTCCTGGTACTTAATTGCTGCTGCCGCTAGCGGCTATGGGCCGGGCAGGTAAAACCTTACCCGGCAATTAGTCCGGCGGTCTGTTCATCCCGCCGGGCTACAGCTTAGTAGCGGTAGTGATCAGGCTTGTAAGGCCCCTGCTTGTCCACGTGGATGTAATCGGCCTGTTCCTGAGTCAAATCTGTCAGGTTGACGCCGATACGCTCCAGATGCAGACGGGCAACTTTTTCATCCAGATGCTTGGGCAGTACGTAAACTTCGTTGTTGTACGCATCACCGTTGTTCCACAGTTCCATCTGCGCCAATACCTGATTGGTAAAAGAATTGGACATCACAAAACTCGGATGTCCGGTAGCACAACCCAGGTTAACCAACCGGCCTTCCGCCAGCAGGATGATTTTGTTGCCATTCGGGAAAGTAATGTGATCAACCTGCGGTTTAATGTTTTCCCACTGGTACTTGCGGATACCGGCCACATCGATTTCGTTGTCAAAATGACCGATGTTGCAGACAATCGCTTCGTTTTTCATCTGCTCCATGTGTGCTGCGGTAATCACATTAAAGTTACCGGTGGCAGTGACAAAAATATCGACCTGATCGACAACGTCGTCCATCCGCACAACACGATAACCTTCCATTGCCGCCTGCAGCGCACAGATAGGGTCGATTTCGGTTACCCATACCGTTGCGCCCAGGCCGCGCAGTGATTGCGCACAACCTTTACCAACATCACCATAACCGGCCACTACAGCAATTTTGCCGGCAATCATCACGTCAGTAGCGCGTTTGATACCGTCAACCAGCGACTCACGGCAGCCATAAAGATTGTCGAACTTGGACTTGGTCACAGAGTCATTCACATTGATGGCCGGGAACAGCAGTGTTCCGGCTTTCTGCATCCGGTACAAACGGCCCACGCCGGTGGTGGTTTCCTCGGTTACACCCTGAATGTTATGCAGAACTTTGCTGTACCAGCCGGGCTGACTGGCCAGACGCTTCCGGATGGAGGCAAACAGCGCAACTTCTTCCTCACTACCGGGATTATCTAGTACTGATGGATCCTGCTCAGCTTCCGCACCCAGGCTGATCAATAATGTAGCGTCACCGCCATCATCCAGAATCATATTGGCGGTCTCGCCATTCCCCCAGTCAAAAATCTGGTGGGTGAACTCCCAGTATTCGTCCAGTGTTTCACCTTTGAAGGCAAATACCGGCACACCGCTTTCGGCAATCGCTGCGGCTGCATGATCCTGGGTGGAATAAATATTGCAGGATGCCCAGCGCACTTCGGCGCCCAGCGCGGTTAATGTTTCAATCAACACCGCGGTCTGGATGGTCATATGCAAAGAACCTGCGACCCGCGCGCCCTTAAGCGGCTGGGCTCCGCCAAACTCTTTACGCAGAGCCATCAGGCCCGGCATTTCCGTTTCAGCAATGGCCATTTCCTTACGGCCAAAATCAGCCTGACTGATGTCAGCTACATAGTAATCAGGTTTGCCCTGATCGATGGATACTGCAGTACTCATAAAAATCTCCAACTAAATTTTGTTATCTCAGTTAACCGCCGGCCAGTTACACGGCGGCAGCCAGGATTTCCGCTTTATCCGTTTTTTCCCAGCTGACCCCAAGGTCTTCACGACCCATATGGCCATAAGCTGCGGTACTGCGGTAAATCGGTTGAATCAAATCCAGCATTTTCAAAATGCCGTATGGACGCAGATCGAAGTGCTCGCGCACCAGCGCCTCGATCCGTTTGTCATCAAGTTTGCCGGTGCCGAATGTTTCTACGCTAATGGAAGTGGGCTCGGCCACTCCAATGGCATAGGAAACCTGAATTTCACACTTGTCTGCCAGACCGGCTGCGACAATATTCTTGGCCACGTAACGGCAGGCATAGGCTGCCGACCGGTCAACCTTGGACGGGTCTTTTCCGGAGAAAGCACCACCACCATGACGCGCCATGCCACCGTAGGTGTCTACGATGATCTTACGCCCGGTCAAACCGGCATCGCCTACCGGGCCGCCGATCTCAAACTTCCCGGTTGGATTGATATGAAACTTGGTCTGTTCATCCAGCCATTCCGCCGGCAGCACCGGCTTGATGATCTGCTCTCTGACCAGCTGATGCAGATCCGGCTGAGTAATATCCGGGCTGTGCTGGGTCGACAGCACCACGGCATCAATGCCCACCGGTTTGCCATCCTGATAACGGAAAGTCACCTGGCTTTTGGCATCAGGGCGCAGGTACCGCTGCCCATCGCTGGTATTCCGGCGAACGTCGGCCTGCTTTTTCACCAGTTCGTGAGAGTAGTAAATCGGCGCCGGCATCAGCACCGGTGTTTCATTACTGGCATAACCGAACATCAGGCCCTGATCACCGGCACCCTGTTCTTCCGGGCTGGTACGATCTACACCCTGGGCAATATCCGGAGACTGCTTACCAATGATGTTAATCACACCACAGGTGTTGCCGTCGAAACCAACGGCGGAAGAATCGTAGCCGGTATCGACAATTACCTGCCGAATCAGCTCTTCCAGATCAACCCAGGCGCTGGTGGTAATTTCACCGCCGACAATCGCCACGCCGGTTTTGACAAATGTCTCACAGGCCACCCGGGCAGACTTATCCTGCTCCAGGATAGCGTCCAGAATGGCATCAGAAATCTGGTCAGCCAGCTTGTCCGGGTGACCTTCGCTCACCGATTCAGAGGTGAACAGATAGTTATCTATGGGATAACTGCTCATCGCATATATCCTTCAATCCGTATAAAGAGATATATTCTACCGGTTTTATTGTTTAATACCAATTAAACCAGTGCAGATTTTATGCTTTGACTGGTGAGAAAGCCGTTCGGAGGATACAATCTCCCGCTGGTATTTCGGTTTTTGGATAATAACGATGAGCAGAACGATCGCCAACGCCTTTGTACACAACTTCCTGGGTAATTCGGCCAGCTGGTTCAAGCTGACCATCATCGCTTTTCTGGTGATCAATCCGATTATCTGGCAGATCAACGGCTTTATTGCCGGTTGGGTACTGGTGCTGGAGTTTATTTTCTGCCTGGCGATGGCGCTGAAATGTTATCCGTTGCAACCTGGTGGACTGCTGGCGATCGAAGCAGTGATTCTGGGGATGACGTCACCGGAAACCGTTTTTATGGAAGCAGAACACAACTTTGAAGTGATTCTGCTGCTGATCTTTATGGTTGCAGGCATCTTCTTCCTGAAGAACATGCTGCTGTATGTGTTCACCAAGATTCTGCTTGGTGTGCGTTCCAAGACTTTGCTGTCGCTGCTGTTTTGCTTTGTATCCGCATTTCTGTCCGCTTTTTTGGATGCTTTAACTGTTACCGCAGTTGTAATCACTGTCGCCGCAGGCTTTTTCGCGGTATATCACAAGGTCTCGTCCGGGAAAGGTTTTGACAGCGACCATGATCATGCTGATGATTCCGGTATCGGCAACGAAACCCGTGAAGACCTGGAACAGTTCCGTGCGTTTCTGCGTAACCTGATGATGCACGCTGCGGTAGGTACCGCACTGGGCGGTGTGACCACACTGGTCGGCGAACCGCAGAACCTGCTGATTGCCAGTGTGGCCGGCTGGGAATTCATGGAGTTCTTCATGCGGATGGCGCACATCACCATGCCGGTGCTGGCTGCCGGTCTGATGACCTGCATAGTAGTCGAAAAAACCAAACTGTGCGGTTATGGCGCACAGATTCCCGAAGCCGCCCGTCGAATATTGGAAGAATATGACCGCATCGAAGATGAAAAACGGACACTGAATGACAAAGCAGCGCTAATTGCTCAGGCACTGGTTGCACTTTTCCTGGTGGTTGCACTGGCTTTTCACTGGGCAGCAGTTGGCGTGATTGGTCTGGCAGTTATCGTACTGGCCACTGCCTTTACAGGTATTGTTGAAGAACACCGGCTTGGCCACGCATTTGAAGAAGCACTGCCATTCACAGCATTGCTGGTCGTCTTTTTTGCCATTGTAGGTGTTATCCACGACCAGCATTTATTCACACCGATCATCGAATGGGTGTTCAGCCTGCCGCTGGATTCCCAGGCACCGGTGTTTTACATGGCCAATGGAGTGCTGTCGATGATCAGCGATAACGTGTTTGTCGCCACGGTATACATTAATGAAATCAAAGCCGCCCTGGACGCAGGCAACATCAGCCGGGAGCATTTCGATGCATTGGCAGTAGCGGTTAACACCGGCACCAACATCCCAAGCGTTGCCACTCCGAATGGTCAGGCAGCCTTCCTGTTCCTGCTGACCTCCGCACTGGCACCGTTGATCAGGCTGTCATACATAAAAATGGTAATTCTGGCACTGCCGTATACCATCGTGATGAGCATAGTCGGCCTGCTGGCTACTATTTATCTCGGCTAGATTACGGCGCAGAACGATGACAGAAAAACCGGACAGTGATTTTTCCAAGCAGGATGATCAGACCCGCTGGGAAATGCTCAGTCACCTGCTGGTGTTTCAGCTGAAACTGATTCTTGACGGGCTGCGCGATGCCGCGCTGATCCCGATCTCAATAACAGCCGGATTGGCGGGTTTTTTCTTCCGCCGTGAAGATCCCTGGCTGTGGTATCGGGAAGTATTGAACTGGGGGCGTGCAACAGATCACTGGATTGATCTGTTTGACGCTCACAAAGACCAGACTCCACCGGATTTCGATGAAATGGTGGAGCGAACCAAACAAAGGCTGGACGCCGGTGATTCTTCCAGATCCGGTTCCAGTCAGTGAGTTTGTCATTAAACCTGGACCAGCTTCCTGAGCAGCAGCCGGTTGCCCATGCCGACCTGCAGCTGCCCGCTGAAGTCATCCTGATCAGGGACGGACAGCAGGTTTCCGCATGGCTGAATATCTGCCCCCACCAGGGCCGGCCGCTGAATTACGCACCCAATAAATTTTTGCAAACCCCGGAAGGCTATTTGATGTGCGCTGCACATGGCGCCACTTTTGATATGAAAACCGGTGAATGCGTCAATGGCCCCTGCCGTGGTGCCAGCCTTCGTGCGGTACCGGCAAAGGTTGGGCCACAGGGTCAGATAGAGCTGACCGCTCCCGATCCCCTTTAATCTTTTTTCCAGCAAACTAAACAACTATGACTGCTCCATTCGGAACCCAATTCGCCCCTTTAATAAGCGTCAGCCATTATGCCGACGGCCAATGGTCTGCTGCTGAACTTCAGTCTGCGGAAGAACTTCAGCTGCACCCCGCAAGCCACGTACTGCATTATTCCAGCAGCTGCTTTGAAGGCTTGAAAGCCTATCGCCGCAGTGATGGTTCGGCACACATTTTTCGCCTGGACATGCACATCCGGCGCATGCAGAACAGTGCTGCGCTGCTGCATCTGCCGGCACCTGAGTCCAGCATGCTCGAACACATGATATTTTCAGTGGTTAAGCAGCAGCTTGATCAAATTCCGGCTTTTCCGGGCTCGCTGTATCTGCGCCCCACCATGATCGGCATCGATGAAATGATCGGCAGCGCCGGCCAGGCATCCGGTACCGCAATTCTGTATGTGCTGGCATCACCGGTAGGTGATTACTTCGGCGGCAGTGAAAAAACCCTGCGGCTTCTGGTGGATGATCAAAACATGCGGACCACCCCCACTTTTGGTCAGGCTAAGACCGGTGGCAACTATGCTGCCGCACTGCGTTTCATAGCCCAGGCAAAAGCTGAGCACAATTGTGACCAGGTTTTATTCTGCCCGGGCGGCAATGTCCAGGAAACCGGTGCTGCCAACTTTTTCCTGATTAACGATAACCGCTTAATTACCAAACCGCTGGATGGCAGCATTTTGCCGGGCGTTACCCGTGATTCACTGCTGATTCTCGGTGAACAGCTGGGTTACAGCATCGAAGAACGCGATTTCACTGTCACCGAGCTGCTGGATTCCGCCGCCAATGGAGAATGCGCCCTGTCCGGAACCGCTGCGGTACTTACTGCGGTTGGTGAACTGGTACACAACGGCAGGACTTATCCCGTCGGGAACGGGCAGGTTGGTGCGAATACCGTGAAGCTGCGGCAGGCGTTAACTGATATACAAGCGGGTAATAACCAGCAATATTCACATTGGCTGCATCAGGTACAGTGAATCGATAGCTGGTTTTAATATAGCCAGTTAACCATAGCCACCAATACACCAATATACAGCACACTCAAACCGATACCGGCACGCATAAAATCGGCTACCCGGTAATTACCGGGCCCCATGGTCAGTGCATTGACCTGGTGTGTGGGCAGCAAAAAAGCATTGGACGTGGCCAGTACCACAATCAATGCCATCGCCGCCGGGTCGGTATTGGTGGTAATCGCTACGTTGATCGCCAGCGGCACCAGAATAATGGTGGCGCCGACATTGGACATCATCAGCGTAAACAACGTCGCCAGGATCGCCAGCGTTATCTGCAGTATCAGTGGAGATACATCGCCCAGCAGGTTAATCATGCTCTCTGCCATCCAGGCAGCCGTTGCAGTGGATTCCATGGCATTGCCAAGCGGGATCAGGCAGGCCAGCAGAAACACCGTTTTCCAGCTTACTGCCGCATACGCCTCATCCATACTCAATACACCGGACAGCACCATCCCGATAGCACCAACCAGTAAAGCCAGCGACAGCCGCAGATCGGTGAACAGCACCAGCCCCAGGGCAATGGCAAAAAACATCAGTGCGTAACTGACTTTCTGCGGACGCGCCTCTTCCTTGGGCAAATCCGATGCGACCAGAAAATCCCGGTCTTTATCCAGCTTGGCCAGATCTTTCCAGCTGGAGTGACTGACCAGACAATCACCTGATTCCAGCCTTACATTACGCAATTCTTCAGTAAGAATTTCACCCCGACGGTTTACCGCCAGCACACTGATGCCGAACCGGCTGCGCAGCCTTACTTCGCCGATGGTTGAGCCGATCAATTGCGATGCGGGTGGAATAACCACTTCGGTAATGCCGGCCAAAGCCGGGTTGAACAGGTGTCCGAATGTCCGCAGCCTTGGTTGCAGCCGGCATTCCTGTTTTTCACAGAATTCCAGTACCTGTTCACGGGTACCCATCACTCCCAGAATGGTACCCACCCAGATCATATCCTCGGAGGGCGGCGCCAGACGTGGTGCCTCGGTATTGCGAATAGCCAGGATCAGCGGTGCCCCGACCAGCTTTTCCGCATCGCCAACCTTCATACCCACCAAAGGGCTGTCCATGGTCACCAGCAACTCGAAAATATCACCGCGTATGCCGTATACATCGGCAAAATATGTTTTCGGACGCTTATTACCGCTGGTCATGGTTTTTACTTTGGGCATCAAAAAGCGCCCAAACAACAGGAAGTAGATAATGCCCATCAGAATCAATGCGATGCCAATCGGTGTTACATCAAATAAATTGAATGATTCCAGTGAGCTGGCCCCCGGTGGCAGTGATCCATTGGCATTGGCGATCAGGTCGTTAAGCAGAATAAGCGGGGATGAACCCACCAGTGTCAAAGTGCCGCCAAGAATCGCGCAGTAACCCATCGGCAGCAGCAGTCGGGACTGAGGGATACTGGTGCGTGCTGATATCCGGCTGACCAGTGGTATAAACAATGCTGCAGCGCCGACATTCTGCATAAACCCGGAAATCACCGCAACACTGCCGGAAATCATGGTCATGATGCGCTGCTCGGTTCTCCCCCCCAGTTTGACAATCATTGCCGCTACCACTGACATCGCACCGGTACGGTCCAGTCCCGCACCTAAAATCATCACGGCGATTACAGAAATAACGGCATTGGATGAAAATCCATTGAACAGCTGACCTGAGGGCACCAGCCCCAGCAGCCCCAGGATAACCAGGATAACCACAGCGGTGACATCCACTCTCACCAGCTCGGTAATAAACATTGTTGCCGCCAGGACCAGTATGCCCAGCACCAGCAGCATGTCGGTTGTCAGCTCCATCAGCCCCGATTAATTATTGTTGTCAGCTGCAGATCATACACCTCATGACCCAGGCGTTGTCCACGCTGTTCAAATTTTGTCAGCGGCCGGCTGGCCGGACGCGGACTGAAAGTGCCGGCACCGGCTGCATTAATGAATGCCGGATGCCTATCGGTTACCGTCAGCATATGTTCCGCATAGGGCTGCCAGTCAGTGGCCAGATGCAGACTGCCACCGGGTTTGATCACCGTTGCCAGCAAATCCAGAAAACCTGTTTGAATCAGGCGGCGCTTGTGGTGCCGTTTTTTCGGCCAGGGGTCAGGGAAAAATATCTGTATACCCGCCAGACACTGTGCTGCCAGTCTCCCTTCAATAATCTCAACCGCATCCTGAGTAGCTACCCGGATATTGCCGACACCGGTCTCAGCGATTCTCATCAGCAGATGCCCCACACCGGGACGATGCACCTCGACGCCAAAATAATTCTTGCCCGGGTTGTCGATAGCGTTTTGAATCAGAGACTCGCCATTGCCAAAACCGATTTCGAGAACAACATCGTGATCATTGCCAAACAGTTGTGGCAGATCAATCAATGTTTCTCCGTCGGCCACCCCGTAACGTGGAAAAAGTTGCTCCAGCGCCTGCTGCTGACCGACAGTCAGGCGGCCTTCCCGGCGCACGAAACTACGCAGTGTACGCCGGTATTTGGGATCGACCTCAGGCATTGCGGCTGGCCTGACGGATTACTGGATCAGTCCGTCAATCGGCGATGATGCACTGGCAAAACGTTTCCTGGGAATGCGTCCGGCCTGGTATGCCAGGCGGCCCGCTTGAACCGCCAGCCGCATGGCATGAGCCATGGCAACCGGGTCTTTGGCACCGGCAATGGCGGTGTTCATTAATACCCCATCGCACCCCAGCTCCATAGCCACGGCGGCATCAGAGGCGGTTCCGACACCGGCATCAACCAGAATCGGGACGGTTGCTTCTTCAACGATGGTCAGAATGTTGTAGCGGTTCTGAATTCCCAGTCCAGACCCGATCGGCGCTGCCAGCGGCATCACTGCCACGCAACCCATATCAGCCAGGCGCCTGGCAATTATCGGATCGTCATTGGTATACACCATGACGTCAAAACCGTCTTTGATCAGTACCTCAGCAGCTTCGAGGGTAGCGGTAATATCCGGAAACAGCGTTTTCTGGTCGCCCAGCACCTCCAGTTTAACCAGTTGATGACCACCCAGCAGCTCACGCGCCAGCTGGCAGGTGCGAATGGCATCTGCTGCAGTAAAACAACCAGCGGTATTCGGCAGAATGGTGAATTCATCGGGCGGAAGCACTTCCAGCAGGCTGGGTTCATCCGGGTTCTGACCGATATTGGTGCGTCGGATTGCGACCGTCACAATTTCTGCACCGGCCGCTAGTGTAGCCTCACGGGTTTCCTGCAGGTCGCGATATTTACCGGTACCGGTCAGCAACCGGGAATGGTAGGTTTTACCGGCAATCTCCAGCGGATCGTCCGGCATGCGCGAAGGTTTGGTTTGTTCCAACATGGTGTGTAACTCTTAGACTTTGATAACAACAGGTACAGCGCCGTTCAGCCGCCGCCTATGGCGTGAACGATTTCAACCTGATCACCCGACTGCAGCAGATGATCTGCATGCAGCGAACGGGGAATGATAGCCCGGTTTACCTCCACGGCAACAGGCTTTTCCGATAATTTTAACTGCACCAGCAAGTCGGTGATATTGGCCGGCTCTGCCATTTGCAGAGCTTCGCCGTTAACTGTCAGCTGCATCTCAGCACTCCTGATTACTAGGTGATTGCGCAGACAGCATTTCCAGCATTACCGCCATCCGGACGTATACGCCAAAACGCACCTGCTGCAATACCAGTGATTGCGGCCCGTCCAGTACCGAACTGGCAATTTCCACGCCCCGATTGACCGGCCCGGGGTGCAGCACTTTACAGTCTGCCCCGGCCAGTGCCAGCCGTTTCTCATTCAGTCCCCACTGCCGGTAATAGGCATCGCCATGGGGAATCTCCAGTTCACTGATTCGCTCTTTCTGAATCCGCAGCATCATTACTGCATCAGCGCCGGGCATGGCACTGTCCAGATCATCAAACTCAACCAGGTTACCTGGAGGCAGCGGCCTGATTTTCATAGCCTCCGGGCTGGCCAGGCGTATTTCAGCAGCCCCCAGCATGTTCAGCAGGGCAATATTCGACCGCGCTACCCGTGAATGGCGCAGATCACCTGCTATCACAATGGTCTTTCCGGACACTTCACCCAGCGCTTCACGCAATGTATAAGCGTCCAGCAGTGCCTGGGTTGGATGCGCATGAACTCCATCGCCGGCATTAATGATATGTACGCCATCCGGTGCTACCTCGGCCAGCTGATGAGGCGCACCGACCTGCGGATGTCGCAGGCAGAACAGCCGGATTCCCATCGCGCATAAATTATGAAATGTGTCAATCAGGCTTTCGCCTTTGGTCGCCGAACTGGACTGTGACTGCACGTTGATGACGTCCATACCCAGTCGCCTTCCAGCAAGTTCCAGCGCAACCCGGGTTCGTGTGGAAGCTTCATAAAACAGGTTGACCATGGCTGTACCTGCCAGCGGCTGGGGCGGCATTTGCCTGCGCAAACTATCCGTACGGGAAAACAACTGCAGCACTGAAGCGCTGTTCAATGATGCAATATCAATCAGGTGCTGCATAACCGGCTTATCTATTGTTCGCTCATCCAGGATTCAAGAATAATACACGCAGCTACAGCATCCAGCTGCCGGGCATGTTTGGCTTTGGCCTTACCCTGTTTACGGGCTTCGGCAAAATGCGATTCGGCTGCTTTGGATGTCAGTCTTTCATCGTGCATCTCAACCTGCACATGATAACGCGAGCGCAGTGCCGCTGAGAACTTTTCCGCTGCGGATGTCATATCAGATGCTGCACCATCGGTATGCAGCGGCCGGCCGACGATGATGACATCAGGCCGCCATTCACGCACCAGCCGATCCAGACCATCCCAGTCGGGCTCACCCTGATTGCAGCGAATGACTGTTAGAGGCCGGGCACTGCCGGTTAATGCCTGCCCGATGGCGGCACCGATTCGGCTAAAGCCAAAATCCAGCCCCAGCCAGATTCCTGTTGAGCTCATCGGTAATGGATAAAACGTGTGAAGATATCAGGCATGCCCGCCGGTCATGCTCAACTGATTCAGGTCGATTCCGATACTATCCAGCGCCTGCTTCCAGCGCTGATCCAGCGGCGCATGAAAGATAATCGCTTTGTCGGCATCTGCATTCAACCAGGCATTCTCACGCAATTCCTCTTCCAGCTGTCCGGCTGCCCAGCTGGCATAGCCCAGCGCTATCAGAAAATTATTCGGACCCTGGCCCTTGGCCAGGTCAACCAGCACATCCCGTGAGGTGGTTAAAAATAATCCATCAGTCAGCTTGATGCTGGACTCCCACTCCTCTTCCGGCGCCTGAGGGTGACCATCATGCAAAACAAATCCCCGTTCCGGCTGCACCGGACCACCATGCAATACGATAACTTCGCCAACTTCCGGGTTATCACACTCTATCTGCATCTGAGAAAAGATATCGCCCAGCTGCATCTGGGTCGGGTGGTTGATGTTGATACCCAGTGCACCATCGGCATTGTGCTGGCACAGCAGTGTTACTCCGCGCTTGAAATTGGGGTCTTCCAGCCCCGGCATGGCAATCAGAAATCTTTGGTTAAGGTATTCGCCTTGCATCATTCCTCGATCTAAGATCAGTTAATCTGTCTGACTGCATGTGGTGTTACCCGGCAGTACATGCAAGCCACACTCTACATATTACGCCACATCAGCCAAAGTTTCCCCGGTTATCGGCTGTTCACCATACCAATGCAGCGTCTGCGCCAGCGCCGCTACTTTGCCCAGCAACAGCATTGCCGGTGATTTGACCTGGTGCATTCGTGCCAATTGCGGTAATTCATCCAAACTGCCGGTAATAACCCGCTGATTGCTGCGGCTGCCGTTCTCAACCAGCGCAAATGGCGTTACCGGTGATCTGCCGTGCGCCACCAACCGCTCGCGCAATAAATCCAGTTGTCCAACGCCCATGTATACCGCCAGTGTCTGACTGTCTTCAGCCAGCGCCGGCCAGTCCAGGCGATCCATGGAATCCTGGCAATGCGCAGTCACCAGACGCACCGACTGAGCATAATCCCGATGGGTCAGCGGCACCCCGGCATATGCACCACAGGCCATTGCCGCAGATATACCCGGCACTACGGCGAACTCAATTCCATGCTGCTGCAGTTCCTGCAGCTCTTCTCCGCCACGGCCGAATACAAACGGGTCGCCACCTTTTAAGCGGACCACACGCTTACCTGCCAGAGCTTCACGCACCAGTATCTGATGAATCTGCTGCTGTGTGGTTTCATGGTGACCTGCACGCTTGGCCACCAGAATTCGCTGCGCATCCCGGCGGGCCAGCTCCAGCACCTGATCGCTTACCAACCGGTCGTGCACAATCACATCCGCCTGCTGCAATTCACGCAGCGCCTGGATGGTCAGCAGACCCGGATCACCCGGGCCGGCACCTACCAGAATCACTTTACCGATCGCCGGCTGTGCCAGCAGCTGCTTGCCGCTCTCAGCCAGCGAACGCGACAGCAGCCTTTCAGCCTGAGAGTAGCGGCGGGCTTTAATCCGTTCAGAAAATTCACCGTCAAGCAGGTTGTCATACCACTGGCGGCGTTGTCCAACGTCGGGCAGGGCCTGCTTTATACGCTCCCGCCATTGGTTCAGCATTTCAGCCGAATCAGCCATCGATTCATCCAACACGGTTTCCAGCCGGGCACGCATCCGCCGTGCCAAAACCGGCGCTGCTCCGGCACTGGAGACAGCCGCCTGCAGCGGTCCACGCTGCAATACCGCAGGCACCTGAAACTGGGTCAGTTCAAGATCATCAACCACATTGGTAAATACCTGATATCGCCGGCCCAAAGCAGCTGCGTAGCGATTCAGCTCTTTATCATCGGTTGCCGCTATAACCAGCCAGGCTGATTTAATTTCGCGCCGCAGCAAGCTGCGGTTAAACCAGCCGGAGAACCTCGACAACTGCAAACTGTTTTGTCTGAGTGCCAGAGCCCGCTGATCCGCCCATTGCTGTACCATCGGAGTCGCCTGACCTGCCAACACCCGGATATCTGCACCGGTATCCAGCAGAGCGGCGATTTTTCGCTCTGCCACCAGGCCGCCGCCGATGACCACAACACGGCGGTTACGTAAATCTGCAAATAACGGATAAAGTCTCTCCATAACAGCAAAGTAAGCGCAATCGACTGATAAGAAAAATGAACTTCATTCGCCTGCTTATAACCAAACGTTATGTCAGACATCGCCATGGTAGTGGTTCTGATTCCATGAAGTAATTATCCTTAACAACAGCCAATCATCGATAGATATCAATGACCCTGACACAACTTCGTTATCTGGTGGCCATTGCTGATGCCGGCCTGAACATCACTCAGGCTGCAGAACGTGTATTTGCCACCCAGCCGGGCCTGTCCAAACAACTGCGCCACCTGGAAGACGAGCTGGGCCTGCAAATGTTCTCACGCAGTGGCCGCAGCCTTGAAGCGGTAACGCCGGCCGGCGCCCTGGTGATAGAACGCGCCCGTAAAATCATTGATGAGGCGGAAAGTATTCGTGCGCTCGCCGCCAATATGCGGCATGAGTCAACCGGCGAACTGCGAATTGCCACCACCCATACCCAGGCACGCTTTGTACTGCCGCCGGCAATTGCCAAACTTAAGCAGGAATTTCCTGACGTCAACATTCATCTGATGCCCGGTGGTGACGCAGAACTGCTGGAACTGCTGCATCGGGATGAGATAGACCTGGCGATAATGAGTGGTACCAGCAAGCCGCCCTCTGGCTATATTGCCGTTCCCGTTTTTGACTGGGAACGGGTCATTATGATGCCCAACACCCATCCGCTGACTCAGGTCGGCGATGATATTACGCTTCATCAACTGGCCGACTATCCTCTGGTTAGTTATGAGTCGGCGATTTCGCCGGATTCATCCTTGCGTAAAGCCTTTTCCTCTGCAGAGCTGTCCCCCAGAATTGCCTGCACCGCACGTGACGCAGACCTAATCAAGACTTATGTGCGCGCCGGACTGGGCGTCGGCATACTGGCGGAAATGGCTATTCTGCCGGAAGACCGGGCCGACCTTGAGCTGCGCTGTATCGATAACCTGCTGCCAACCTGCACCACCTGGATTCTGGTGCGTCAGGACCGTCTGCTGCGTGAATATGCTCTGGCATTTATCAGCGCACTGGCTCCGCAGATCGAACGCCGTAAGCTGCCCCGCATGCTCAACCCGGACGAGCCGGATCAGTTCCCTGCACCAATGCACTGGCGTGACCTGCACGGATCAAACTGCCCCAACAGCCCCAGCAGCTGATCAGGAAGCCTGCTTGTTTGCAGATCTCAGTTATCGCCAGGCGCAACCTGATGATGCAGAACGCATCGGCCTGCTGCATGCCGACAGCTGGAAGCGCAATTACCGGGGAGCACTGGAAGACGACTTTCTAGATAAGCGAGTCGATCAAAACCGCATTCACACCTGGCACGAGCGCTTAACCAATACCCCGTCGGCACAATGGACCTTGCTGGCCGAACAGGATGCTGCATTACTGGGTTTTATCTGCGTATTCGGCAGCCAGGACCCGGCCTGGGGATCACTGATCGACAACCTGCATGTTGCCCATGCGGCCAAAGGGCAAAGCATCGGCACCTGGCTGATGATGCAGGCACGCAACTGGCTGAATGAATACCATGCTGCCAATGGAGTCTATCTGTGGGTGGTTCAGAACAACACGCCTGCCCGGCGTTTTTATGAAATGCTGGGCGCCACCGACAATGGCGCAGTCAGCCTGCCCAATCCTGCAGGCGGTGGATCAGCATTTTACAGCCGCTACAGCTGGGCAACTCCTGTCGATATCAGGGTTAGCTGCGGTAAAAACTGAATAATCATAGGCGTTTGCCTTAGCTGCTGCTGTAATCTGCAGTCAGGCAAACCCGACGGGTGCCATGCCAGCACCCGCCGGTTGTTGCTGTATTTAATAAATACGGTCTCTGCTATTCGAAGGTATCCAGAATCGACAGCAACTCATCCATGGCACGCTGATTGGCCGAGCCTTCACAGGCCACTCCACCCAGTTCGGCTGAATGGCATCTTTGCAGTACAAGATTGGAAGATTGTGCATAGCTGCCGCCGGCACATGAATAGGTAATCAGCCTTTCCTCAACCTGAGTACCTGTATTGTCACATTTGGTTTTGCCTCCAGAGCCTTCCGGTGCAGGTACGCACTTATAGGTGGTCGGTGCGACACGCACAAATGAAGGTCCGCTGGAACCATCCGGACAGGTAATGGTAGTGCCGGTCCCCGCCATCCCGCAGACACCCGTTCTTTCCAGGGTAAAACAAACCTGGGCTGCAGGCTCAGCGTCCTGTGCCAGACTGGCTGTGGGAATACCTGTGAGAATTGAAGTGCACACTATGGCAATAGTGATATAGATAGGTTTCATATTGATTCCTCCTTGTGAATTGCGATAAATCCTTTTACCGCACACCGTATAAAGAGCGGTTAATCAACAAGTGAGGTGAATCATGTGCATCCCTACCACCCTTCTACGATGCATTTTCAATATATCACCAAGCAGTGAAAAGAGTATGAATATTCATAACCTGACACTTAGCAATAACCCGCTGCATAGCTATTGGTTTAATCAACCTCCGGATTGGCCATCCCCCATCTGACCCATATCGTCCATTGGGTTAGGTGGAGGCTGATTGAATAATTCAGGGCCGCGGGGTGCCCGCCGGGTTGGATCCCTGCCTTGACGTCCTCCGGAACGTAAATCCTGTGAGCCGCCGCTGCGCAGCCCGGAATTTTTCCGCCGTTGCGGAGGACGATGCTGCCGGCTATTAAACGGCCTTGGTGGTTGCGCAGGCGCCCCTGGGGTTATTCGGGAAAACTCGCCTGCGCCGATCAACCTGGTCTGCCTGAAACCCGGGTCGTGTGCAGTCACCGAAACCAGGCCTTCGTAGACATAAACCTGTGTTTCAGCAGGCAGCGCATAGACATCGAAGACCGTACCCTGCACACCCATGCGGCCTTCCTTGGTATCCACCTGGAATGAATCGGAGCGGTGTGAGAAATTACTTGAGATGAACGACCTCAGGCGTCCGCGAATCAGCTCGAACAGCCCTTCCGGCTCCTGGTCGGGCAGATACTGAGACAGCACCAGCCGGGTATTCTGATCAAGAATGAAACTGCTGCCATCACTCATCTGCAACTCCAGTTCGGAATCTGCCTGGGTCTGCAGAATATCTCCTCGAAACACCGGATCCTGCTCGGTCATGGCCAGTGGAGGCTGGTCTCCCCGAAAAACATCAGCACGCCCGGTTAGTGCGCTGACCACCCCCACGGCATCTTCCTGTGCAAAACCGATAACTGAGCTAAAAGTCAGTAATATCAGCAACCACCCATTGAGCAGGTCTGATATTCGTACGTAGCGGTTTTGTTTCATCACTAATATTCCCAGGTAAGCCCCAGCGAAAACACATTGCGGTTGTAACTGAGTACATCAATAGTCGAATCCTGCTGAACACGGCTGGCTTGAGCCCGCAATTCCCAATGCCGGTCCAACTGATAAGCCACACTGACGAATGCTTCGTTAATGTCATCATCGCGTCTGACCTGAAAGACATCATTAACATTATCGAAGTCCAGCCGCTGGTACTGTACTCCAGCGCCTGCTGTCCAGCGTGAATTGAAGGCATATTCCAGATAGGCATAGACGCGTGCTTCGTTACGTTGCCAGTTCAATCCATCAGCATTATTGTCGCCGGCTTCAACGATTCCGCGAAGACTTAAATCATCGGTCAGCCTGCCGTATACAAATATCCCTAGCCGACTTAAATTGCCACCCTGATCTTCTATTGGACTGATAACCTGGTGATCATCAATTTCACCCAGGCGGGCAAACAGGTGCAACATCCAGTCATCTGAAGGCTTGTAATAAATTCCCGGCAATACGGACCAGGTTGTCAGGAACCGACTGCCGTCGAATCGCTGCAAATCATATTCCACCGGCAACCGCCAGCCCAGGCCATTCCACGAGCCGCCTATTCCGGCCACCAGGTTAATGCTGGTCTGGTCGAACAGGCTCAACTCAAATTGCCGGTTATGGGCTAAATGCGCCTCCCCGAATGCCACCAGCCCGTTACCCAGTGGCTGATGATAGGTAACATCGGCGGTCAGAACATGCCGCACATCGGATTCGTCACTGATGATCACCGGTGAGCCCGGCAACTGCCCGATTGATGGCACCAGCGCCACATTGTCATCATATTCCAAACGGTAACCCAGGCTGACATGCAGCTTCTGAGTTTCCTGCAGTGGTACGTTCTGATGCAACTGCCTCAGGCTGTAGGCATCGAATGAGTCAGGGTTTAAGCTGATGCCTTCCAGGATAATTGCCCGGGCCAGATCTGAATTTTCATTTCGATAATGGATTTCTGCGGCTGCCAAAGCAGCCTGCTGGGCAATGCGCGTGTTTTCACCCTCTGCGGCGTGGATAAAATGTGTCAGTGCAGCAGCATGGTTATTCCGGCCACGCTCAATTTTCCCCAACAGGAAAAAACCTTGCTGATGCTCACCGACATCAACAAGTCGCTGTGCGTAACCGGCCGCTGCTGACCACTGTTGGTCTGCCCGGTAAACATCAGTCAGTGCCTGCAGTAGAGCAGCATCGTTTGGTCTAACCTGATTCGCCTGTAGCAAAGACGGTAACGCCTGTTCGAAGTTAAACAGCTGATAATGTATTAGACCGTGATAATAGGCGTAGTCGGGTTCGGATGGATCAATTGTCACCAGCAGATCCAGTGCAAGTTCAAAGTACTGTTGCCGGTACTGCTCTATGACCAGTTGCATCGAAGGCTGCTGACCGAGCACCCATGCTGACGGTGATACCACCATCAAAAAACACAGTATTCTGGTCACGGTAAACGCCCTGCTGAATAGGCTCACCAAGTTCTTCCTTATGATTATCTGGAACTTAGTGTTCCGTTATCTGACTCTTAAGCGGGAAGTATAAGTTCTGTTTCTGCTGTTAACAAAACAGCAGAAACGAGGGGTTACTTAATAATACTGGGTGCAATAAGCGGAACACATTGCACTACGTAGTTTATTGTTTATATATCAGCCGGCGGAATGTGTTGCTCTTATTTCGCTCTGCCACTCAACTTTTCGGATTGCAGTAAGCGCTTTTGCGTTAGCGCAAGTCTCAAATCTGGGTATGTATTCCACACTCCCTTTGTAAACCGAAAAACCGGGTTTCCTCAGCAGTCATGCCATCGGCCAGCCGGCTAGTGGTGTGGGTATCGCCGATCGAGACATAACCCTGATCCCATAGCGGATGATATGGCAGATCATGGTTTTTTAGATACATACCCACATCCCGGTCAGTCCAGTCGGCCAGCGGGTGTACTTTCCAGATCGGCTGCAGGCCATCTTTACCTTCGCGCCGTTCAATAAACTGAATATTGGCTCGGCTTTGTGACTGTCCCCGGCGCAAACCGGAGAACCATAAGCCGGCCTGAAGGGATTTCAACGCACGGCGCATCGGCTCGACTTTGTTGATGCGGTTGTAATGGTTCAATCCCGATTCGGATTTTTCCCACAACTTACCGTAACGGGCTTCCTGCCAGGCCGGGCTTAAATCGCTGCGAAATACTTTCAGGTTCAGGCGCAGGCGATCATGCAGGCGATCGATAAACTGGTAGGTTTCCGGGAACAGATAACCGGTGTCGATCAGAATCACCGGGATATCAGGCTCAATGCCGGTCAACAGATGCAGCATCACAGCTGACTGAGCGCCGAAGCTGGATGACAGCACCGGCCGGCCGGCCAGATTATCGATGACCCAGTGCACCCTCTGTTCGGCACTCATTTGTCCCATACGGATTTCCACATCTGCCAGAGGCCTTATCGGCGTGACACTGGTTGATGCTGCTGCATCATTAACTGCTGACATTTCCGTAACCCCTGGTAAGTCCTTTTCACAGGTATTGCATTGCTGTGTGTTCACGCTGCCTCCTGAACCGGTGGCAGCAGTTCCATGCGATGCAGAAAATCGCCGAAATGTTCATCGAGATTGCGCTGCTCGGCAAATTGCCGCAACAACGGTGTCAGTTCCCCGAATATTCCGTCCTCATCGATGTTTTCCCGATACAGCTGGTTTAGCCGCTGCCCGTCGAATCCACCGCCCAGATACAGGTTGTAGCGGCCTGGCGCTTTGCCGGTCAGGCCGATTTCAGCCATATACGGGCGGGCGCAGCCATTCGGGCAACCGGTCATACGCAGCACAATCGGTTCATTCTCCAGGCCGAATTCTGCAAGAATGCCTTCAAACCGGTCGAGGAATTCCGGCATATAGCGCTCGGCTTCCGACATCGCCTGGCTGCAGGTGGGAAAAGCCACACAGGCCAGGGTATGCTGACGCAGTGCGCTGGGCAGGTAGAAATCCTGCAATCCATGGCTGATCAAAAGCTGATCTATTGAACTGCGTTGATCATCCGGAATGTTGGCAATCACCAGATTCTGATTGGGTGTCAGGATGAACCGTGCCGGTTCAATTTCCTGAATCGATTCAGCCACCGCCCGCAACGCCGTTAAAGTCTGCTGTTGATCATCATCCTTGATCCGTCCGGACGGTATCTGCAAGGTCAGATGCCAAGAGCCATCATCGCCCTGCATCCAGCCGGGCTGATCGCCGGTATTGCTGAACGTGTAGTCACGCTGTGGGGCCAGTTGTATGCCACTGCGCTGCTCCACCTCGGCTACAAAAGCATCCAGACCCATACGGTCAATGGTGTACTTAAGACGTGCCAGCCGGCGGTCGGACCGGTTGCCGAAATCGCGCTGGGTGGTTACCACTGCTGCGGCTACATCCAGAACCTGATCTGGCGTTACAAAGCCAATGACATCAGCCAATCGGGGATAGGTTTCCGGCATCGCATAGGTCACGCCCATGCCGCCACCGACGGTAACGTTGTAACCCACGATACTGCCGTTTTCGACTATGGCGATAAAACCCAGGTCATGCGCGAACACGTCAACATCATTAACCGGCGGGATGACAATCGCAGTCTTGAATTTGCGCGGCAGGTAGGTTTCTCCGTATATGGGTTCATGCTCCTCGGTAACCACCGGTTCACCATCCAGCCAGATTTCGTGATAAGCACCGGTCGCAGGCAATAAATGCAGCGACAGCTTATCGGCCATCTGGGTAACTTCCCGGTAAAGATCACCGCGGTAAGGATTCACCGCGCACATAATATTGCGATTGACATCACCGCAAGCTGCCAGCGTGTCCAGCATGACCTGGTTCATCTCGGCAATGACTTTTTTTAGGTTCCACTTGATCACCCCATGCACCTGAAATGCCTGCCGGGTGGTCAGTCTGAGGCTGTTGTTGGCATAGGTTTGCGCCAGCTGATCCAATTTCAGCCACTGCTCAGGCGTACAAACGCCGCCCGGTAAACGCGTACGCAGCATGAACTGGTAGTCAGGCTCCAGTTTCTGTTTGCGGCGCAGTTCGCGGACATCGCGATCATCCTGCTGATAGCTGCCATGAAACTTGATCAGCTGGGTGTCATCATCACTGATCGCTCCGGTCACAGGATCGGCCAGACTTTCCTTTAGGCTGCCCCGCAGAAACCGGCTGGCGGTTTTGATGCGTTCGACATCAGACAATGGTTGCTCAGCCATCAGTAGACATCCTTCAGCAGGCGTTTTTCACGAACCAGGTTCCGAATATATTCAGCCGCCTGGTCAGCCGATTTACTGCCGTGTTCAATGACAATCTGGTGCAGTGCCGCTTCAACATCAGCGGCCATGTACTTGGCATCACCACAGACATAGAAATAAGCCCCGTTCTCCAGCCACGCATACAGATCTTTGCCGTGCTCCAGCATGCGGTGCTGAACATAGATTTTCTGCTGCTGGTCCCGGGAGAACGCCAGATCCAGCCTTTGCAAATGGTTGTTTTTCAGCGCCCTTTGCCATTCCAGCTGATACAGAAACTGCGAGCGGAAATGCTGGGCGCCGAAAAACAGCCAGTTGCGACCGGCGCCGCCCAGGGCTGCGCGGTGCTGTACAAACGCCCGGAACGGCGCGATACCGGTTCCAGGCCCGACCATGATTATGTCGCGGCTGCTGTCTTCCGGCAGTCGGAAACGCGGATTACTGTCAATAAAGATTGATACGTCAGCTGCTTCTTCGGCATCCAGGTTCGCCAGATAATTTGAAGCCGCACCCCAGTGCTGACTGCCATGAGCCTGATAGGCTACCCGTGCGAGTGTGGTATGCACCTCATCTTCGGTGACCGCTTGACTGGAGGCTATCGAATACATTCTGGGCGTTAATGTGCGCAGGTTATTGACCAGATCATCCGCTGACCAATCTGCAGGCCAGCGCTGCAACACATCAACCACCTGATGGGTATCGAACAACTGAGATAACTGCTGGCGCTGATCATTGCCCAGCAGCGTTTCCAGTTCACTTCGATCCCCGGCAGATTTCACCCGTTCCAGATGTGCCTGCAGGAACGGCTTGGATAATAAAGTGATTTCGCGCCTGGCTGACAGCCAGCTGTTCAGACTGTGCTGCTCATCTGCATTCGCAATGCTCAGATCGGCCTGCAGATTTGTGGCCTGCAGCACTGCATCAACAATGGGTTGTGGATTCACCGGCCATACGCCCAATGCATCCCCCGGCTGGTACTGTAATCCGGAATCACCCAGGTCCAGCTCGATATGCCGGATATCTTTTTCCGCAGCATCAGCAGTAATCAGCTGATTGGTCAGCAGTTCTGCCTGGTAGGGGTTTTTGCGGTTATATTCGGATTGTGGCGACACAGGATGCAGCTGAGTGACATTGCTGCCCGGCTGACCGGCGGTCTGATTCTGCAAACTCTGCTGCCAGATCGGTTGCAGCTTCGCCCACCAGGGCTCTGCCACTTCTTCAATGTCCAGATCGGCCATGGCGCATTCAGCCAGGCGTGTACCGCCCAGTTCAGCCAGCCGTGTATCGATCCGCTGACCGGTAACACAAAAATCCGGATAGCTGGAGTCGCCCAAAGCCAGCACTGCATATTCCAGCTGATTCAGTTTGGGGGCTTTTTTAGCGCTTAACTGCTCGATGAAATCCACCGCATCATCCGGTGGGTCTCCATCTCCATGGGTGCTGACCACGATCAACAGGTTGTGTTCGTCTTTCAGTTTACGGACATTAAATTCCTGCATATTACTGAGCAGTACTTCAATACCGGCTGCCTGCATTTCAGCCGCATAACGCTCAGCCAGCACCTGGCCGTTGCCGGTCTGACTGCCGTAGAGAATGACCAGCCGCTGCTGCGGACCGGCAGATACCGCAGCTTGCTCCGGCAACCGCAGACCAAGCTGCTGATTGCCGCCGATATCCAGTGCATGCGCCCGGCCGACGGCATAACCAGCCAGCCAATGCAACGCCTGCACATCAAAAGTATCCGTGAGTTGCTGCAACTGGAGGGTTTGCTCATCGGAGAGTGGAGCAAGCTGCATGGTTTTTGCATTGGCTGACATGATTATGACCCGATAGGCTGTTCCGTTTAACGATGAACCTATCCTATGGACGCATGGCCACGGACGGAAACAACCATCCTGAATGCAGTTATAGCGGGAGGTTATGTAAGGGCAGTGAAACTTCTTTAGCTGAACTGAGCATGCCGGATGAAACAGTATGCTCGATATACGCTTGTGCGGCTTGAGTCAGTTCTGTAAATCCCAGGCATCCACCCAAACCGTGCGTTGCGGCATAAGATCAAAATCCTGCATTAACCGCTGCCCCATATCCGGCATATGTGCTGCACCATAAAAAATACCGATTCTTTGTTTGCCGACAGCCAACTCATCACGCAGAACCTGCAGGGCTTTTTTGTTGCGCTCGGTGACCAGCGTGGAACCATCACCGGCAGCCATAATGGCATCGAACTGCTCCATATCCATGAACTCCCGGGCTGCCACCTGCTTCAGTGCCTGCTGCCGGTTGCTGGAAAACATTGCCCGGAAAATATCAAAATCGCTGCCTGACGGCGGTCGCTGCAGGCTTTGCTGCATTCCTGCACGCCATAACTCCATGAACATACTGAACATCGATTCACCACGTGCCGCCATGCTGGCGCGAAACTCGCTGATAGTCATATCAGCATGCACCATATTGCCCGGAGTGTAGTCAATTTCCTCCAGCTGGAAACTCAGCCCCAGGGCATTTTTCATCCAGCCCTGGAACATCGACAACAGATTAAAGCCCGCTTCACCGTCGCCCGGCAGGTTATCACTGTCGGCAGTCACCAGCTCAAACAGCACGGCGTCATATTCCTGAAATCGCCGGTTCAGCTCGGAATAGTAGTGTTTGTCACCGATATGCACCGCGCTGATCAGGTCTACCGATACACCCCCCCGGTACTCCCCTTCAGCAGCATAACTGACAATCGCTACCTGCAATGCAACGGGCTCACCGGACGCATCCGTCTGCAGATTAATAAACCGGGGTTGTTCCCGGTGATCAGTTTCATCCTGTGCCCAGACACCCGTGGCGGCTAAACACCACGAGGCCAGCCATAAGATTATTAGCAGGTTTTTGGATAGCACTAATTTCATAGGTGAACAGCAATATTTCATCAGTGACAGGTTAGACCGATTTATGTGAATAATTCAATAATCTTGATGCTTGTGAGCAAAGTCCTCACAATGCCGTTTTTGATATTGGCGTGATCGAGTGGTTAAGTCCCTGCAAACTTATTCTGTATCCGATTGCTGGCCGCAGGTACAAGCCATCAGCTTCGATCTGGACAATACCCTGTGGCCGATTGAACCGGTTATCGAAAAAGCCGAGCGGCAATTATGGTCATGGCTGGAATATCACCACCCTCGGATCACTGAAAAGCATGACCTGCTTAGTCTGCGAAGGCACCGTGCCGACACAGCTGTCGCCTTCCCTGAGCTCTCACATGATATTTCTGCACTGCGGCGTCAATCACTGGAATGCCTGTTGAATGAGTTTGGCTACGCCGGGGACTTAACCCAGGCCAAAGCTCAGGCAACAGCCGGCTGGCAGGTGTTTTACCGGGCCCGTCACCAAATCGAGTGGTACCAGGATGCTCTGCCGTCACTGGAACGGTTACAAACCCGTTTTAGGCTGGCCGCAACTACCAATGGCAACGCCAACCTTGAGCTTCTGGGAATTGCCGACAACTTCAGTGCCGTTCTACGTGCCGGTGAAGTCGGTTGCAGCAAGCCCGGCAGTGCTATCTGGGCAGCATTGTGTGATGCCCTGGCGTTGCCGCCGGAACAGATTCTGCATATCGGGGACAATCCCAACGATGATGTGCTCGGCGCAGCCAATTATGGGCTGCCGGCCGTGTGGTTGAACCGCAATAGCAGTCCATGGCCCGGCGACCATAGACCACCTTTCGAAATTATTTCATTGGATCAGCTGCTGCCCTGACCTCAATTTCAGCGGTCAGGCGGTGTACTGATAGGCCTGAACAAGGCATCCTGGCGTTCCCACAGATTGCCGTCAGCACTGGTAACACTCAGATCCACCCGGCCGGTACGCAACCCGTCAAAGCGGAATGAAGCCTGTCCTGCCGGTTCAGCGGTCACCTGTATAAAATCACATGAAGGGCAGGCGCCACTCCAGCGGCTGAGTTCCAGTGCAGCTTCCAGGTCATTTGGTCCTGAACCAATCATCCACACCGGCTCACCCTGTCCGTTATAAACGGTAGCCACCAGAAAACGCCGGCTGCCCTGACTGGTAACGCTCATACCGAATCCCGGGCTTTCCGGGGTATGCCATATGCCGGTAAAGTCCGGCGCCGGCAGCCCCTGACCAAACAACAGAGGAATGAATGATTCACTGCCACTTTGCTCACCGATCTGCCAGTTCATGATTACCGAGGTGGCCGATTCAAACACCAGATTCAAACTACCGACTTCTGTACCGGTAGCCCGTTCCTGCTCAGCATCCCAGTGGTAAATTTCCAATGGCGCCGACCAGTCGCTTTGTAATGGCGCAACTGCCCGATACCAGACTCCCCGGCCGTTTTCCAGATAGGTAAACCAGGTAATCCCCAGCAGATTACCGACACGCTGCACATCAATGCCGTGTCCGGAACGCGCCGGGTTCCACCAGATTCCGGAGCGCGGTTTAAAGGTGGTCGATAGCGCATCATCAGGATCTGAACCCTGGCGTTGCTCATCACCGTTCAGCAGGCCGTCGCCATCCCGGTCAAGTGCCAGCCTCTGTCCCGAGCCCCATGGCATACAGGTCATCAAATAAGCAGTGTCAGCCGCAGTGATGCGTGCCCGCATAGCGGCTTCATCCAGCTCAGGCTGATTGCTGTTGTCGGGGATAAAGCGTTGACTGCTGCGGTCATATAGCCATGCCTGTTGACCGCCTGCCTCAGGAGCCTGAACTACCAGGTCACAATAAGGAAATGGTGTCGTCACTTTGGCCTGTGACATCAGCAAGTCCATGCGCGCCTGAGTACTGCTGACATTGGTTTCCGATACGCTCAATTGCTGGCCGAGTATCGGTGGCGATTCAGTTGGGAAGGCGATGAAATATTCACGCACCTGCCGAAACAGCGTTGGCTCCAGGAAAAACTCCGCCAGAATAGCTGATGAGCTGGTCGCGCCATTGTGGTTATATCCAAATCCACGTACCTGAGGACCAGAAATAGATGGATTAACCAGTGAGGGCGTGAACATGCCCACCTTCTGGTATTGGTCACGGAAATGCGGGATTTTGAAATCCTTCTCACCCGGCTGATTATTAAATGACATGAGTCCACCGGTGCCGAATATTCCATTGGCCGGATCCAGTGTATGACAAGCCGCACACAACTCAATACCCTGACCGGGCCGGGCAAAACCGGTTAAAAACATCGTTTCACCGACGGCTTGATCTGCATTTAATGAATCATCCAGATTCCGGTGCGGATTGGGCGGATATGTCAGGTCCAGTGAAAAATCGGTAAACACCTGCATCTGCTCTTCAGTTAACTGGCTTTCGCGTGCCATTAAGCCCTCAAAAGCTTCGTTGAATTCTTTGAATGCAGCAGATTCAAGTGTTTCATCTGGACCGCGATCCACACCGGTCCGATCACCACGCCAATGCATCGGACCATGTCGTTTCAGGCCACGCATACTCTGCGTCGTCATTGGCCCCTTCATTGGATGGAAGGTAAAAGTGAGCCCGGGGGCACCAGCAGGGAGAGGATG
>JANQPN010000074.1 GCA_028289455.1 Wenzhouxiangellaceae bacterium
GAAATACCCTGCAGAATACGCAGCAATACCAAAAGCACAGCGGCACTGGCGCCGATCTGAGCATGCACCGGCAATAGACCGATCATGAACGTTGATAAGCCCATCATTACCACACTGATGGTCAGCATGGTTTTACGGCCATACCGGTCGCCGATATGACCAAAAATGAACCCACCCAGGGGACGGGCAAAGTAGCCGGCGGCAAATGCGCTGAAAGTGGCAATTATGGATATCAGCGGGTCATCGGATGGAAAAAACAGCACACTTATAATCGGCACCATATAGCCATAAATGGCAAAGTCATACCATTCCATCAGGTTGCCAACCACACCGGTGATGACGGTGCGGCGGTGCTTACCGGTAATTGTTGTGTGCTGGTCCACTGATTATCCTTTTATTACCATCTGCCTGGGCGTATATTATTGCGTACAGGCCGATATTGATGAACCGTCGGCCGCTTCAAATGAATCGTTGAGCATATCTTCAATGTCAGCACTGCTGCCGATAACCCGCAACTCGGTAAACTGCCCATTATTATCGTTGAGCTTAAAGCCGGCAAAACCCACCGGCATGGTGAACTGTGCCGGCAGCGTCAGAATATCGGTGCCGCCGACTTCTGCGATGAAATTGGTGCCGTCAAAGCCCAGCGCAATATCATAGGAAACGTTGGGCACGATGGAGCCAACACTGGTTTCAACTACTGTGGTCTGGCCATCGAACACCTGCAGCAGACGCCAGTTATTGGTGAATTCATCCATCGCCAGGCCGACATAGTTGGTTTCGTCCACATACCAGCCAACCAGAGTGAGCACATCCATGCTGCCGTTGCTGGCCGTGGTAACCATCACCGTGGACTCAATCTTGCAGTCACTGCAGGCCGTTGACATATCCAGTGCTGTACCCATTCCCATGACCAGCAGTTCGCCGATTAATGCATTGCCGCTGACTGACCAGTCTCCTTCCGGATCGAACATCCAGTCATCGGGCAGGCCGTCTTCAAACGGTTCATAGATCAGGAAACCCTCCTGACTGAATTCAATGGTGGCCTGTGTGCTGCCGCGGGTGCTGGCCTGCAGTTCGATAGTTCCTGTACGGTCAACTTCACTTAAGTTGCTCAACACCACGCCACTGCCGGTTTCATCACCGATGCCGGTTGCATTGGTCAACACCTCCAGCCAGCTGTCCTGAGCCACCAGGCTCCAGCTGCAGCCATCGGTAGCGCTGACATCGATATCGAAGGTTTGTCCATCCGGGCAGACGCTGAAGCTCTCCGGATCTACAGAGTAATCACAATCCTGTCCGGATTGACTGACCGTCAGGGTCTGCCCGGCTATCGATACACTGCCGGTGCGGGAATCAACCGAGGCGTTATCCAGAATCGCCAGACTGACGGTTCCGCCGCCGGAACCGGATGAACCGCCACTCACCAGAATCCAGCTGGAATTACTGACCGCCGTCCACGAACAGGAGCCGCTCTCTGTGCCGGGCGCCAGCACATCCACGCTGGTATCGGTGGAATCAGCGGTTACATCGAGACTGGTTTCATCCAGCGTATAAATACAACCGTCCTGAGTAATGGTGTAATCAAATTCCTCGCTGATGATGGTATAACTGCGGGCATCGTTTTCCACATTGGCATCGCCGGCATTATCACTCAGGGTATATTCAACACTGCCGCTGCCGGTGGCGATAGTGGTGGGCGAGTCGATTACCAGCCAGCTGACATCACTGGTCGCTGACCATTCACAGCTCTCGTCATTCGGTGTGACCGAGAAGGTTCCGGTACCGCCATCCACATCGAAATCTTCTGAACTGGGGTCCAGGGTGAAACTGCAATCGCCATCCTGGCCGACTTCAAAGGTCACGGTCAGATCAACGAACGGGTCATTGCTGTCACTCAGAGTGACATTGATGTCTGCGTTACGCGCCAATGACTCACCAGGATCGGGGTCAAACGGATCAACCGAAAATTCGACTGTTCCAGACCCTACACCGGTTGCCGATGTGATGGTGATCCAATCAATGGTGTCGCCGCCATCAGTGTCAGTGACATCGACTTCCCATTCACAATCGCTTAAGGTGCTGTTGACGGTAAACGACTCGTCACCGCCTGCTGAGGTTACTACAACGTCATTGGGGTCCGGATCCAGGTCAAGATCGCACAGGGTCTCGTTGATAATGCTGACAGTCAGTGTTTCATCGGGCAGGCTGATGCTGCTGGAACCGGTCAGGCTGATATCAAAGGTTTCGGTGTCCTCGGATACGTCATCACCAAGTATGGTCACGGCCAGCTGCGCCTGTGTGCTGCCGGCCAGAAACTGCAGCGTGCCGGAATTGGCAAGGTAATCTGATCCGGCCGTCGCAGTGCCATCAACGGTCTCAAAGTCTACGGTAATGTCACTGTCGATAGACTCAGCCATCGTCAATGTGACTATCAGCTGGGTGCTGGTGCCGGCAATGCCCGGTTCGTCAACCGTTTTACAATCCTCGGCATCGTCGTTGTCACAATCGGCTGTTATATCGGGTGTTGAATCGTCGTTGTTGATGGTGATATCGGCCTCGTCAGCATCATTTTTGATCACCGCATTGATGGCATTCTCGAGATTGAGGGTAAAAATTTCATCGTCTTCAAAATCAGTGTCGGGAATAATCGGCACCTGAATGGATTGGGTTAACGAGGCGCTTTCACCCGGAAAGGTGAGGGTGCCTTCGGCACGCTCGTAATCGATGCCAACCAGGGCTGTGTCATCGCGGGTGAAATAATTTACCTCGATATCATCACCGGCGGGGTGAGCTCGCGTGAGCGCTACATCAATTACTGCCACATTTTGAATGCCGCGCGTCGGATCGCCTTCCTGGACCGAGACCGAACTGACTTCAATTTCAGCCGGCAGAAAGATTTTGCTGACATAAAAGAAACCAAAATTGTCAGTCAGGCCGGTGGCCTGCGCCATCAGAATGTTGCCGTCCTGGGCAAAAGTCACATCATTGCCTTCATTGCAGTCGCCAGGCGAGAAAACCGTCTCAGGATCCACATCGGCATCAAAAGCCAGTTGGGCCTCAATGGTACAGTCACTGCCGGAGGTCAGCTCTGTGGTAACCACATAATCCTGAGTGGCTGAGTTGCCGCCAAGGCTGGGACTGTTACCGGAAACCAGCGTTTCCTGTGAATCTGCTATGTCGCCATCCAGTAGCAGGTTGGCGGAATAGGCGTTGTCGCCATCGGTCCATGCGACCACGTATTCACCATTTTCATAGGCAACCGCCAGTGGGTCATAGAAATTCGAAGCGTCATTGCCGTCGTCATCCTCAACCTCATCGTTGAGTTGGGTGGCATCGCTGATAGCTGTTCCTGATTCACGGTAGGTGATGGCATAGATATTGCCCGCACAGCTGTCATCATCACGATCAACCGGCTCTACCCAGGTAATAATCAAATCACCGGAAGCACTGCTGGCTACATCGGAAAGGTCGCAATCAGCAATCAGAAAATCGTCGGCAATCGCGTCAAACAGCAGCACGTTATCCTGAAAGGTGCCTGCACTGTCATAGTAGAAAAACTCTGTTTCAAACAGGCTGAAGGTGTCCACATCGGTTTCCGAACTGCCCACTACCCAGAAAGTATTTTCCGTGACCGCCAGATTCACATCCCACCAGAAGCCCGCGTCGGTGGAGAACTCAATCGCGTCAAACAGATCATTGCCGTCTATATCAAAACCCTGCACAAAGGCTTTGTCGTCACCGGTCCACAGCACATACATGTCATTCTCGTCGTTAATGCCGACATCCAGATTGGAGAGATCAATGCTGTAGCTGGTGCCCGTGGTCGACAGGGTGCCCAGACTGGAGATTAAGATATTCGAGATTTCATCGCCATCAGAGTCGTGAACGTAACAGTCGATGTTATACCGGGTGCCCTCGGCTACCGGGCTGACTGAAAAGCCCACACAGGTAACGATGTTGCCGGTGGCCGCATCGCTGTCGAGGCTGAAGATAATGTCATCCACGCTGGAATTGTAATTGCCGACATTGATGAAATCCTCATCAATACTCACCAGTTCAGCGTGTAGCTGACTGATGGTTCCAAGGGTAAGCAGGGTTGCGATAATAATAAGCCGTTTCATGGCGAAGTCCTCCGGATTCCATTCCCGTTCCCGGTCAGGGATTGATAAGACATGGCAAACAGCCGATAAGCGGTCAGGTAATCCTGCTGGTTATAGGCCACATCCCCATCAGCCAGCAGCGACAGCGCAGTGTTGGTGTTAGCGCCTAATCCCTGGTACGCAGTGATCGCTGCGATCACAATTTCACGTGCCGCTTCCAACTCGCCGCCAGCTGATTGAGGCAGCATAAAACGCACGATATGACTGTCCGAATCGGCCAGGGCAGCCACCAGCAATGCCTTGCTGGCTTGGCCCAGGCTGCCGGTCAACTCGGTCTGCAGACTGTCCAGACTGGTTTGCAGATCGGTTAACGATGAAATGATCGACTGTGTGTCCGTGCGTATTTCCCCGGCGGTTTCCTGGGCATCGTCGGCCCGGGTCTGGGCATCTTCAACGTCGATCTGATTTTCCTGCACCCTCAATTGGATGTCGCTGGAGACGGAAATCAGGTCATTGGCATCGGCCATTAATTCATCCAGCTCATCCAGTGCATTTTGTAAATCATTTTCGATGCTGGTCAGATCAGTGCTCAGACTGGTATCTAAATCGCTCAGGCTTGAGATGTTGCTGCTTACTGTAGTCTGTACGTCATCGACGGAGTCTTGTGACGCCCGGCTGGAGCTGGTGGCATCAACAAAATCACTGAGGTGGTCAGCAATGTTCTCCTGAGTTTCCAATAATGCTTCAAGGTAGGCATCGCGCTGTTCTTCCAGACACGCGACGGCGCCTAGATAAATAAACTTAAAAGCATCGTTCAAAACCGATTCAACTTTGCAGCTTTCAGATGCATTGAATCCGCCAATTTCCTGGATACAAACCCAACGTGTCACCGACAGTACCTCACGCACAATGCTCCAGACACTAAAAGCAGCAAAAGTAGTGGTCGCATTGATCAGAGAACACTGGGAAATGGTGAGTTCGGGTTCGGGGAATTCAATGTTGCGGGTTTGATGGCCAAACTGCATGTCTGCCAGGGCATCGTCCAGCTCTGCTTCTGCCCGAATCAGGCGTTCTTCCAGACTTGCCAGAGGAGGTGCTCCGGCTGCCAGCATCTCCAGCGTCGGGGTATCCATCAACTGCACGTCAAGTTGCAGGTTTTGAATCTCCGCCAGACCCTGCATGTTGTCGGTGACCTGCATGGCTGTCTCCATGGCCAATAATGACCGTATTAACAGCGCACGTACTGCCTCGCCGTCATTTTGCTGCATCGGTGCCGGCGTCGGGCTGGTAACAGGCGAAGCGGGCGCCTCAGCAGTGGACTTTTGCGCATTCGCGATAGGCGCCAGCAGCAATATCAGCAGCAGGGCGATTGAATGATGTCGTTTGGAAATCATGTGACTGCTCCTCATTTGCCGTTACCGAAATCAACCAGAGACTGATAAGCCTGAGCAAACAGCTCATAGGCCGTCAGGTACTCCGAATTGTTATAGGCAACGTCCCCCAGTGCTACCAGAGACAGTGCTGTGCCGGTATCACCCAGATTCAGATTCTGCAGTGCCAGTACGGCTTGAATCACAATTTCTCTGGCGGTTTCGAGTTGGCCACCGGCTGCAGCAGGTAATGCGTACTCAGGTACTACAAACCCGGGACGGGTTAATGCCGCTGCAATGGTGTCCTGATTGACCTGTCCATAACCACTGTTCAGATCACTGGACACGCTATCCAGATCATCCTGAATACTGGCCACGCTGCTGATTATGCTCTGGGTATCAGTGCGAATTTCTTCAGTGCTTTCCTGTAGATCGGCGGTTGTCGTTTGGACGTCTTCGATGTCAATCTGATTTTCCTGTACCCGCAGTTGAATATCTGCAGCTATTGAAGCCAGATCGGTCATGTCAGCCAGTAATGTGTCCAGATCCGACAGACTGGTGTCCAGATTGGCATCGATGGTTGTGAAACCAGTGTCCAGCTCATCCTGAATCGAGCTGATGCTGGTCATGCTGGTATCCACGTCGGTTTGCAGATCATCCACAGAATCCTGGGTTGCCCTGCTGGAGGTGGTCACATCATCCACAAATATGTTCAGATAACGACCAATATTTTGAGTCAGCTCCAGGGATGTCTCGCCCTTGGCTGCGCGTTGCTGATCACGACAGAATTTAGCGTTTTCATATAGCAGATCCGCGGTGTTCTTAGCGAATGACAAGACTACACAGAGCAGTGCACCATTAACACCGTCCACACTTTCCAGGCAGGTAAATTCTTTGGCAGCCAGGGCGGCGCCGGCCAGCTTGGAAACAGCTAATTCACTGAACGCAATGGCGCCGGTGGCGTAATCACAGAACCCTGGTTCAACATTGACATTGGGAATATCGATTCCACCGTCATCTGCAGCGCGGGTGTTAACTGCCGGTGGTAATGGTGTCTGCAGTAAATGGATGATTTCATCATGGTATGTATTAATCAGCTGCTGTAATTCCACCAGCGAATCATCACCGGCATTCAATGCCAACAATTCATCGTCGGACAGTGACTGCAACTGTGATTGGACATGAGCGGCCGAGTCCAGCAGTTCTGTCCGTCCGCTCAATTCACTGGACAGTTCGATCAACTCGATCAGGTCGGTATATGCCGAGCGGTATTCAGCGGCAGATTGCGCATGAACAGGCATTGCCCAATTCCACACAAATACACCCACAAGCAGGCTATACAGCATGCTCAATGCATTAAGGCGTTTCATCTGTTAACTCCCTTGGACATCATGTCCTCGCGGTTGTTGGTCCTATAAAAACGGGTGCTGGCACACCTTCTTTTTCATCTAATGGTCAATTCATTTGCTGGTTTGACCATACGGTTCAGTATACACAATCCAACAGTCTCAATTATGAAGATTTATAGGATTTTTTAATAGCCGGAAAATATTAAAGCAGCTGGTGAGGATCAGGCTTCCAGGCAGTGCCTGGAAGCTGTTGAAAACACGGTTATTGTGTGCACATTGATGGCATCAGCGGGATGACTTCTTCAAATGAATCATCCAGCAGAATATCTGTTTCACCGGCCGGTGTTGCAGTGCCGGTTACCCTGAGTTCGCTAAACTGCGCATTGTTGTCATTTACCATGAAGCCGGCGTAACCGAGCGGTTCACTGAACATGGCTTCCAGCTCCAGCAGTTCCACGCCATCGATTTCGGCAAAGAAATTCACACCGTCAAAACCCAGGGTAAGATCATAAGGTGTATTCGGCACTATCGAGACTACCGGCGCTTCGACCATGGTGGTTTCACCGCCGACCGTCTGGAACAGCCGCCAGGTATTGGCAAATTCATCCATGGCCAGACCGACGAAACTGGTGTCATCCTGATACCAGCCAACCATGGTTAGCACATCCATGCTGCCGTTGCTGGCAGTGGTTACTGTTACCGTCGATTCAATCTTACAATCCGTGCAGGCATTGGACATATCAATTGCCGTTCCCATGCCATTGCCCAGCAGGAAGCCGATCAACTGATCATCAACAACCGTCCAGTCGCCATCTGGGTCAAACAGCCAGTCGACCGGCAGCCCGGTTTCAAACGGCTCGTAAATCAGGAAACCTTCCTGAACCAGGTCAATGTCGATAAGCGGCAGATTCTCCAGGCTGACCAACAGCTGCATGGTGCCATTACGCGGGCTCTCGCTCAGGTTACTTTGCGCCTGAACCGTTGCCGTTTCATCGCCTTCACCAGCGCCGTTGGTCAATATTTCCAGCCAGTCCTGCTCTTCCACCAGCTGCCAGGTACAACCATCGGTCGCAGCAACATTCAGAGCAAACAATTCACCATCCGGACACAGGCCTAAGGAGGCAGGGTCTACGTCGAAAGAACATTCCTGCGCATTTTGATTGACGGTCAGAATTTCATCACCGATTAACACCGTTCCGGTCCGGCCTTCCACTGAAGGGTTATCCAGCACGGCCAGGGTAACGGTTCCACCACCACTGCCTGATGCGCCATCGGCGATAATAATCCAGCTGTCCTGACTGGTGGCAGTCCAGCTGCAGGCACCTGGATCACTACCGGGCGCCAGTACATTCACTGGTACATTGTCATCTTCATCAGCAGTCACATTAATAGTCGACTGTTCAAGCGAATAACTGCAGCCGTCCTGGTTGATGGTGTAATCGAACTCATCACTGATCAGGGTAAAGCTGCGTGCAGGGTTTTCGACGTTGGTTTCGCCGGCGTTGTCACTAACAGTGAATTCCAGCACGCCGGTTCCGGTGGCTATTTCCAACGGTGATGTGACAGTCACCCATTCAACACTGCTGGTGCCCGCCCATTCGCAGGTTTCATCAGACGGCATAACGGTAAAAGAGCCGCTTCCACCATCTACCGGAAAATCGGCACTGTCCATACTAAGGGTAAAGTCACAATCTCCATCCTGACCAACCATAAATACCAGCGGGTCCTGGGTAACCAGCGTATCGTTCAGGGTAACCATGATGCTGCCGTTACGCGCCTGCGGTTCTCCGGGAGCTGGGTCATATGGATCGGCAGTGAAGTCAACCGTGGCAGTTCCTGTTCCGGAGCCTGTAGAAGGGTTGGTAATTGTGATCCAGTCTGAATCTGTGCTGATATCCCACAGACAACTGGTCTGGGTGCTGTTGACGGTGAAAGAGGGCGTCTGCCCATTGATCAGGCCGGCACTGTCCAACACCACTTCATTGGGATCAGGATCCAGATCCAGATTACACAGGTTCTCATTGATGATGCTGAATGTGATGCTGGTTTCTATCAGACTGACTGTATCGGCTCCGGACAGCTCCAATATAAAGGTCTCGGTATTCTCATTAATCGTGTCGCCAAACACCGTCAGCACAATGGTGGCTTCGGTGCCACCCGGTAAAAACTGCACACTGCCTGAAGCTGCCTGGTAGTCATCACCCGCCGTGGCAGTGCCATCGACAGTGTCGTAATTAACCGTGACAATCCGGTCTATCGCCTCCGCCATGGTCAAAGTAATGAACAAGTCGACGGTTTCTCCCGGAGCCGGTTCATCGACATTATCCGGACAGCTGCCTGAACCGCCTATGCCGCAGGAAAAACTGATGTCCGGAGAACTGTCGTCATTGATGATCAACACGGTACCGGTATCACCGCCATTCCTGATGACGGCATTGTCGGCATCTTCAATCACCATACTGAACAGTTCATTATCTTCAAATTCAGTATCGGAAATGATGGGAATAAATATTGACTGAGACTGCTCTCCACCACTGACGAACCTCAGTGTGCCTTGCACCGGCGTGTAATCAATGCCGGCTAGTGCTGTATCGTCACGGGGGAAATAAGATACCTCGATAGCCTCTCCATCCGGTTGTGGGCGATTGATGGTTACTTCCACGGTGGCCAGCGTTCCCTGACCGCGTTGCGGATCACCTTCCAGAATGGATGTGCTGCTGATTTCCAGTTCAGCAGGCAGGCCAATTCTGTAAACCAGAATATCGCCGTTCAGCTCATCATTACTGGCTCTTACCAGAATTATGCTGCCGTCTGACACAAACTGAATCTGCCGGTCCCAGTGGCACACACCGGTGAAAATATTAAACGTGACTGACGGTGAAATATCAGCATCCAAAGCCAACCGACCATTCACGCCACAGTCGTTATTGGCGTCGTCATAACCCAAAACAACGTAATCCTGGGTCGCAGCATTACCTCCTACACGAACATCACCTCCAACGCCAACAAGGCTGGACTGGGTCACTATGCTGCCATCCAGCTGAAGATTAGCAGCATAAATTGCGTTGTCTGTATCTCTCCATGCAACCACATATTCGCCATTCTCATAGGCAATTGTGGCGGGATCGTGGAAGTTGGAAAGGTCGCTGCCATCGTCCGGGTCAGTGATGCTATCGCTCAACTGCACCGAGTTGCTGATGTTATCGCCGTTCTCACGAATTGTCTCTGCGAAAACCGATCCTGCACATACGCCTTCAGTAGCGGTTATCGGCAGGTTTGGTTCCGTTCTTGCCAATATCACATCACCGGTTCGACTGACCGCTGCATCAATAACAGGGCCACATGAGACAAGTCCATATATATCGTTTACAAGTGAACCAAACAGCCTGTTAAGGACAAAACCACCATTGCTCCGGTCATGAATCGCATAGTAACTCTGCAGACTTACCTCATCACTCGTAATCAACCGGTAAGAGCCGACAATCCAGAAATTGGACGGCGTCAATACCAGCGACAAATCGTCCCAGGTGGAAGTATCGGCCTCGGTTTCTTCGACTGCATTGAATAAAGCATCGCCATTGCTGTCAAACCCCTGCACAAATACCGACTGGCCGGCACCGTTGCTGCCAGTCCAAAGAACGTACATATCACTGTCATCATTGATCGCCACATCTACATGCATTCCATCAACATCGATGCCCTGTTTTACAACCGTCGTCAGCACAGTGTTGTCATTGTCCATCCGCATACAGGTGATCTCTATGATCCCCGAGCGGTAACAGACGGCATATTCGCCGGTTACCGGGTTGGTATCCAATGCCACAGCCGTTCCGTTTATATCGACCGCATAACTACCGATGCTGGTATCGAAATCAAGGCTGATTAATTCGGCATATGTCGATGTGCTGGTGACCAGCAACCAGAGTGAAAAAATCTGTTTTATGTATATATTCATTGTGCAAACCCCGGTTTGACTGGTGCGGTATTCGCTGTCAATGCCTGATAGGCCTGGGAAAACAAATCATATGCGGCCAAATAATTCTGCTGGTTGTAAGCGGCATCACCCTGGGCCAGCAGGCTTTGGGCGGTTGTGGTTTTTGCGCCGATATTATTGAACGCCACGATTGCCCGGATGACCACCTCCCGGGCCTGCTCCAACTCGCCGCCCACCGAGGCAGGGGCTTTAAAACGGATGATATTACTGTCCGGATCAGCCAATGCGTCGCTTAAAGCCGCCTGTGTCTGTTGTGTTAATCCCGACTGGATGCTATTTGAAATATCATCGAGGCTGGACTGGAAGGTACTGAGCGATGCAATCATTACTTGTGTATCTTCGCGAATTTCTGTGGCCTGTTGTTGCGCGTCAGCCGCACGCAGTTGAGCATCCTCAATATCAACCTGATTAACCTGGCTGCGGAACCGAATGTCATCAACAATAGCGGTTAAACTGGTCAAATCGGCGGTTAATACATCAAGATCACTGATGACATTATTCAGGCTGTTTTCAGTACCCGTGAAGTCAGAATTGAGTGAAGACTGCACCACGGATAATTTGGCATTTACATCATCAACATCACCCTGGAGTATATCCACTGAGTCCTGCGTGGCCCGACTGGCTACCGTGGTATCGATATATTCGTTTAAGTAATCGGCAATATTGGTTTCTGTATCCAGAATGGCCTGCAGGTAGGCATCACGTTGTTCCTGCAGGCAAAAATCTACTGCCAATGAGGAAAACTTGGCTGCATCGGTGGCGATATTGGCCGGTGAGCATAATTCTGCAGCATTCTCACCGGCTATGGTTTGTACACAACTCCATTTCATGCCGGCCAGTACTTCTGCAACAATTCCCCAGGCAGTGATTAATGAAAAGCCCAGCTCAGATGGAATGTTCTGACACGGTCTGAAATCTGTACCTGGAACAATCGCATCCACCTGAGGGTTGGGGAATTCTATTTCGCCGGACTCGGATGAATTTCGTGTAATAGGGATAGTCGGAAAATCCTGCGCAAGTGTAATAGACGTTTCAAGCGCCTGCTGCGCCTGCAGGGCGCGAGCCTGAAGTATTTCAATTGAAGGGAGATTCTGGATCATCAATTCAAGTTGTGAAATATCCATCAGCATAATTTCACTGTTGAGCTGGTCAAGAAATGCCTGCTGTTCAACTGAGCCGGTGTACTGTACGGTTAGCTCCAATGTTTCAGTTAACGTCAGCATGAGCTGCTGAAACCCATCTACTGTATTACCTGAATCCATTGACCGGGTATCTGAACGATCAGAAATACCTCCACCGGTAAAATCCTGTGCTGAAGCAGGCTGAGTGGCTAAAACTGCAGCAACGATCAGTACGACTAGAAATGGTTTAATCATATGCATTCTCCCTAACGCAGACTGCCGGCAGACCCGATAGCCCGATAGGCCTGGGCGAACAGGTTATAAGCTGCCAGATAGTTTTCAGCGTTGTAAGCCTGATCACCCTGAGTCAACAGAGTCAGTGCCGTGCCGGTATTGCCGGGGCTGATACTGTCCATCAGGACAATCGCCTGAATAACCACTTCACGAACCTCTTCCAGCTGCCCACCATGTTCCGCAGGGGTTACGTATTCTGGTACGGTGTAGTCCGGATTGGCCAATGCCCGGGCAATTTCATCCCGATTAAGTAATATGAATCCATCGGCAACCGCGCTGGTCAGCTCATCAGCAGTTGTCTGGAGCATGCCGGTCACAGAGATCAAATCCTGTGTATCTTGACGGATTTCCTCACCTGACTGCTGCAAATCAGCAGTGCGTGTCTGCACATCCTGAATGTTGACCTGATTTATCTGTGTCCGGAATTGAACATCTTCGGTTTCAGCGATTAAGTTGGTCAGGTTTTCAGTTAAGTCCTGCAGTTCCGCCAAGGTCACATCCAGGTCATCACTGATAGTGACAAAATTGGTGTCAATAGTATTCTGTATATCTATCAATACGTTGTCGGCCGCCAGCGTGCTGACTGTCACCTGATCGACGGCATCCTGGGATGTCCGGCTTGAAATTGCCGTTTGATCCACGGCCTCATTGAAAAAAGCGCCGATATTGCGATCCAGTTGTAAAATTGCCTCGCCTTTGGCTGCACGTGACTCACCCCGGCAAAAATCGCCTTCACGATAGACAAATTCAGCAGTCACTGCGGCAATCTCAAGCACGGTACAGGCAGTAGCACTGTTTTCTCCCGCCACCTGTTGGAGACAGGTAAACTTTGCCGCTTCCACAACCGCGCTCAGTATCTTATAAGTCCCCTGTGAAATACCTACTACTGTCCCTGGAATGTCAATGCAAAATGCGATGGCGGTTTCGACTTCCGGGATATCAATGGTATCCACTTCCGGTGATGAATCTGAATTGAAAACATTGATATCCGGTTGTTCAGAAGCTCTCAGAGCGCCTGGTAATGCGCTAATTTGCTGTTGCGCCATTAACACCATAGCCTGCAGCGTATTCAACGGCATGGCGTTTGACTGCATTGCCACAAGCGCTTCATCCGGCATCTGTATGATTTGCTGAAGGGCGTGACGGACAGTTGCCTGTGAATTGGAAGAGGGGATATAGGTGTGCAGTTGCTCAGTAAGCAGATTCAGCTCTATCAGCGCATCGCGGTATTCCCGCACTGTTTGTGCCTGTAAAACACTACTGAAGAGTAAGCTGCCCACAATCAGCAAGCTGCCGGGCAGGGCGCCTGATCGCAACAATCTAAGCATCTAGTTTAACTCCCATGGACCAAGTCCAATAATCAGCTGGTTCCCGAGTTTCAGGTGCGATTTCTTCGCCTTCTTGTTGACTGGTATTGCAGCACCTGCTGGAAACAGCAGGGCGAATAACCGGTAGTGTACTCCGAAATCCATTGGAATAGGTATTCAAGCTATTCGCCATTACCTGTACCTCTGCCAGAAAAAGATCAGTTTCCAATACTAATAACTAATGTGCAGGTAAATATGCAGGCAATAAGGACAATTGTGAATTTACTGATGCCGGCAACAGAATACTTTGGCAGACATAAATTACTCTTGTATGTTCTATATATGTTCTATATAATGTTCTGCATATGTTCTACTCCACGGCAAGGGGCACAACCCGAGGGGGCATATTGGGGCGTGACATGGAAGCACGGTAATCTGCAAGGAAGCAGCCCTTTCTTTTAAACACGCACGGAAATTCCCTCACGCTGGGGCGGTTTTGGGCATATACGCCACGTGTGATCAACGGCATTGACACTGCCGTTGATCATTTTTTTACGGAGATATAGTGGTGTAAAGTTAATCACGACAGCAGGAACAACTATCATGTGTGGACGTTTAGCCATCATTGCGCTGTTCAGGAAGCTGCAGGATTATCTGGGCACTGTTGGTGAGCCCTTGCCTGGCGGCATAGAACGGTACAACCTCCCGCCCAGTTATATGCGCGGCGGCAAGCCCGTATGGGAAAAAGTACCGGTTGTGCGGATGGTTGATGGTCAACGGCGCATGGACATGCTGACCTGGCCGCTGGTACCGCATTGGGGCAGGGGACAACTACCCAAATACAGCACGGCCAACTGCCGCAGTGAGCCGGGCCAGAATTTTTCTGATTCAGTCAAAAAGAAACCGGCATTTCGCGGTGCCTGGCAGCGCGATCAGCGGTGCCTGATACCTGCTTCCTGGTTTTACGAATGGAACCAGCACACCAAACCGAAAACACCTTACCGGGTCGCCCCGCTGAATCAGCCCTTTTTCACCTTTGCCGGACTATGGGATCGTTCAGTATCAGACGACGGCGAAGTTATTGAATCATTCACCATCATTACTACGGAGCCAAACCAGTTATTAAAAGATATTGGCCACCACCGCTCTCCGGTCATTATCGAGCCCGATCAGTGGAATACCTGGCTGACTTCCATCAAAGCCATGGCTGAGTATCTGATAACACCACCGCCTGCCGATGAAATGACTGCAACAGAAGTTTCCAAAGCGATTAACAATCCATCTTTTGATGACAAGGCACTTTTGAATACGCCTGAAGCCATTTAGCCGCTAAATTGAGGGGATTGGTTCAATAATTCGCAACCAATAACAAACTTCCTTTCCCATAAGGAATTAGCGGTACATTTTTATTGAACGCGACCATTACTGGTTCCACTCCCCACCCAATCTCAGGTGAACCTTTTTTCAAGCTATCTGCGCGTATATTATTTGTTAACCATCTGCAGAGTTGCTCTGCTTTGCATGTGGATAGTGATATGGATTAGTCAGAATCGGTATGATAGATACCGCTGGTCAATCCAGAAGGGTTATTAAGGGTTGTTACAAATTTTCGGAGATATTGGAAAATGTTGAGTCGGCTTAAAAAAAGCAAGCGTTGGATTATTATTTCAATATTTGCTTTATTTTGGCCAGGCACTGTTTTCTCTCTGGTACTCGAGCCCATTGCCACATTCAACCAACTCACCCGTTTAGATGATGTAATTGTTGTTGGAGAAAAAGTATTTTTTGTAACCGTACAATCTGAGTCACCTGGTATAACAACAGTGCCTCCCGCATTGGTTGTCGCCGGCGGAGACCAAACAGCCAGCATGATTTTGGCGGAAAATCTCGACGATTTTTTCTTCCGGCATATCATTGAATCCAATGGTCTAATCTATTTTCTGCAAAACTCATTTGAATTATGGGTAACAGATGGCACACCGGCCAATACCCGCCAGGTTATTGATTTAGAAGAGCTGGTGCCCGGCGCCAGGTTTATTACCGGCATTCAATCCAATAATGGTTTGCTTGTGGTAAGCCTTTCAGGGGCGGATTTTACTATATCCATGGTTGCAACCGATGGGACCGAAGAGGGCACCGCAGTATATGAACCTGATAATGCGGACGATTTTTTGCTGAACTCACTCTGCGTTATCAATGAAAACAATTTCATAATTTTGGATTTCTGGAGAAGATCATTTGGCCAGTTCAGTAATGGTGCGATAAGGAAAACTGATGTATTGGATCCCGAACGTTATAGTTTACGCCTTACTAATTTAGCCAGTTTTCCCGACGGGTGCATTTATAGTGTTTTTGACAGCCAGAACGATTCCGTTGAGCAACTGCTGAAGATCAGTGTGTCAGGTTCGCAAGAATTGATAACGGTACCGTCTATCGATGGATTACCCGATGCACGATTACTGAGTACCCGCCTGTTTCAAAATCGGTTAATCGTATCGCGTGCCATCTCCGATAACCCCAGCACATCAGGTCGACAGCCGGCTGGTGACTTCTTTGAATTACAAACAGGTACAGCGACTTTGCTGAATACCGGTATCGCCAATTTCCCCGGGAATGAGCAAGCAGAAATACTGGATATCGGCTTTACTGCTGATATGGGTTATTTATTGATTGCAGGTACACAACCACCTCTCTTCTCATCATCAGCAACTGTTGTAATACGCTTTGATGCCAATTATCAATTCACCGATGAATCTTTCCAGGTAAGCGGCAACAGTCGCGATACCAGGTTTAATGATTTTTCCTTATTCAGTTTGAATGCTGAAGATTACTTGTATATCCCGAGCGCAGAGCGTTTGACAGCCTTTACCAATTTCGGTGAAAGCGGCAACATACGCACCAGCAATATTGGTCTTAGAGCATTGGTTAGCTTGCCTGCACAGTCTAATCAAGCTGTCTATGCAATCGGTATTGACCGTACTACGCGAAATAATAATATCTATCGTGTACAGGAAACCCCATCGGTTTCGCTGAACCTGGAAGGTTTATGGGGCAATCCGGATATCGATTCTCAAGGCATACAAATCAGCACGGCCCTGGGCGCAGATAGGCAAACCCGGTTTTTATTTGTCAGTATCCTGGCCAATTCACAGGGGCAACCTTTATGGCTGGGCGGTGCAGCACCTATTCAAGCCGGACAACCCGATATTGAACTGGAGCTTCGTTTAAGTACAGGGCTGTCATTTCTGATCTCTGACCCTGCACAAATGGCCCAGCGCGAAATTGTCGGCACAGCAACAATTACAGTTACCGGCTGCGACCGAATTCAATTGAACTTGGAGCTAACGCCACCATTCGAGAGCAGGGGGCTGGAGTTATTCAGAACTGTTGATCAATCTTTTGCCGGAGTATGTAGCGATGGTTAATCAACAGCAAGTCACTTTTTTTAGAGTCTTCACTATGACCGATCCAGCCAAAAAAGGTATCTGTCTATCTCAGTTATTGCTATTGTTGCTGGCGTTTGTTTATTCCGGCAGTGCTTTTGCGCTGGTGTTGGAACGGATTGGCGCGTTTGATGAACGGTCGCTGTTTCTGGATATGGTGGTCATTGAAGAGCGGCTGCTTTATATAACACCAACCTTCCAGCAGCCGGATTTTACTCCTCTTCCTGCCAATCTGGTTGCTGTGGGTGATGATCAGCAGGCAGGCAAAGTGACATTGGCAGAAAATCTGTTAAGTGCCGATAGTGGCAGGTTTCTGGCAGAAGATGGTGGTAAGGCCTATTTTTTCCTGGAAACTTTTGAGCTATGGGCTACCGATGGAACCGCTGCCAATACTCAACTAATGGTTGATCTAAGTGAACAGATTCCTGACTTGCTTACCATCTCGGATTTTGTTGCTGATAATGGTTTACTTGCCATTAAAATTATCCACACGGACAGGACCTTCAGCATAATTTCCACAAACGGGACAGCGGCAGGCACCACAATTCATTCATTTGATGAAGACAGGTTTTTCATATTCTCGTTGTGTACGTTTAGTGAAAATAATTTCATTATTCTCGACACAATAAATGGCACCAGATCCTTTAGCCGCTTTGTTGATGATCAGGTAATCAGTACAGAGGTAACAGGTTCAGGGCGGTATATCATTGAAATCATTAAAACCGCTACCTTGCCTGATGCATGCATTTACCGGGTTACCGACACCCAGGACAATAACACCGAACAGCTGATCAAAATCAATTCCGATGGCACGCAGGAAATAATCACAGTCCCGCTGACGACCAATCCTGTCAGCGCACGCAGAATAGCCAGTTATCGATTCCAGGACCGCCTGATTGTTGCCCGGTCTAATTCCCTTTTCACGACCACAGGCACTCAGCGTCCAGCAGGGGATATATTTGAGTTACAGGCAGGCACCACCAACCTGATCGATATCGGCGTTACCGGTTTTGTTGAAAGCTTTAGCCCATCAGTAAGGTTATTGGATATTGGGTTCACCGCCGATATGGGCTACCTGCTGCTGATAAGCACCGCAATCAATACCAGCCCACCGCCTAAACCTATTCTTGTCCGGTTCGATGCCAATTATCAGTTTGACGAAACGGTGTTTACTGATTTTTCCGGTAGAAATACCAGCGCAGACTTTTCTGACTTTGCATTGTTCAATCTGGCCGATGAAGACTATTTACTTACCAAAAGCTTAGAACGGTTAACCGCTTTCACCAACTTTAATGAGAACAGAATAAGCACCAGTCATATCGTGCTCAATAAACTCATCAGTGCCTCCGGTGCGCCCAATCAGGCAGTTTATGTACTGGGGACAGATCGCACTTTGGGAACTGATAATATTTATCGTGTGCAAACAATTCCATCCGTGTCATTGCAATTAGAAGGCTTATGGGGCAATGCTGACATCGATGCGCAAGGCATTCAGATCAGCACTGCTGTGGGTGGTAATGGACAAACACGTTTTCTATTCGTCAGCATACTGGCCAATTCAGAAGGGGAGCCTATCTGGTTTGGTGGTGCTGCACCTTTTGAGGGCGGGCAATCCAGTATTGAGCTGGATCTGCGCCTGAGCACCGGATTGCCTTTCTTAACGCCTGACGCGTCTTTAATGGCCAATCGTGAATTGGTTGGCACTGCGCTAATCACTGTTATCGGGTGTAATCAGATTCGCTTGCAGTTAGATCTTAATCAGCCTTTTGGCAGCAGGGATTTAGTGCTTTCCCGAACAGTCGATCAATCGTTTGCCGAAATTTGTATTGACGATTAATCAGATTGAACAAGCTGAACAGTGCAGCAGAACTCTGACACTTCAATATTGGAAGATACTATTCAATATTGATATTAATCAATGTTTATTTAAATCACCTGAAATACTTTTATAGGTTATTTAAATACGTCAGGCTTTGATCGTTTTACGAATTATTTCATATTAAAATTCTCGTAGTGTTATATTATTTCATATATCAATTGTGTTGATATATCTTGCTGATTTAGCAGCTTTTTTCGCATTTTGAGAAAATTAAATTTTTGTAAAGAAATTCATTCAGTTTTGTTACAGCTTATGTATAATGAGAATTGAGAGCAGAGGAACAAACATCGGTACAGCCAGCATATTAATTAGTACTGATGGTGGAAAAATAATCACTATTTAATATACGTTTCACTACGTATTTTCCGCTGTATTACCTCCTGCTCCAAGAAAAAAATAACCAACAAGGAAAGTGTAATGCATAGAATAATATTAATATTACTGCTCCTGTTAACAGCCTTTAATCCCATTTATGCTCAAGATGCGACTTCTGATGAAGAGGTTGATCAGGTTGCCGAGCAGGAAGAGGATTCAGATGCAGTGTTGGAATCACTGGTTGTTACAGGCACCCGTCGTGAGGCCCGTTCGGTGGAGGATTCACCGGCGCCCATTGATGTTTTGACCAGTGAGGATCTGTTAAATCAGGCCACCCTGGATCTTAGCGATGCATTACGTACCGTAGTGCCGTCATACAACGTTAACACCCAGCCGATTTCCGACGCGGCAACCCTGGTGCGCCCGGCTAATCTGCGTGGTCTTTCTCCTGACCATACGCTGGTTCTGGTTAACGGCAAACGCCGGCACAGAGCGGCTGTCATTTCTTTCCTTGGCGGCGGTATCGCTGATGGTGCCCAGGGGCCGGATATTTCCGTTATTCCAGCTATCGCTCTGAAACAGGTTGAGGTCTTGCGTGACGGTGCAGCCTCACAATACGGTTCTGATGCGATTGCAGGCGTGGTTAACTTTATTCTGAAAGATGATCCCAGTGGTGGTTCAATCGAAGCACAGTACGGCTCAACCTATGCCGGCGATGGTGATAACTACCGTTTTTCCGCCAATCTCGGGTTGCCTGTTACTGACCAGGGCTTCTTTAATATCAGCGCTGAATTCAGTGAAACTGATGCCACCAGCCGCTCCGTACAGCGCGATGATGCAGCAGGGTTAATTGCTGCCGGCAACCTGGACGTAGCCGACCCGGCCCAGATATGGGGACAACCCAATGTCAATGACGACCTCAAGTTGTTCGCTAACTTTGGTGTAGTCTTTAATGATTTTGTCGAAATGTATGCTTTCGGCAATTATGCCGAACGTGAAGTTGAAGGCGGCTTTTTCTTCCGTAACCCGAACACCCGCGGCGGCGTGTTTTCCAATGATAACGGCGCCACTTTGCTGGTGGGTGATCTGACACCTGACGGTTCCGGCAACTGTCCGACCATCACTGTCACCAACAATGTGCCCGATCCGGATGCATTGGCTTTGGTATCTGCCGATCCGGATTGCTTTGTATTCAATGAACTGTTCCCGGGTGGCTTCACACCGCGTTTCGGCGGTAACCTGGAAGATAAATCCATTGTCGCCGGTTTCCGTGGCGTTATCCCTGTAGGCAGCGGTCTGAGCTATGACCTGAGCTACAGCTACGGCCAAAATGAAGTCGACTTCTTTATCAATAACACCGTTAATGCCAGCCTGGGTCCGGATACACCGACATCATTTGTACCTGGTGGTTATACCCAGACAGACAATAACTTTAATATCGATTTTGCCTATGGCATTGCATTGGAAAGCTTCGGCGAATACCTCAGCCTTGCAGCCGGTTTTGAATACCGGGAAGAGGAGTTTGAAATTTTTGCCGGTGACCCGGCATCATTCGCTATTGGCCCGTTGGCGGCGCCATCTGCTGCCTTCCCGGTAGGACAGGGTTTCTCATCCAGCTCAAACGGTTTTGGCGGTTTCACCACTGCCAGTGCAGGCGCCAACGATCAATCCAACACCGCTGTCTATTTTGATACGGAACTGGACGTAAACAGCCGCCTGTCATTCCAGGGCGCTATTCGTTTTGAAGATTTTGACACCTTCGGCAGCACCACCAACTATAAGTTTGGCGGCTTGTTCAAGGCGACTGAGAATCTTGCTTTCCGTTCTACCTATAACACCGGCTTCCATGCACCAACTGCTGGTCAGGCCAATGTAACCAATATCACCACCGCTTTCTCAGGTACTGTTTTACAGGATCAGGGCACCATTCCTTTATCCAGTGCAGCCGGTCAGTTTATTTCTGACTTTATCGTTGCCAACGGTGGAGAACGCCCAACACTCGGACCTGAAGAGTCAGACAGTTTCTCTATAGGTGCAGTATTCAATGTTGGTAATATCGACTTCACAGTCGACCTGTACAACATCGAAGTGGACGATCGTATTTCCATTTCCGAGCAGCAGGACTTCCTGTTTGCATTGCAGCAGACTGCGACACAGAACAATGTCTCATTTGACCCCAATGCAACCACCAGTCAGTTACTGAATGCACTGGATAATGCCGGTGTATTGAACAGTGCAGACTTTGCCGGTTCGGAAGATTTGACCAGCTTCGGGTTCTTCAACAACGACTTTGATACCCGCACCCGCGGTATCGATATTGTTGCCAGCACCAACCACAAGTTTACTGATGACAGTGATACCAGCTTTGTGATGGTCTGGAACTACAACGATACCGATGTGACCGATCGCGGCAACCTGGGTGACACGCGTTTGCGGCAACTGGAAGAAAACCTGCCAAGCTGGCGTGGTACCTTTACTGTTACCCATAACCAGGGCCCATGGCATGCGCTGGCCAGAGCGAACTTTTTCGGTTCCTTCTTTGAAGCGCATCTGGATTCCGGCGATCTGCCCATCGAAGCAGGCTCGGAAATCACACTGGATCTGGAAATCGGCCGCCGTATTTTTGACAACTTCGACATCAGTGCCGGTGTGAGCAACCTGTTCGATAACTTCCCCGATGAAAACCCGTTTGCCGGCGTAGCCGGTTCGCGTTTCCCGGCCACAGCACCTGGTGGCTTCCTGGGCGGAGTTTACTACTTCCGCGCACGTTACGACTTCCTGTAAGCGTTAACTGAGAGGTAAACATTCAGCGCCCGGTAAGGTTTTGCCTTACCGGGCGTTTTCTATCTGAACAGGTGTAAATTATTTTCTATATCCCGGCAATATTAAAATCTATTATTGAATGAACCGATAGCATTTCTATCGCAGGTCGGGGATAAAATCCGGTTTGGCCTGATACGATTAAGCAAAGTAATGTATATTTCGTACACCAACGCTGCTACAGCGCAGGTATTTTGCGCCGAATGAGCAGTAACTGGCTGCCTTAACAAGGGAATAAACCACATAGCAAAGTTCTGGAGGACACCACCAATGAGCAACGCTCGCGACAAGATAATCAAACGTATTGCGGTACTTTTAGTTGTACTGTTCAGCTGGCCGACCAGTGTTGCGGCGCTGGTGCTGGAACGGATTACCTCATTTGACCGGATAACCAATACCGATGATTTAATAGTCGTGGACGAACGGTTGTTCTATGTGGAATTGTCGTCAAGGTTTCCGGGGATTGTTACCGAACCTCCTGCGTTGATGGTAACCGGTGGAGGGCAGGGCACCCTGAGGCTGGCTGAAGATTTGCAGAACGCATTTGATTTCACCCACATTGTTGAAGCCGGCGGCCTGGTTTACTTCTTGCAGGAGCCATTTGAACTGTGGGTCACCGACGGTACCCCAGCCAATACCAGGCTGGCGATCAACTTGCGGGATACCGCACCGGATATCAGTTTTATCACCGAATTTGTCGCCAATAATGATCTGGTGGTGCTGGAAATACTCAACAGCGATGACAGCCGTGGCGTGATCTCAACAAACGGCACATTCCAGGGTACCGTGACATTCAATCCGGATGAAAGTTACCGGATGGACTCGCTGTGTGTGTTCAATGAAAACAATTTCATTGCACAAACCACTTCCAGGGACAGCTACAGCCAGTTCAGCAATGGCGCCATTAATACCACGGCATTGACCGGTTCCGGCCGCTTCAACTTTGATGCAGTCAGCCTTGCTGATTTATCCGATGCCTGTGTATACCGGGTTAATGATCTGCAGGCAGACGGTGGTCCGGTAGAACAATTGCTGCAGATCAATCAGGATGGATCACAGCAGCTGATAACCGTTCCGGATGCAGTTACCCAGGGCCGGCAGCTGGCCACCCGTCAATTTATGGACCGGTTGATTGTCTCGCGGTCTGATACCAGTGAGTTTTTTACCGTGCGGCAGGCCCGTGGAGAAGTCTTCGAACTTCGTACTGAATCGGCTACATTAATCAACACAGGCATTGCCGATTTGGTCCCCAACGGTTCGTCATTACTGGATATCGGCTTTACCGACGATACCGGCTACTTGCTGCAGTTCAATAATGCACCGGTATCCCCGCCGCCGCCGCCATTCATCACCCGGTTTGACGCCAACTATCAACCGATAGCAGAAGCCGGCTTCCCGGTTTCCGGCGGTTCCAGTGCTTCATTTGCCGATTTCGCTTTATTTGACAGGCAGGGTGAAGATTTCATTTTCAATAAGAATGCAGAAGAAATTTCGGCTTTCAGCAACTTCGAGCAGAATCGCATCCGCACCAGCAATGTGAGCATCAATCAGTTCATCAACCAGCCCGGCAGCGCCAACCAGGCGGTATTTGCTATCGGCACGGATAGAACGGTCCAGCGTAACGATATCTACCGTTTTCAGACCACGCCATCGGTATCGATGCGGCTGGAGGGGCTGTGGGGCAGCCCGGAGGCCAATTCCCAGGGTGTGCAGATCAGTACAGGTATCGGTAGTGACAGGGAATCGCAGTTTCTGTTTATGACCATTCTGGCCAATTCAGATAATCAAGCCATATGGTTCGGCGGTTCTGCGCCAATTCCGGATGGCGGGTCCAGTATTCAGGTGGATCTGCGTTTAACGTCCAACCTGCCATTTCTGGGCGATAACGTTTCTGTGGTACCCAATCGCACCGATGTGGGCACAGCAACAATTACCGTGACCGGTTGCGATACCCTTGATCTGGATCTGCAGTTGATTGAACCTTTCGGCAATCGTCAGCTGGAGCTGTTGCGGGTGCTGGATCAATCTTTCTCTGATTTATGCACTGATGGCTGAGTGATACTGAAACAGCAATCAGAACAGTGATTGTTGATAATTTCCGCTGTAGTGCATAGATAATGTAGTCATGGATCTTGAATCACTCGCTAATCTCGCTGAAATCTTCGGCGCTCTGCTGGTTATCGGCGGTATGGTGCTGGGTGTTATAGAAATCAGAAACTACCGCACCCAGCGCCAGGAAACCGCGGCCATGGAAATCATGCGGGCATTTCAATCGCCCGAATTCACCCGCGCCATCCAGCTGGTGATGGAATATGAAGGCGACAGCCGTGACTGCTGCGACCCGGAAGTGTCACCGGAACTGCTAAAAGCCGTGATGCTGATTTCCACCACACTGGAATCCATCGGCCTGATGGTTTACCGGCGCTCGGTGCCGTTCAGCCTGGTCCAGCAGCTGATGGGCGGCACCATTCAGGCCTGCTGGTCGGTATTGAGTTCCTATGTTGACCGGGTACGCAAAAATGCCGGCCGGGATTCGCTGTATGAATGGTTTCAATGGCTGGCTGAACGGCTTGAAGCGCATCCTGAATACCGTGATGATGAAGGGGCTTATGTGAAGTACCGTGATTGGAAGCCGGAAAACAGGCGCAGCTGAGCAACCTGTCACGGCTGTGTATTGACTTGAAACAAAGCAAATACCGCTTCAGGTAAAACATTCAATAATCAGCATAAGCTATTAATATAGTTAATGAATAATACGATATTAATCAAGAATATTATTGCCGGTAACATTGCCGAGGAATAACAAGTCCCGAAGTTGATGATGAACCACTTTTAATCTGTTTTGCGCGATAATAATCAGCTGAGCAAAATACTTTTTGCTTTAATGCAGAGGTTGACTTAGGGAAAATCAATGACACGAATTCATAGAGTAAGCCTGTGGCTGATGCTGGCTGTACTGCCGTTGCAGGCCAGTGCCTTTCTGTTTTCCAAGAAAGACAGCAGCATAGAAGCTCAAAAAGAACTTGACGCCGGCAACGGCTATGTTGGGCTGGTTGTAACCATTGGATCCGGCAAGTTGAATGATGTGCTGGAACCCAGACTGGATATCAGCTATTGGCATAAGCTTCACCTGAAAAACCTTGATGAAGACAAACGCTTTGAAATCAGCCCTTTAGGATCAATCAATACAAACTCAAAAGTGTATCTCGGTCAGCTGCCGGCCGGTCGTTACCAGTTGCTGAAGCTTGAATCTGAAACGTTTGATTCGGAAAACAAAAAGATCATTACCCATGCTTTCAGCGAACGGGGTGAATTTAGCATTGCATCCGGCCAATTAGCTGACCTGCAGGGGATAGCTTATTACGCCACAGATGAAAGTATCGAGCCGGACAAATCCTTTCTGGAAAAAGCATTAATGCTGGGCGTCAGAAATGAAACATCACTGGCTTTCGCCATGCCATTCGCTACCGATGTTGTTAAACATTACGCTGCTGAGAAAATATCACCGGATATACAGACCAGCACCGTCACAATCAGCAATATCGACAGTTCTGCAGAAACGCTCAGCACACAATTACCGGTTGCTGTTGACAGCTCATACCTGGCCGGCACAGAGCAACAGCTTAAAATGCTTGAAGGGCGCTTTGGCACAGGCTTTATCGGCAAAAAAGGGTCGGCATGGCAGACAATAAGACTACCGACATTTTTTGCCGTGACTGCTATTGCACCATTGAGCGACAATCTGGTGCTGGCTGGTACTGAGTTTGGCACCATTTTTGAATACGACCTGGCGCAACAGCAGGTAACCAGACAGCTGCAGACAGGACTGAAAGATCAAATCCATTTATTGGACAGAATCAGTGACACCGAAATCCTGGTAATCGACAGCCGGAACTCGAACTATTCAGTGTCGATTCTAGACATCAATAGCTGGGAATTGACGCCCGTTTCTGAAAGCTTTGCCGAAGACGAAATCGATTATGACGAACTGGATCAAAGCGAACTCAAGGATTTTGTTTTCAGGCTGACCAGCGATGAACCACAGCAGCAGTATTACCTGGCCAAGGGAATCTATGAGTTCGACGGTGGCAGTTTCGAGAGATCGCGTAAAGCGTCCAGAGTCTTTGACTTCCAGCAGGGCAATGCAGTGATACGCTCCGGCCGCAGAGCCAGCTATAACAACGGCAAACGCTGGGAAAATCCCCGCAAAGCCACCCGAATCAACGATCCGAACCAGGACAGGGCATTTATATTCACCAGCAAGCAGCTGCTGAAACCTGCAGCGCTTTATGAAGGCTTTTCCGCTGAGCGGAAGGTGGTGGGCGTGGAGTTCTTCAATTCCCGAAATTTCGCCAAAAGCTGGGAATCATTGAGCAGGCTGGATCAGAATTGTGATCATGTGCTGTATGGCATTTCGCTCAATGATGAGGTTTATGTTCACTGTAAAGACGGGACTTTCAAAGCCTCATGGGATCGAGGTAAATCCTGGGAGGCTGTGGATGACACACCATAACAAATCCGCATAAAAGGACTTGGGATTCCAGCGGGTGCGTGAAGACATTTACTCTATAAAAACATAATCGTTCCACCTTTGTTCTATAGAATGTTCCATGTATGTTCTATAAAGTGATTGGCACTGACCAGTCGCTGAAGGTAGTTGAAATGTTTTATTGTTATCGGCAAATCGCTGAATTTGCTATGTTTTTCACTATGCAGGATGCATTTTATACCCAAAAACCATCTTGTTGACGCGGTGGAAGCGGGCGATTGTCCATGCGGACATGAACGCTTTTTTTGCCAGCATCGAACAACTGGATGATCCTGCACTAAGAGGCAAACCTGTGGGTGTCACCAATGGATTGACGGGCACCTGTGTGATTACTTCTTCGTATGAGGCGCGTGCTTATGGTGTGAAAACCGGCATGCGGCTTAAGGAGGCAGAGCAGATCTGCCCGGGCTTCATCAGACGGCCCGCCAGGCCGGTGCGTTATGCCGAGCTGTCCACACGCATCATGAATGCGCTTACTGAACGTGTCAGTCCCGAAATGGAGGTGTTTTCCGTGGACGAGGCCTTTCTGGATGTTACCGCCAGCCAGAAACTGCTGGGGACGCCTGAACAGATCGGCAAACATGTTAAGGACGCGGTATTCGGGGTTTCAGGCATAAAGTGCAGCGTTGGTATCAGTGAGGGCAAACTCACCGCCAAATGGGCTGCCAAACAGAATAAGCCGGATGGTTTGACTGTTCTGCATCCGGATGATGTCAGAACGGCCCTGGCTGACCGGCCCGTGGAGGAAATCTGCGGTATTGCCAAAGGCATGAGCAAATACCTGGCGGCGCATAAAGCCTATACCTGCGGGGATGTGGCAAAGCTACCGATAACCATACTGGCATCGCGCTGGGGCGATATCGGCCGGCGCATGTGGTCGGTATGCCGCGGGCACGATCCGGCGCCGCTGGAATTTGATATGCCGCCGCCGCAATCCATCGGCCACGGCAAAGTGATGCCGCCCAATACCAAAGAGAAGGAAACCATCAGAACCTATCTGTACCACATGGCGGAAAAAGTCGCCGCCAGGCTCAGAAAGCACAACTTCGAAGCCACCCGGTTTTTTGTCGGCATCCGGACAGTGCATGAATGGCAGGCGCATAAATACAAATCCGTACCCACCGACGACGGCAAGCTGATTCGATTGATGTGTGAGGATCTGCTGGCCAAGCACTGGGATGGAAGAGGGGCCTTCCAAGTACAGGTAACCGCCCTGGACCCCAAAGAAACCGCCTACCAGCATGACTGGCTGCGGGATAATGATCAGCGGAGGAGGGCGCTTAACGCTGCTGTGGATGATATTTGTGAGCGTTTTGGGGAGTTCAGCGTGTCACCGGCGCCGTTATTGGCACGGTCGGATATGCCGAATGTGATTGCGCCGGCGTGGCGACCGTTTGGGCATAGGCAGACCATACAAGACCAGAATGTAAAAAGTTAATCGGGCACGTCAGAAACTAAATCATGCATAGAGTATGCATTATAACGCTAGCAATGCGCGATTAGTTTCTACTAATGTGAATGATATTTGTGAGCGTTTTTTAAATATGGCATAACTGCAGCACAGCTGATTTGGTATATATAGCTTGAAAGTATTAGGATGCTAATTAGCAAGGCTTCAAAAAAAGCCTTGTTTGATTATGCCATGGCAAGTCTCATGTTAAACTCGTTAAACATGTCCTTACATTTTGCGTTTGGAGCAGAATTGAATATGCTGCGACCAAGGTCTTTTCCATTCTTAGCAATCAACATCTCTCTTACATAATCAATATCATCAACTGGCATATCAAATGCACTGAATATTATATCTCCAGACTGAATTATTTTTCTTTCTTTACTATATAGCAAATCCATATTTAATTTGTTAAAACCAAAACCAATAAAAACCACAAGTTTTGATTGCATTATCTTTTTGCTAATCAACTCTGTGACACTTTTTTCATTTGTGCTTTCAGTAAATGTCTTTATGTTCTCAGATGCTGAAATTAACTTGTAATAAGAAGTATTTCCTTGTCTTTCAAATATATTTTCACCATATTTCAGAAAATCACTTGCATTATTTTCCCAGGGTAGATTACTCAATTTTCCATATGGATGTATGATGTTTATTTTACTCATAACCTCAGATGCTTTTCCTTCACTTAAATCATAGAAGCTCTTAATAGCATTGAATAAATAATGCTCCAAACACCTATCATAATTAAATATAATGAGCGTTAATAAATCCATTTTTTCTTCAAAATCATTGATATTTTCGCAACCTTCTTTAAGTTTAATAAAAAAGTTAGCATGCCAAGTTTTTCTTCCTGCATCAAGGATATCGCTATGCTTGTAAATAGAGTTAACCTCACCATTTAATATATGATAGGCAATCCCAAGCTTTGAGCATATCGCAATTTCTTTTATTTCCTTATTTTCATTAATAAAATTATCAATAGAAGGGGAATTTAAAGCATGCCTTTCTATCATTTTATATGCTTTAGCATAACCGCCTTGGTTTTCCCAAAACCCAGGAATCATTCTAAGGCAGCTTTTCAAAAAAACAGCACCTGAAGACCCACTATGAGAAAAATCTGTAAAGGTATTATTGATCTTATTCTGAAGCTGGTAACCTGTTGGCAGGCCAATATCAGCGCTTGCTCCTGCTCCAATAATAAATATATAGCTCATAGTCTATCCGATACACATGAATTAATTACGCATAATTTTCAATATAAAATAGTCTTTGGCTAATCCGATGGAATTCAAATAGACAATAGAGCTCGAACAAAAGCCAATTTAACAGCAAGCGCAAGCGGTGATCTTTTTTTAAAACTGCCGAGGCATTTTAACACTACCTAGTGTAAGCCACAGCGCAAGTGATAACTCCGCAACCAAGCAGGGCATAAGAACATATGGGAACAGTAAATCTGCCAGCTCCGGCAATACAAACAGCGAAAAACTATTCAGCAAATAGCAAAAACCCGCCACCGACATCAAAAAGCCCAGAAACCTGGGCAGAAAGCCGGATCTTATAATCAGATTACCGATCAACAGACAGAAGAAGCCGAAAAACACCAGGCTTATCCCAAAGCCCACTGAAAACAGCTCAACAAACGCATACGCCACCGGATACAAATGTTCTGTGTTTCCCTCAGACACCAACAGCCGTACCGGTGCGAAATGATTCAGCAGGTTTGCCGCTTCAATGGCAATAGCAACCATGTTAAACATCAAGGCCAGGGCGGCCACGTTTCTGCTTACAGGTTTGAACAAACGGTAAAAGATAAACGCCAGCGGTACAGCGCACGCCACATAGAACAGATGCACTGCAAAGCCCAGCCGGTAAAGCGTTTCATTGGCCAGGATATTCTGCATCGTGGCCGTGGCGTCACCATCAACCATCAGCTGCTGACGGACAAACACTTCCGCGAAAATGCCGCCGAAAATAATGATCAGGTACAGAACGCCTGCAGTTCTGGCTGCTTGTTGTGGCCAAAAGCCTGTTTCTGCCTGCGTACTCATATCCATCCTCCTAATAGGTTTTGATTGTATTGCGGGGCAGGGCGCTTATGCGAGCTCTATTACTATAGCTGCGTAAACAACTGACGCCACTATTCGCAGAAAACAGCAGAGGCAAGCTCGGCGGAAATACCCTGGCCCGCCCAAATCCAGCCCCAGTCTGTCTCTACGCGGTTAGAAAAAATTGCAAAAGAACGATCATTATCGATATCAAGAACCGTCAGCACTTTTACGCCTTCTATATCACCACGCCTTTCTACCAGGCGAATCGGTTTCTCGCAGCCGGCAGGGCTTGCCTGGTAACCCCAGGCGCCTAGAGCGACATAGCCGATTCCCGGGTCACCATCGGTAAACATTTTAAGGGTTGTTGGTTCTTGCAGCAGTTGGCCGGACATTAGCCTGTGATTCAATGCTGTCAGGTCAGCAGGGGAGCCAACGATTGCACCACCAGCACCAAAAACCGCTAACTGAAAACCACGATCAATCTTTTTGCCATCAGCATAACCGGTGATTTCAGCATCATCATCCGATTGAGTAACGACACGAACTGATGACAGCCCAAGATCCTGCTGTAAACGCTTTTCGATAAGCGCTTCATAACGCAATCCAGTGATGGCAAACAGAACGTCTGCAAGAACTACAAAGTCACAGTTGTTATATTCGAAACGCTCTCCAGGCAAGGCTGCAGGCGTACCATCACAATAGGGGCGGGTTGGGTGCCCGGCTTTGTACCAGGCAAGGTTTTCATCACTGTCAGGGTTGATCAATCCACTGGTATGATTCAGAAGCTGCCTGACGCTGATGGCACCAAAGTGCTCAGGTACGTCATCAAGGTAGTCCGTCAGCATTGCGTCCAAGTTGATTCGTCCTGCTTCAACTTGCTCCAGAATCAATAAAGCAGTAATCATCTTTGTAACAGATGCCCAGCGCCATTCTGAGCCAATCATATGCGGCGCGTTACTGTCTGGTGAAATTGAGCCAAATGCTTTCTGATAGGTTATCCGGTCACCGGCCTGAACAACCAGTTCACCAGCGAATATCCCATCAGCAATGGGTTCATGCAGAATCTGTTGGTATTCATCTTTTGAATCAGCGATACCAACAACAGGCATGCTTGCGAGTGTGAGTATTGCGAGTGTGAATAGCGATCGTTTGAGTAATCGTTTAGGTGTGGAAGCGATGATAATGTTTCTCCGTATCTGACTCTAAACCCAGCTTATAGATACTTAGCTCATTGCCAGCTATTTCGCATAAAACGGTTTTGTCGATTCAATCAACAATAGGAAGATAGCTTAATAATATATAACTTTTAACATAATATACATTATACGCAATTATATATTATCCTAAGAAGGCCCTCAGCTTGCATAAAACAACAGTTTTCGGCCTATTCCCCGTATTCCTTCAAGTACAGGACCAGTGCACTCACTTGGTTATCATCCAGAATATCAGCGAACACCGGCATAAACCCGCTGACGCATGGCTGTCCATTGCAATTGCTGGAAATACTTTCTTCAGGATCCAGAATTGCAGTTTTCAGCTGCTCATCTGATAAGCGGTCGGCTATGTTGGTTAAATCCGGCCCTAGTGAAGAGTTGGAAACATTATGAAATGTATGGCAGCCGGTACAGCCACGCGTACTGAACAACAAACCGCCCAGTTCAGCACCTTGTTTGGAATCTGCGCCGGCAATAAACTCACGGGCATCCGGAACCAATGTAAATTCGAACTTCACATATATAAAGAATAAAACGATTATAATTCCGATACTTACAAGGAATATTTTAAGTCTTTTATTCATAAGATTACCGTGGCCTTAGGCCATGTGATTTGATTAAGTAATACGCGGCAGCCACATCCCCATAGTTGCACCGAATATCCCTACGCCCATAATCAGAGTCAACACCACCACGATGCCTGACATGGCAAACCGTGCGGCGGTGCTGGTGCTTTTCTGAGTACGAAAATACAGTTCAAGAACGGCCAGCGGCACCAGATACTGCCCGAATGACAGAAACACCAGAAACGGACCGGTAAACGTTTCCATATCAAAACCAGCCGGCCCATTGTTCAGAATGATCCATGCCATCAATCCGATTCGGAAAAACCAGACTGCATTAACCAGCATGAACAAGCGCATTGCCCATTGCCTGTGCACAGCAATGTTTCTGCGCATGGCATGGCGAACAGCAATAACACCGAAAATAATGATCAGAACGCCACCCAGACTGGTGCCTAGATGCTGTATAGGCGCACCTACACTGCCTCTTGTCATAATCATGTACAAGCCAAACAGACTTATGGCGAATGCTCCGAATACGAAAATGCGCCCATTCCAGCGGTGAAATGTAGGAAACCGGGTGCGTAATTGCGGAATCAACTGAAGTGGTCCGCCGAAGACCACAATGATGGCCAGAAAAACATGCATGGCCATGGAGAAGTTGCCCAAGCTATCGCCCGGAATAATCCCCTGCGGCCCACCTGCACTCCAGGCAGCCCAATCGCCCTGCAGCGCAGTTCCACCATAGTGAACCGCTACGTAATAGACAAAGATCCATTGGCCGATCACGGCCGCCAGAAACCAGAATGCTGCAGACAGTTTCAGGCTTTTATCGGCAATTCGGTAATATTTCCTATCCGCTGGTGACCACGGTTTATTCAATAAGGTGTCTTCGACAGACGCCATGATTATTCCTTCTCTGACTCAGTTTTTATTGTAGTAGTGGCTAAATTCCCATACTTAGCCAGTCTAGTCATGGGGCATTAGTCATATTCGGAATATTTGAAGTATTTGCCGGTTATTCAGCGCCCTGCCCTGGTCAGCCAGGCAAGCGTAGAGCGTGTAAGCCACTCTAGTTAAAGATAATCAGTACAATCGATAACCAATTGCCTTATCGTCATGCCAATAAATTGACTCTCAGGCACTGGAAAAAAGCAAATCTACACATATCTACGTACATAGACATTTTTACTGGTATCGCTGTCGATTCTGATCAAATATAAACGTCATATACATAAACACCAAGAGACAGGAGGTTGTGTTGATGCTCTATGTATGTTCTATATTTTGTTCTATTTATGTTCTATAATGAATCACGATACCGATTAACTGAAGTGATGCTTTTCTGTATTACGCGAATTCAGTTTCAACATAACAACAAGGCGGCAGTTTTTGTCAGATAACATCATTATGAAAAAAGCAGTCATTTTCAGCATACTCGGAGTCATCATACTCATTGCAGCATTGGTCGGCGTCAAAGGCCTGCAGATCAATACCATGATTCAGGCCGCAGAAAATTTTGCGCCACCACCATCACCTGTAACTGCAGTCGAAGTATCCGCTCAGTCATGGTCATCAGAACTGCACACGGTAGGTGCTTTTGCTGCCGTGGAAGGAGTAACTGTGTCCGCAGACTTGTCCGGCAGAGTGGCCGAAATCAGTTTTGAATCAGGCGCTTACGTCGAGGCTGGTGAAGTTCTGCTACAGCAGGATGTATCCACTGAGCAGGCACAACTGCGAGAAGCGGAAGCCTCTGTGGAGCTGGCTCGCCTGGAGTTGGATCGCAGCCGCCGCCTGCTGAACACCAATGCCGGGTCACAGGCCACCTTTGACAGCAATAATGCGACCTTGCAGCAGGCCATCGCCCGTGCCGACAGCATCCGTGCAACCATTCGCAGAAAGACCATCCAGGCGCCCTTTTCCGGCCGCCTGGGTATACGTCAGGTGAATCTGGGGCAGAACCTCAGTGAAGGCCAGGCGATAGTATCTTTGCAGAACCTGGATCCCATCTATATCAATTTCGTGTTGCCACAAAGACATTTCGCTGAACTGCAGATTGGTATGCAGGTACGCGTGCTAACCGACGCAGTAAGCGACGGCAATGGTGCACAGCCACTGTATGGTGAAATCACCACCATCAACCCGGAAGTTGACGCCAGTACCCGTAACCTGGCGGTGCAGGCCACCCTGCCCAACCCCGACGGCAATGTGCTGCCGGGCATGTCCGCCAGTGTATCGGTGATTCTGCCAGATCCGGAAACCGTACTGGCCATCCCGGTGACTGCCGTGCTGAACGCTTCCTACGGGGATTCTGTATTTATCATTGAAGATAATAACGGTGCACAGACCCTGCGCCAGCAGTTCGTCCGCCTGGGGCGTGCTGTCGGTGATTATGTTGCAATCGATTCGGGCCTGGAATCGGGACAGCAGGTGGTGACAACCGGTGTTTTCAAGCTGTTCAACGGCCAGCCGGTGGTGATTGACAACAATCTGCAGCCGGATTTCCAGCTACAGCCTGAACCCGAAAACCGTTGAGGCTGTGACCATGAAATTCACCGACATCTTTATCCAGCGCCCGGTACTGGCCATCGTTGTCAGTCTGTTGATTATTGTTGCCGGACTGCAGGCGGTTAATTCACTGAATGTGCGCCAGTACCCACGCAATGAAAATTCTGTGGTTACCATCAGTACGGTATATGTCGGCGCCAGTGCAGAACTGGTGCGCGGATTTGTTACGGTGCCGCTAGAGCGCGTAATAGCTGAAGCCGACGGTATTGATTACATCGAGTCGCAAAGCAGCCAGGGGCTGTCTACTATCAGTGCCCGCCTGAAGCTGAATCATGACCCTATTTCGGCACTGGCGGAAATCAGCTCCAAGGTGGACCAGGTGCGTAACGACCTGCCGCCGGAGGCAGAAGTACCCACCATTGACGTGGTATCGGCCGACAGTGAATTTGCCTCTGCCTATTTGAGTTTCAGCTCGGATATCCTGCAGCAGAACGAAATCACCGAATACCTGGTGCGCGCGGTTGAACCCCGCCTGGCAGCCATTGAGGGTGTCCAACGGGCGGAAATACTGGGTGGCCGTACCTTTGCGATGCGTATCTGGCTTAAGCCGGAACGCATGGCATCGTTGAATGTTACCCCGGTTCAGGTGCGTCAGGCCCTGGCAGCCAATAACTTCCTGTCTGCCCCGGGCAGCACCAAAGGATCTTTGATCGAGCTGCGCCTGACTGCCGATACCGATCTGCAGAATGTCAACGAATTCAAACGCCTGATCATACGCCAGGAAACCAATGGCGTGGTGCGACTGGAAGACATCGCCGATGTGGTACTGGGTGCTGAGGATTATGAAACCGAGGTGCGTCTGAGCGGCGTTACCGCCGTGTTTATGGGCATCTTTGTACTGCCCAACGCCAATTCCCTGGACGTCATCGGCAGAGTGCGTGCAGAGCTGGGTAAAATCAGTGAAGAACTGCCCAGTGGAATGGAAACCAGCATCGGCTACGATGCCACCGAATATATCGACGCATCAATCCGCGATGTGGTGAAAACGTTGAGCGAAACGCTGCTGATTGTGATCATCGTTATTTTCCTTTTCCTGGGTTCTTTACGATCCGCGTTGATACCGGTCATTGCCATTCCTTTATCGCTGATCGGCGCAGTGTTTTTAATGCAGGTTTTCGGCTTCACCATTAATCTGCTGACCCTGCTGGCAGTGGTGCTGTCTGTGGGACTGGTGGTCGATGATGCGATTGTGGTGGTAGAAAATGTAGAACGTCACCTCAGCGAAAACAAACCGCGAATGCAGGCCGCACTGATCGGCGCGCGGGAGCTGGTCAATCCAATTATCGCCATGACCATTACCCTGGCAGCGGTATACCTGCCAATCGGTCTTCAGGGCGGCTTGACCGGCTCATTGTTCAGGGAGTTTGCCTTTACCCTGGCGGGTGCGGTTGCCATTTCCGGCATTGTGGCGCTGACCTTGTCGCCAATGATGGCATCCAAACTGATGAAGCGCGGCATGACCGATCGCGGGCTTGCGGCGATTTCCGCCGGCGCATTTGAGCGGTTCAAAGCATTTTATACACGGCTGCTGGATGCCAGCCTGAAGGTTCGCCCGGCGATTTATCTGATCTGGCTGGTTATCAGTCTGCTGACCATCCCGATGTTCATGATGTCCGCCAAAGAGCTGGCCCCGGTTGAGGATCAGGGAGTGATTTTCGGTATCGTTGAAGCGCCTGCCAATGCCACTTTGGAATACACCAGCCGCTACACCAGAGCTGCCAATGAGATTTTCCTGGATTATCCGGAAAGTGATTTCACATTTGAACTGACCAGCCCGACTTTTGGTTTCAGTGGTGTAGTACTAAAACCCTGGGATCAACGTTCACGGACGGTTTTTGACCTGCAGCCGGAGATTCAGCAACGCTTGTCCGGATTAACCGGCATCAATCTGTTCCCGATAACACCGCCTGCCCTGCCCGGCGGCGGGCAGTTTCCGGTCGAATTTGTCATAGCATCCACTGCTGATACTGAACAGCTGGTAGCACTTGCCCAGCAATTGCAGCAGAACGCTGCTATGAGCGGCATGTTTGCCTTTCCACCAACCATTGACGTCAAAATCGACCAGCCGCAGGCCAAAATACACGTGAACCGCAGCCGCGTTGGCGATCTGGAATTGACCCTGGAACAGGTTGGCTCAGATATCGGCGCAATGGTAGGTGGCAACTTCGTCAACCGGTTCAGTATTGACGGCCGGAGTTATAAAGTAATTCCGCAGATTCAGCGCAGTGAACGGCTGACCGCGGAACAACTGGAAAATATCTATGTTACTGGTCCAACGGGTGAGCTGGTGCAATTGAGTGGTCTGGTGGATATTGAATACGCTACCGTACCCCGCTCCATTAATCGCTTTCAGCAACTCAACTCAGTAAAGCTTAGTGGTGTGGCCATCCGCCCGCTGGACCAGGCTTTAAGCTACCTGGAAGATGAGGCTGCCAAAATCCTACCGGACGGCTATGTAATTGATTACACTGGCGAATCGCGACAGTTGCGTACTGAAGGCAATAAATTCCTGCCAACCTTTATTCTCGCCATCACCTTAATCTTTTTGATTCTGGCGGCACAGTTCAACAGTTTCCGGGACCCGCTGGTTATTCTGGCCGGTTCTGTACCGCTGGCCATGTTCGGTGCTCTGGTGTTTACCTTCCTGAAGATGCCTGATCCCAATCAGAACTTCTGGACCGATGGCTGGACCACCACATTGAATATTTATTCACAGGTTGGCCTGGTTACTTTGGTCGGCCTGATCGCGAAAAACGGCATTCTAATAGTTGAGTTCGCCAATCAATTGCAGCGCCAGGGATTAAGTAAACTGGAAGCGGTCCGCGAGGCTTCCATCACACGCCTGCGGCCGATCATGATGACAACAGTCGCCACCATTGCAGGTCATTTCCCGCTTGTACTGGTAACCGGGGCCGGTGCTGCTGCACGAAACTCCATTGGCCTGGTACTGGTTGGCGGAATGTTTATCGGCACATTGTTTACGCTGTTTGTTGTTCCGGCAATTTATATGCTGATCGCACGGCAGCATGATCAGGAAGAACCTTTGCATGAGTTACAGCCTCAACCTGCGTAAACGTTAAACTGCCGGTCTCTTCAGGAGCCGGCATTACGAAATAATGATGCAGGTTTGCTACAGTAACGGTGGTTGACCGTCAGGAAGGGGTTTGAGCATAAGCAACACCCGCGTTTTAGTCGTCGGCGCCGGCCCAACCGGCTTAACTGCCGCTGTGGAACTGGCGCGACACGGGCTGCGTGTTGAAGTTATAGATCGCCGAATCGAAGCCTCCACTCTATCCAGGGCCGTTGGAATTCTCCCGCAAAGCCTGAAGCTGTTGGAGCCTTCGGGCGTAACGGCTGAATTACTGCAGCAGGGCATCAAACTGGAAGCTGTCCGCATCTACTACAAAACAGCGCTGAAACTTACCCTGCCATTTAAGAATGCTCATCCTGAGCACAATTACATATTGGCGCTGGCGCAGGATAAAACTGAAGCCATACTCAGACAGGCGCTGTTTAATCATGGCGGCACCATCAGTTACGGCACAGAACTGACAGGCTTGCGCCAGAACGAATCCCAGGTAACCATTGAGGATAATCACGGCCATGAAATCAGTGTTGATTATGTTATTGGTGCTGATGGTATAAAGAGCCGCACACGGCAGGCGCTGGGTATCGAGTATGCAGGCCATGATTTGCCTGAAACCTGGTCGATAGCCGATGTTGATGCTGATAATTGGATCAATCCCAACATCTTTTCTGTTTGTCTGCTGAATGCCGGACAGGTCGCTGTAGTGGCCCCGCTGGAAAGCTCACGCTTTCGAATCATATCCAACACCGAAGATGCGCTGGCCAGTCTACCGTTGCCGATTAATATCACCAATATTCGCCGGCAGGCTCAATTTGAGATATCCATCCGGCAGGTTAATCAATATGCAATGAGCCGGGTATTCCTGGCCGGGGATGCTGCCCATTGTCATTCGCCGGTGGGCGGCCGGGGTATGAACCTGGGTATTGCAGATGCAGTGGAACTGGCCCGCAGAATAGCTGAAAATGATTTAGCCGGATATCATCCAGCCCGGCACTCAGCAGGTGCTGAAACCATTGCTTTAAGCGAGCGCGCACGAAAAATCATGACTGCTTCAAACCCCATGGCACGCGGCTTGCTGTTAGGCGGATTTGCATTTGCCGGCATTCTGCCTTTGATAAAAAGCCTGATTGCGCGAAGATTCTTAGGCAGTTGATATTCAATGACATCCAGGTAAGCCGCTTTCAGCAACTGAAACCGGTTTATATCTCGCCCAGGCTGTAATTAATCTACTCAATCGGCTTTCTCTGTAAATACTGCAGAGCAAGATCGGCTAAGCTATACCCAGCGATGCAGGGACCGTTTGAAAATGTGAATGAAATATGATGTCAAACCGTTTTAAGTGCACCGCTGTCATTGGCTTTCTCTGTCTGATACTTACTGGCTGCAGCAGCCTGACAGTATCTGATCGCAGCTTTCCTCCCTTATGGAAGCTGGAACACCCTGAACAACGGGGTAATGTCTGGTTATACAGCACAGTACACTCACTGCCCTATGGCAAGGCACCCAGTATCCGCTTTACCCAACGACGCGGTCCGAGCAGGTTGTTGCTGCCTATCAGCAAACCGGAATGGGTATCCAATGAATTGAATCAGGTTTTGCGGCGAATCGATTTGCTGGTTCTCGAGTTGGATTACAGCCGTGACCCGGTGACCAACAACAACAGAAAGCCACCGATGAAAGTCGATGACTTCATAGATGAAAAACAGAATCTTACACCACTTTTCTCATACTTGGATGAAGAAGAAAAGCAATATGTTCTCAATGCAGCAGAACAGCGAAACCTGCCCATTGAACAATTAGAAAAACTCTCTCCTCCCAGCGCATTATTCATGTTTTCGGTACTGCCGCGCCGTGACTCGGATTTGCACAAACTGGGCGGTGTTGAAGATTGGCTGCTGTCTTATGCACGGGTTTCCCGAACTCCACTGGGTGGCCTGGAGACACCAGGGTTGAGGTTGGAAGCCATTGTTTCAGCCATGCAGTCAGTAGACCGTGAAAAGCAGCATCAGATTGTGCTGGATTATCTTGGGTCTTCCATCGAAGAAGCTGATGACCCCATACAGGAACTCGAAGAGCTTTATCAGGTATGGACCAGCGGTGATTTAACCAATGTGGAGCGCCAGCGTGAAGCCTTCGCGCAGTATTACCCTGAAATTTATGAGGCATTTCTCGGCTACCGCAACCGGGCCTGGATTCAACCGATTATTGATCAGGTCAACAGCGGCAAAGATGTATTAATCGCAGTTGGCCAGGGCCACTTGATCGGTCCTGACAACATACGCCAATTACTTAGAAAAGAAGGTTACCGGGTACTGCGCCTGCAGTAGCCAACAGGTGTAACAGCATAGTCTCATGTGATATTATTTCGATATTCCTGGAAATATCGAATTATGCAACACATCAAACAACTTTCTGCACTGGCGCATGTCCAGCGCCTGGCAATATTCAGGTTATTGGTACAAAGCGGTACCGGGGGAATGTGTGCCGGCGATATTGCCCAGCAATTGGAATTGCCCACCTCATCATTGTCAGGTTACCTGGCAACCCTGGAACAATCAGGGTTGCTGCAGGCCACCCGTGATGGGCGTTATATCCATTACGCAATCGATACAGACACAGTACGCCAGTTATTCAGTTATTTAATCAGTGACTGCTGTGCCGGACGACCGGAACTATGTGACCTGGCTAATTTAGGCAGCCCTGTAACCACGGAGTGTGCCGCATGATCAACGTACTGTTTTTATGTACCGGCAACTCAGCCAGAAGCGTGCTTGGTGAAGCATTATTGAATCATCTCGGTAAAGGTGTTTTTAAAGCCTACAGCGCCGGTAGCCACCCGGCAGGCAGCGTCCAGCCTCTGGCGCTTAAAGCACTGCAGAATAATGGAATAGACACCCGCGGACTGCATTCAAAAAGCTGGGATATCTTCAGCGATACTTCTGCGGCAACCATGCAGCTGGTACTGACACTTTGTGATGATGCGGCCGGTAGAGCCTGCCCGGTATGGCTGGGTGATGGTATACGCTGCCATTGGGGCCTGCCCGACCCTGCGGCAGTTACCGGTGACGAAGCTACACGGCTTAATGCTTTTGAACAAACACTCGGCAAACTTTCAACCCGTATTTCTGCACTGCTGCAACTGGACGAGACTCTGTTTATCGATACACAGGCACACTTACAGCTGCTGCAGGAACTGCAACAAATCCATCAACAGGCTCTGGACAATGAGTAACAAATCCTTGCAACGCTGGCTGGCTGAATTCACCGGCACCGCTTTTCTCCTCGCAACTGTGGTCGGCTCCGGTGTCATGGGAGAACAGCTGGCCAATGGCCAGGCCGGCCTGGCATTGCTGGCCAATGCAGTGGCCACCGGTGCAATACTCTATGTCCTGATCACTATTCTGGGACCAATCTCAGGTGCTCACTTCAATCCGGCAGTAACACTGGGCTTTTTTCTGCGCAGAGAAATCAGTCTGAGGGAATCAATGGGTTTCGTTGCAGCCCAGATCAGCGGTGGCATCCTGGGTGTGATTTGTGCTCATCTGATGTTCGGTATGCCGCCGGTGTTGTTGTCCAGCCACGCCCGGATGTCCAATGCGCTGTGGTTTTCCGAAATTATCGCCACATTTGGCCTGTTGCTGGTCATTTTTGGCGGCATTCGACATAACGCCAGAGCTGTTCCTGCGCTGGTTGGTCTGTACATCACTGCTGCCTATTGGTTCACAGCTTCCACATCGTTTGCCAATCCTGCCGTGACCATTTCCCGAGCACTGACCGAAAGCTTTTCGGGCATCCATTATCATTCGGTGCCCTGGTTTATCCTGATGCAACTGCTTGGTGCTGTTCTAGCTGTTATGCTGAGCAAAGTTTTGTTTGACAGACCGGTACATGCAACAGCAAGCAGTTAACACCAATGTAGATCAATGGCGGCAGGCGGGCCATTTCAGTGAATTCCAAAACCAGACTGTTTTCAACCGCCACAATCAGGGACCACCACAAAGCGACAAGCCTTCGCTGGTACTGATTCACGGATTTCCGACCGCCAGCTGGGATTGGCACCGGATGTGGGGTGACCTGGAACAGCAGTTTGAATTAACCGCCGTAGATATGCTTGGTTTCGGTCTGTCCGGCAAACCGGCACAACTGAAATATACAATCGCTCTTCAGTCTGACCTGCATGAATTTGTGCTGCAGCAGCGTGGCATCAGCAACTGCCATCTGCTGGTTCATGATTATGGCGTATCGGTGGCGCAGGAACTGCTTGCCAGGCAACTGGAAAATCAGCTCAGATTTCAAATCAAATCCTGCATTTTCTTGAATGGCGGCCTGTTTCATGGAATACACCGGCCATTATTGATTCAAAAACTGCTGGCCTCACCGTTGGGTTTTCTGTTGCCGCCCCTGATGGGCAAGGGCTCGCTGCAGCGCAGTATGCGGCGCATCTTTTCTCCACAATTTCAGCCGGATCAATGGGAAATTGATCAGATGTGGTCGTTAATCGAACAGGCTGACGGCAGACGTGCCATTCCCAAAGTCAGCCGTTATATGCATGAGCGCAGAGTGCATTATCACCGCTGGCTGAATGCACTGCAGCAGGCCAAAGTGCCGTTACGCCTGGTTAGCGGCAGCCTGGATCCGATATCAGGTGCCAATCTCGCTCAGGCTTACCGGGAGCTGATTCCCAACCCTGATGTGGTCGACCTGACCGATACCGGACATTATCCTCAGCTGGAAAACCCTGGAGCGGTGCTTAACGCCTGCCGGGCTTTCTGGAATGATTTGCCTGTTTAGCATCTATGCACAAATACAATGAAAGGCGCCGGAAAATATCGGCAGTACACTGATAACGCCATACCCAAAGCGCCAATCTGTGCCCATTACACCTGCCGCAGATGATCACGAGGTGAGCACAACAGAAGCCGCCCTGCCCCAGTTCAAGTGAAAACCGGGTTTGTCGATGGTCAAACAACCACCAGTTTCCTTCGGCATCCCGTCTCAATTCACGCCATCTTTCCAGTCTGGATATTCTCCGATGCTCATGTGAGCAGTAAACTACCGCCACCGGCAGCATACAAAGTTTCGCCATTAAAGATATGCCGGCTACACATATAGCAACGACCGCTAAAGCAACGGTCAAATAAGCAGCTACAGTCAGCCGGCCTGACGGCTGTAACCGAACAGCTAATGGTGGCGTTATTCCGCTTTCAGACATCTGCTTGATTAAAACCGTTTTTTGCACGCCCGGATACGGTAAAATCACGCTATGAACTGTAATCCTTTAACCAGTTATGCTGACTGGGTCAGCACTGTCGAATCCACCTGGTCATCTACAGCGATACAGCGCACCATTAATGCCTATATTGATACATTGGCCGTCAGCATCGCCGGCAGAGATGATCCTCCCGTCGGCATCGCTCTGCAGCTGGGAGAGCGCTGGGGAGCGGGCAACTGCCGCATCATCGGCCATTCACAACAACTGTCTGCGCCAATGGCTGCACTGGTCAACGGTACCGCCGCTCATGCGCTGGATTTTGATGACAATTTTGATCCGGCCAAAGCACATGCGTCCGCCGTATTGGTGCCGGCGATTCTGGCGCTGGCTGACGAACGCGACCTTGAAACCAGCCGGCTGATCGATGCCTTTATTGTCGGGCTGCAAATTCTCGGAAAGGTAGGACAGTCGGTTAACCCGTTCCACCGGAGCCGCGGCTGGCATGCCACTGCAACCCTGGGCACAATCGGTGCTGCAGCGGCATGTGCCCGTTTGCTGCAGCTGAATGCCACACAAACTGCACATGCGATTTCTCTATCCACCAGTCTGTGCGGCGGCATGATGAGTCAGTTTGGCACCATGACCAAGCCGCTGCATGCCGGGCTGGCCGCCAGTGGTGGCGTGCAGGCAGCCTGCTTCGCTGAGCAAGGGTTAACAGCCGGCGCAGATACTCTGCACGGCAGTAAAGGATTACGGCAGCTGATGGTAGGGCCTGATGTCGAATCACTGGCTGAGCAGATGCGCGGCAAAGCTGAACATGGCCAAACCATGCAGTTCAACACAGATAACATTGGCGCGCCGGTGCATATAGAAGAGCATGGCCTGAAAGTTAAGCGCTACCCCAATTGCGGCAGCGTGCACCGTGCGCTTGACGGCTTACTGGAATTGCGTCAGCAGTACGACCTGACTCCGGATACTGTAGATCATGTATTGGTGCGCGCACCGGCTGCACACCTGGCCAATCTGATGTATACCCAGCCGGAAAACCCAATGCAGGCGAAATTCAGTCTGGAATATAATCTGGCTGTCGGACTGCTGCGCGGTCAGGTCACACTGGCCGATTTTGAGCCTGACGTTATCGCCCAACCGGAAACCTGGCAGCTATTGGATAATATACGCAAACAGCCTGTTGATCGTCTGGAGTCTGAATTTCCGACTGAAGTGCACATCCATTTGAACAATGGCCAGCACCACCAGACCAGCATTGCCATGCCAATCGGCAGCCTGGCCAATCCACTGTCTCAGGAACAGCTGTGGCAAAAGTATAATGGCTGTGTGCAGCCTTTACTGGGAGGTCAGAAAGCAGCAGATTTACAGCAAGCACTTGAGCAGTTGAATACACGTCAATCTGTTCGCAGCTTATTGGATTTAACCCGTTAACCCATTCAGGAAATCAGCTTAGGGAGCAACATGACTCAACAACCAAAAATGAATGCATTGATTTTGGCCGCCAGCCGCAAAGGTGCGGAAGATGCCGTTGCCAAAACTCAAAATGTCAGCCATAAGTGCCTGATAGATTTGGATGGCACGGTGATGCTGCAGCGGGTTGTCGAAGCACTGATCGAATCCGGTCAATGCAAGCGCATTATTGTGACTATTGAACAGCGCGAATTGATTGAAAGTGTGCCGAAATTGAATCAATTGCTGGCGGACGGAACCATTGAATACCTGCCCAGTGAAGATAATCTGTTTGCCTCAGTTTCAGCAGCTGCACAGCTGGATGACCCCTGGCCATTAATGATCACCACCGGTGATAACCCCCTGCATACTCCTGAAATGCTGCAGCATTTCTGCGCAGAGCTTCAGCGGGTTAAACCGGATGTAGCGGTAGCCATGACACCTGCAGATGTCATATTGAAAGCATACCCCGACGGCAAACGCGCTTTTCATAATCTCAAGGACGGTGGCTGGTCCAGCTGTAACCTGTATGCATTAATGAACTCAGAAGCATTGAAGACCGCCAAAGCATTTGAAGGCGGTGGCCAGTTCGGTAAGCGCCCTTCCCGTTTGCTGAAGGCATTTGGCCTTGGCTTTGTCATTCTATACAAATTCAAACTGGCCACCCTGGCGCAACTGGCGCAAAGGCTATCACGCCGCTGGAACCTGAACATCCAGGCCATCACCATGCCTTTTGCCGATGCACCTATCGATGTTGATAACCCGGGTGACATGGTGCGGACTGTAGCCATACTGAAAAAACGCCGGGGAGCAGAATAACCGGGAGGTTGACAGCTTGCGCTGCTTCAGCAGCGCATTTGTGTAATTTGTGCTACGAGTTGCGCGAGCACCGGTTGTTCAGGCACATCACGGCCCGAGAGCCAATCCCACAGGACATCATCCTGCTGCTGCAATAACGCTGCGAATGCCAGTTTTTGCGCATGCTCAGCGTGCTCATACTGCTGATCCAGGTATCTCAGCAGCAATATATCAAGCTCCTGCATGCCACGCCGGCAGCGCCAGCGCAATTGGCTTTGGGACAATAACTGTGAGGTCATACGGATCCCATTATCCGCAACAGGTCGAAATGATTCCTGAGCAGGCAGGAATCATCGTCATAATGCTTACAGCGACTGACGCCCAACCAGCTCTTTTTTGATTTCGGCAATGGCTTTGGCGGGGTTCAGACCTTTGGGACAGGCACTGGTGCAATTCATGATGGTATGACACCGGTATACCCGGAATGGGTCTTCCAGCTCATCCAGGCGTTCACCTTTGGCTTCATCACGAGAATCGGCAAGCCAGCGGTAGGCCTGCAACAGTATGGCCGGCCCGAGGTAGCGGTCGCTGTTCCACCAGTAGCTGGGACAGGAAGTCGAGCAGCAGGCACACATAATGCACTCATACAGCCCATCAAGCTTTTCCCTTTCCTGAGGCGACTGCAGCCGTTCCTTATCGGGCGGCGGCGGGCTTTCGGTATGTATCCAGGGTTTAATGGCAGCATGTTGCGCATAGAAGTTGGTCATATCCGGCACCAGATCCTTGACCACCTGCATATGCGGCAACGGGTAGATTTTAATGTCGCCCTTAAAATCATCAATCGCCTTGGTACATGCCAGCGTATTGGTACCGCCGATGTTCATTGCACAGGATCCACAGATACCCTCGCGGCAGGAACGGCGGAAAGTCAGTGTAGGGTCGATGTGATTCTTAATGTAAATAATTGCATCAAGAATCATCGGACCGCACTGGTCCAAATCCACATCGTACCGATCAACGCGGGGATTTTCTCCACTATCCGGGTCCCAGCGGTATACCTGAAATGTTTTGACGCGTTTAGCATCGGCAGCGGCAGGGAAATGCTTGCCTTTCTTGATCCGCGAATTTTTCGGTAAAGTAAACTCAGCCATCTGGCAATCCTGTCAATCTGTTATCAGTAAACCCGCTTTTTGGGCGGTATGACTTCTACATCATCGGTCAAGGTGTACATATGCACCGGCCGGTAATCAATTCTGACCTGGTCCTGTTCCAGCCAGGTCAGGGTGTGTTTCATCCAGGTTTCGTCATCACGATCCGGAAAATCTTCCTGCGCATGCGCACCACGGCTTTCCTTGCGGTTATCGGCAGCCACCATGGTGGTTACCGCATTGCCCAGCAGATTTCTCAGTTCCAGGGTCTCAGCCAGATCAGAATTCCACACCAGCGAACGGTCGCTGACTTTAACATCAGCAAAACTTGCAGCCACCTGATGAATCTTCTGGACACCCTGCTGCAGAGTCTCTGCAGTACGGAATACTGCAGCATCCTCCTGCATAACCTTCTGCATATTATCGCGGATACCGGCAGTTGACTGACTGCCGTCGGCGTAACGGACGGCATCAAAATCAGCCAGCAGCTTATCCAGCTTATCCTGCTGAACCGCCGGGTGTTTCTTATTGGGCTGCATGGTTTCACCGCAGCGATGCGCGACCGCACGGCCGAATACAATCAAATCCAAAAGCGAGTTCGAACCCAGCCGGTTAGCGCCATGCACCGATACACAGGCCGCCTCACCAATGGCGTACAGCCCCGGGACCACTGAGTCCGGATCGCTGTCTTTTAAAGTCACCACTTCGCCATGATAATTGGTGGGAATCCCGCCCATGTTGTAATGCACCGTAGGGAGTACCGGGATAGGTTCTTTGGTGACATCCACCCCGGCAAAAATTCGGGCGGTTTCGGCAATACCCGGCAGCCGTTTATGGATTACATCGCTGCCCAGGTGCTGCAGATTTAAATGGATATGGTCGGAATTACCGCCGACACCCCTGCCCTCACGGATTTCCACCGTCATCGAACGGCTGACCACATCACGTGAAGCCAGGTCTTTGGCATTGGGGGCATAGCGTTCCATAAACCGCTCACCCTCAGAATTGGTCAGATAACCGCCCTCACCGCGCACGCCTTCGGTAATCAGGCAACCTGCGCCATATACACCGGTCGGATGAAACTGGACAAACTCCATATCCTGCAGCGGCAGACCGGCACGCAACACCATGCCGTTGCCGTCACCGGTACAGGTATGCGCCGATGTGCAGGAAAAATACGCCCGCCCATAGCCACCTGTGGCCAGAATGACGCCATGTGCCTTAAACAGGTGCAGCTGGCCTTCAGACAAATCCCAGGCCAGCACACCCCGACAGGTTCCATCGTCATCCATCAGCAGATCGATGGCAAAATATTCAATAAAAAACTGAGCCTTATGTTTCAGCGATTGCTGATACAGCGTGTGCAGTATGGCGTGCCCGGTACGATCGGCAGCTGCACAGGTCCGTTGGGCAGTGCCTTCACCGAAGTGGGTGGTCATTCCACCAAACGGGCGCTGATAAATCTTGCCGTCTTCTGTACGTGAGAACGGCACCCCGAAATGTTCCAGTTCGATAACCGATGCCGCTGCCTCACGGCACATGTATTCAATCGCGTCCTGGTCGCCCAGCCAGTCTGACCCCTTAATCGTGTCGTACATGTGCCAGCGCCAGTTGTCCTCTCCCATATTGCCGAGTGCAGCACTCATTCCGCCCTGAGCCGCCACTGTATGACTGCGGGTGGGAAAAACCTTGGTAATGCAGGCGGTTGTCAGTCCGGTTGCCGCCAGCCCCATGGTTGCACGCAGTCCGGCGCCACCGGCGCCAACCACTACAATATCGTATTCATGTACGATGGGTTCGTAGGCTTTGCTCATGCTTAATTCCTTATCCTGCCAATGGAGCAACGCCGAACGCGATGCGAAGAATAGCCAGCGTACCCATTACCGATAACAGCAGCGCCAGCAGCTTAACGGTGATCTGCAGAGTAACTTCCAGCCAACGGGTATGAATGTAATCTTCAATCACCACCTGCAGACCAAGCTGTCCGTGATAGAACGCGGAAAGCGTAAACAATATGGCAAATACGGTATTCCACGGCAGCGCCAGCCATGCCCGGGAAGCCGCAAACCCGCCACTGGCGGCCACCTCAATGGCCAGTACCAGCCATACCGTAAGCGCAATTAATACAATTGCTGACAGCCGTTGATTCCACCAATGATGCACACCATCACGCGCAGATCCATGATTTCGGGCTTTTGCCAGAGGGCTGCGTAAACTCATTGCCAGAACCTCCAGGCCAGTGCGGCTAATACCAAAGATAAAATTAACACTGCCCAACCTGCCCGGCGTGCTGTGTCCAGTTCCAGCCAATGGCCGGTATCCCAGATTAAATGCCTGATTCCATTCAACAGGTGGTAAAACAGTGCCCAGGTAGCCAGCATTGCCACAACCATTCCCGGTACCGAACTGAGCAGGTCCTGGAACGTCTGTAATGCATGCTCGCCACGATTAAGGCAAATCAGCCAGACAACCCAACCAGCCGCAAATAACGTCAGCAGGATGCCGGTAATTCGATGCACAATGGACAGCACCGAAGTAATCTGTGGTTTATAAACCTGTAAATGTGGTGACAGGGGACGTGCCGGGCGTTGATTCATATCTAACTGCCTTTACGGTTAAAAGTCTATACAACGGCCGTTTTTCTCCCAATCGCCGTAACGGGTGGGTTCCAGGCCGTCACGGCCGCCGATTTCACTCGGTGGAGCTTCCGCAGCCGGTTGGATGCCGGTGTTTTTATTAAGGTTACAGTCTGTTTCGACCTCTGCACCGGGTTCGGATGCAGAGTCGCTGCTTCCGGGTTCAATTTTGTGATCAGAATGCTGGCTCATATCAGGCTTGCACAGAGGTTCTGCAGTATTGTAATTCACCTGATCTTGATGTCCAACAGAAATACCTCAATGCTATGCCCATGGATACAAGAAACAACCTGAATATGATGCAAACTGTTCCACACCTGGATTGTATTGAAATAAGCGGCGCTGATGCTGCCGGTTTTCTTGATGCGCAACTAAGCGTGAATGTCAGCGACCTGGAGAACAGTGCACGCCGTCTGGCGTGCTGGTGTAATGCCAAAGGCCAGGTGATTGCTACCTTTCTGGTTATCCGGCACACACCACAGGCATACCGGTTAATTCTGTCTACCAGCCTGACAGGAGTGGTTCTCAAGCGCATGCCGATGTATGTCCTGCGCAGCCAGGTTGACATCAATGCCGCCCCTGAACTGCAGGTCACTGCACCACAGCGGCTGAGAAATGACCCTCTTTGGAAGCAGCTGGAATGTGTGAACGATACCGGGAACCTGACTTCAGACGGTGGGGATAATCTGCCGGCGCATGACATTGAAGACGGAATCTGCTGGCTGGCTCCGGAAACCAGCGAACAATTTCTTCCGCAGATGCTGGCAATGGAACATCTGGGCGCTCTGGATTATCAAAAAGGCTGCTATCCAGGTCAGGAAATTATCGCCAGAACGCATTATTTAGGTCGTGTTAAAAGACGCTTATGGCGTATTCAGGTGAATACACCTGCTGCACACTTGCAGGCAACTCCAGGGGCCCCTATAGTGGATACGCAAGGTGGCATTCATGGCCAATTGGTGACATCGGCTGATACCGGCTCTTGTACTATTGGATTAGCAGTTTTACGTGATAATCATATAGATACAGTGCTAAGCTACGAAACTAATGGAACTCAGCAAACCGTATCAGCGTCACACGCCATTGGAACAACATAAGCAAGGGAATTGCACTGTTTAGGATTATGCGCCAGACAATTAGTCAGTATTTTATCGTATTCTTTTTGATCATCTCTGCGGCTACAGCTGCAACCGCTCAACCACTGCAGATGGTCGCTCAACCCATCTTCCCGCCGGATCAGGCCAGATTGGTCTATCAGCCGTTGGCTGATTATCTGAGCACACAGTTAAACCGTGAAGTGCAGTTGATTATTCCAATTAGTTACCAGCAGCACTGGCTGGATATTAAGAATGACAATGTGGTTGATCTGGCCATCGAAGAAGCACCGCTGACAGACTACCGGGTCAATTATAAAAACTTTGTACCACTGGTGCGCGGCGAAAATTCGGTAAGCTATTCACTGGCGGTACTGGATACCAGCTATACCGTACGCGATGATCTGGTCGGCCTGCCGGTTGCTTCCATGTCTGCGCCCAGTACCGGTTATCTGGTTCTGGCCAGATGGTATAACAACCCGCTCAGCCAGGCGCAGATCATCTCCAATGCAACCAGCTGGGATGATGCCGTGCAGCAGATATGGGGCGGTGAAGTTGAGGCGGCGATTATTCCAACACGCCTGGCGCAGGATTACCCCCAATTTACAATTATTGATACCAGTGTAGAAATGCCCTCCCTGGCTATCAGTGCATCTCCTGATTTGGACGCCGAGCTGCATCAGGCGATTGCTGATGCGCTACTGGCCTTGAACGGGGACGAAACCAACAGCGATGCACTGGTAGAACTTGATATACAGAGTTTTGTACCGGCTGCCGCGAATGAATACCGCGGATATGCTGAATGGCTGCGCGCCATCAGCGCCAATGAGTTCTAATTTATCAACGCGTTAAAACGCATTCCTAACAAATAACCACCCCCGGTATTGCTTATTGCAGTTAACAATCCGTAACAGAATAGGCTAGAATGCCTGTCTATACTTTAGTTTTACTATAACTATCGCTGGGAAAGGGTTTTATGATTGCTATTCCTTGCAGAAATGTTATTGCAGGGAAGCGGGCATTCGGCATTATTTTTTTACTATCAGTCTGTTTATCAGCCGGGTTAAAGGCGCAAACGCTGCAATTAATCGGCGAACCGGTATATCCGGCAAATCAGGCCAGGCAAATCTATTCATTACTGGCTGAATACATCAGCAGCAATATCAATCGGGAAATATCACTGACGACACCTGTCAATTTTCAGCAGCACTGGCTGACTATCAGGCAGGGAAGCACACCGGATATTGTTATCGATCAGGCGCCGCTGACCGATTTCTGGGTACGTTACAAAGGTTATATTCCACTGGTACGGGAATCACAGAATACCGGCTATGCACTGGTCACCATGAACCCTGAGTATCAGGACTACAATGATCTGTTTATGCGCCCGATAGCGACCATGCCCTCACCCGGTACCGATTATCTGGTGCTGATCCAATGGTTTGAAAACCCTTTATGGCAACCTTCAATCATTTCCAGTTCCTCAAGCTGGGCAGACTCAATTCAGAAGCTTTCTGAAGGCACTGTTGCAGCTGCTGTTGTTCCCAACGGGCTGGTTGACTCAGACTCTGAGTTCAGGGTTATCCAGACCAGTAATGATATGCCGGGATTGACCATCAGCGCTGCGCCCTGGGTGGAACGTTCACTGCGCGAAGAACTGCAACGGGTATTGTTGTTCTTAAATGACAACACCGGTAACCGGGCGATATTGGAGGGGCTAAATATCGAAGCGTTCGAACCTGCCGAAGCGTTGGACTATGAGGGTTATGCAGAATGGTTGCGGACCGTCAGCGTGTATGATTTCCCTGAACTGATTCAACCACAGCCTGAAACGGAAGAACAACCGGAACAACAGATTGATGCTGGTGATCTGCAGGATGATCCGCAAGCTGCCGTTCAGGGTTAGTTCCCCTTCAAAACTCAGCTAGCAACAACTGCGTCATTTCTGCGAAACCAGATAGCAGATCCAGCCGGCATCAGCATCCCCCTCGGTCTGCACTGAATATATCCCATCGCCTTCATTGGTTTCTTCATCGGTTCCTTCCCAGTAAACCTGGACGCGGGAGAACCCTGCTTCCTGCAGGATTTCCTGTAATTCAGGCAACGACCACAACCGCCAGTTGTAATTAAAGGCCTGATTGATCCGTGAGCCGTCAGGAAATTTGAAGTGAATCTGACAATTCATGTGGTGATTGATGGGGTTGAACCGATGCTGATCCCAGATATAAGTAAACTCGCCGATCTCCTGGTCTTCGCATTCACGCTCTTCTTCCAGCTCCTGGTGTGCTTCATAACCGCCATAAGCATCCATAAAAAGCATGCCGTCAGCAGCTAATGACTGATAGACCCGGCGGAAATACTGGCACAGGGCAGATCTTTCCAGAAACAGGTAATAACTGAAATTCATTGCCAGAACAGCGTCAACCTCGGTGGTGGCAGGCTGCCTGACATCACCGTGAACCAGTTGGATTCTTTGCTGCTGTTCATCACTCAGAGCATTGAAGTTGTGCGTTCTACCCCATTCCAGCACTTCGTTGTCCAGATCAACCGCAATAGCCTGATTCTTTTTATGCCGCCTGATCCAGTCACAGGCAGTGTTGGCAGTACCACAAAAGTCTTCACGGAGCAGTCTCAATGCTCTGCCATTCAGCGCCTGAAATGTATCGGCCACGAATTCCAGTTCAGCTTCAGTATCCTGAACCGAATTCTGATACAACGAATGCCTGTCGGCACGCGCCGCCGATGTGGGCTTATTTTTTTTACTCACAATTATCTAATCCTGCAAAATCAGCACAGCTGCAGTCGAATGCCGCAACTCAATTGTTTATCTAATAATCTGAAATGCCTGGTTTTTTATTTAATATTACCTGGCTTCTTCTTTCAGAGTCGGCCAGGCTGCCGCCAGGTATATGAACATTGACCAAAGCGTCAAAGCCGCTGCGATAACCAGCAACAACAGGCCAATATGGAATATTGGGAAAACCCAGATAGGTTCGCCATACAACAAAAACCCAATGGCGACTAACTGGACGGTAGTTTTCACTTTGCCCAGCATCCCAACTGAAACCAATCCACGCCGGCCTATTTCCGCCATCCATTCACGTAACGCAGAAACCGTGACTTCCCGGCAGATGATCACAGCAGCAGACAGCGCCAGAAAAATATCAGGGTGCTGCTGGAGTACTACAATCAATGCAGCGCTGACCATCAGCTTATCAGCTACCGGATCCAGAAAGGCACCGAAACTGCTGGTCTGATCTGTGCGACGGGCCCACCAGCCATCCAGCCAATCGGTGACTCCCGCCACGATAAAAATTATAACTGCCAGCTCATTGGCCCATGAAAACGGCAGGTATAGCGCCAGCACCAGCACTGGGATAAGCGCTATACGAAACAGCGTCATGATTATTGGGGCGTTGATCGGCATCGTAAATCAATCAGTTATCGACCGCATATTATCCCCTACTTTGCCTTATTACCGCTACCCGAAGGATTACGACAGCAATAAATCCATTAACTGGTGGTATCAAATACACATCCCCACACCAGTATTACCAGGCAAATGTTATTCTATTCTTTGTTTACCGGGCATTAACTCAGCCATGAAATTCTATATTTTTGCTTTGATGCTGCTGACCGCAGCAGGTCATACTTTGATTGCCGATGCAGCCACTTTCTATCTGGTACGGCATTCTGAAAAGCAGGTCACAGCTGAGAACAAACAAGACCCCGGGCTGACTCAAGCCGGAATAGCCAGAGCAGAAAAAACGGGGGTGATACTGCGAAATATTGATTTCACAGCGATCTACAGCAGTGACTTTCAGCGCACCAGGGCAACAGCGGAATTAATCCAGGGCTCACGTGATACACCTATCACAATCTATGACCCCAGAAAACTGGAAGCCTTTGCTGAACAGCTTAAAAATTCAACAGCCGACAGTGTTATTCTGGTTGTAGGGCACAGTAACACCACTCCACAGCTTGCTGAAGCTTTGAGCGGCAAACCGGTAGCACCTATTGACGAGTCGGTTTACCACAATCTTTACCGCGTTGGCATTGAATCGGATGGATCTTCGACAGTTGAGATATTGACCGTACCGCCAATATCCTCACCGACCGATGGATAACGCCCGGCAGCTTATTGCCACTGGCCTGGGTTAACGCCGTAATATCTACGCAATTGCTTGAACAGTTCAGGATGGCGTTTTTGCAGTGCTTCAGGCTGTTCAAAAAAGTGTTCTGTGGCGACAGCGAAAAACTCTGCCGGATTGGTCGCACCGTAATGCTTCATCACTCGTCGATAGCCACGGCGTGCATCACGCTGCAACTGAGAAAACTCATCCGATAATATCTGTGCCCAGCGGCGGTAGCCTGCCCTGTCCTGCAGTAACGGGGCACCGTTGGCCACACCCGATTCCTGGTCAAGCTGATGGGCGAATTCGTGCAGCACGACATTCTCACCATCATCATAATCCCTGACCCCATGCATCACATCATCCCATGACAGCACCACCTTTCCATTCCCCCAGGATTCACCCAAACGCCCCTGGACACTCTCAGTTACCACACCGCCCGCACCCACCTCCTGATGCGGCGCCTGATAGGCGTGTGGGTAGATATAGATAAACCTGAGTTTTTCATAAACAGTACTGGGCTGATGCAGCACCAGCAGACAGGCCTCTGCAGCAACGGTAAGCCGGATCTCATCGGTAATCTCCAACCCTGCACAGCCGACAAATTCTTTCTTATAAAGAAAGTAATGGATCAGCTGTTGTAAGTGCCGGCGCTGCTGCTCACCCAGCCGGGGGTAAACAGGCATGTTGGCAGTGAGTATCTTTGACCATTCAGCCGGAAACGGCCGGCGCATGACCTGTCTGCGGCGATAACCGGGCCACCACCATATCCATGCGAAAAATACTGTCAGCAGCAGCGCTGCTGTAACGGATATCCAAAGCATAATCAGTACTTATTCAGTGTTCTTAACAGAGCCTGGCATTATTCAATCAGCTATCGAAATCCGATTCCAGTGTTGCTGCCTGTTATTGATACAACTATGTTACCAGTCCGGCAACCAGCGACAGGCCTTTATCCAGGATACCGACAAAATCTGCCACGGCCTGCGCTTTATCAACCGCAGTACGCATCTGTCTGAGCTTTGTCTGGGCTTTTTCGTTCAGGTCCTGAAGCTCCGACATGATATTACCGGCATTGCCGTTCCAGTCATCCATGACTTTGCCACGCATGACGTCGATTTGATCAGCCAGCTTCTGTTCCGCCTGATCAACCTTAGTGGTGTCTTCCCCCATGGTCAGCAGCTCGATGGAAGCATGCTGCAGTTTGCCCCGCAGGAAGATTAGATATTTTAATAAATCCAGTTTTTCTTGAGTGGTCATTCTGGTGTCCCTCTATTCCGCCGGCGATGGATTGCTGGCTTTTAATGTTTCATATTGCTGCTTGATATTGGCCGCATAGTTAATTAACTCTGCCAGATCGACCTGCTGATTGGATTTAATTGCAGCAATTAACTGTAATTGTGAACTCGGCAATGCACCGTATCCGTTATAGATATTTTTATACAGTTCCAACTGCTGAGTGATCTGGTCGTTCAGGCTCAGCAGGCTGTCCAGCGATGTGCTGTCATTGTTTTGAATAATATTGCGGGCCAGGCTCTGCCTTTGATTCATGTATTCATTTTCAGCATTCACCGACGTAATCAACATTGCCTGTTGCGCCTGATCAACAAATTTCTGCAGCGGCCCGAGTCCTTCATTGAGTATTTCTGTCAGCAGTTCCGAGCGTTTATTTTCCAGATAGGCTTTGGCCAGATTTGCCGCTATGGTTGAAAACAACGCCAGATCTTTGGAGGTGACACCGCTGGTATTCACTCCGAGGCCATTTAACTGACCCAGCAAAGAACTTGCTGCGCTGTCAAACTCTTGCGCTTCATCTGCAGGATTAAACTGAGTGCTGTCATCTGCTCCGGATAGGGCCAGCAGCAGACCGGCATAATTCAACAGCTGGGTGTTCATGGCAGCCATTGTCTGGCGCATATCAGCAACTGAGGCAAATAGCGGCCGGGCCGGCTGGGTTGCCGGGTCACTGGGTGCAGGATAAGCCCAAACAAAGTCCTGATCAGGAGGGAAATTCAGTAGCAGTTGAGGTACCAGTGCTTTATCGCCGGCCAGTATCTTGGCTTTGAATTGATCCAACTCCGCCTGATAAACCGCCTGTAACGCCTGGTCTGACTGATCCTTAAGCGTGGAGATAGCACTTTGATAATCCTGAAAAGGTTGAGTATCAAGCTGGTTTACCGCTGCACAGGCAGGCAGTAATAATATCACTCCAGCAATAGTCAGAATCCTTAGAAATGCCCGTGTGGACAACGATCGGTGTGCTTCTTGCATATCCCCTCCATCTGCTCTGACAGGTTTTATTTGATGCTATCTTACACTACCGGATTCTGGCTTAGAGCGCTTCCCGGGATTCGCCGGTATGGATTTACCGTTTGTTTTCAATAACAATGACCCGCTGAAAGCCTGAGTTTGATAACCAGGCGTCAAGTTTTTCAATCACAGCAACCCTATGCCAGATTCCAGTACCGACACTCACCCGATACTTGCTGAAGTGGTTCTGCCTTCAGGTGATTTATCTGAGACCATCCGTTTTTTTATTGACAGGCTGGGCTTCAGGATGGACAGCATTGCACCCGCAGACGACCCTGAAGTGGCGCAATTAAGCGGTCATGGTTTGCGTATACGACTGGATCGTGATTACCAGGGACAACCCGGTACGCTTCGACTGGCAACAAGAGATGTTGAACTCGAACAGCTGACTGCACCAAACGGTACGCAAATTTTATTTGAACCGGTAAATCCACCATTGCAGATGCCCGCTCTTCAGGCACAGCTATGCATTCAGCGTCACAATCAGCACAATGCCTGGGTTACCGGTCGCGCCGGCATGCACTACCGCGATTTGATTCCCGATCGCCAGGGCGGTCGGTTTATTGCCTCACATATACGCATACCGGAAGGCGGGCCGGTGCCTGATAACGTGCACTACCACCATATCCGTTTCCAGATGATTTATTGCTATCGGGGATGGGTCAAACTGGTATACGAAGACCAGGGTGAGCCTTTTGTGATGAATGCCGGCGACTGTGTATTACAACCTCCGTTAATCCGGCATCGTGTTTTAGAATCATCCGACGGACTGGAAGTGATTGAAATCGGCAGTCCGGCCAGGCATATGACTTTTCTTGACCACGACATGCCACTACCTACCGGCAGGCTACAGCCTGGAAGGGATTTTGACGGTCAGTTGTACCATTTTCATCAGAACAGCAATGCCGACTGGATAAACGACGCGTCAGGCTGCTTTTCCAGTTGCGATCTGGGTATCAGCAGCGCGACCGACAGGCTGGCCCGAGTCCGGGTATTACGCTATAGCAAAGCCGCCGATGCACAGTTGACAAGCACTACACATGACAAGGAATTCGCATTCTGGTTTGTCCTGCAGGGGCAACTGCGACTGTCAGTCAATCAGCATACAGAGCAGTTGTCCGCCACCGATAGTTTTGTAGTGCCCGCAGGCATGGCGTATAGTTTTAAACATTGCTCCGATGACCTGGAATTACTGGAGGTATGCCTGCCCGGATAAGCACTATCAGCTGCACAGGGCATACGGCTGACCTGTTGATCTGCGGGAGGGGAAATGAATCAGCACATTGCAATGCCTTATGGGTTCTCCGTCAAACATGATGGAATGCTTAAATACCTGATTGTCCTTTTGCTGCTGTGTAGCCTCTTTGTTGCCGGCTGCTGGCAGGATAATCAACAGGAGCAGGAAGATGGTGGTGCACTGAGAGCCCCGACAGCCACTTTCAGTAATGCCAGCATTGTTACCGGATACACTCTGCCGGTTGCTGCATCAACTATTCAATCCGGTGATGTAACACTCACCATCAGGCCACCGGCAGCGGCCGCCAATGTAATCCCAACCATTGCCGGTGTTAATCGCGCCACGATCGTTAATATCCGACGCGCAGCAGGCAGTATTACTTTTAATGTAAAAGGCACCAGTGCAACCCCTGCAAACATGCCCAACGGCGATACATTCGTTGAAGCCAGACTGGGAAATCAAGTGCTGGCACGCGCAAATATTGTGGTGGTAATCCCAACTGTCATCAGCAGACCTCATCCTACTTTTAACGGCAATGTGAACGGTACCAACATCATCATGGATACCAATTCATCGCCAGCATTTTTTGGTGTGTTGCTACCAACCGATGTGAGACTCGCCACCACATACATTACTTTTCTGAAAATCACTGTAGATGATCAGTTCGGCTCTCCACTGGACCCAATCTATGCCGGCACACCGGTGACAGAACAAGGCGGCTTTATGATTAATCAGGCGATGCAGGCAAACGGCACCTATCAGGATCCAGTTGGCCTGGTGCTGGTTCAGCGGATGGCGGTTCCCAGAGAGAACCCTGCCGGTACAGACAATCCTCAACTGGCTGCACATCTGGCTGCCGCACCAGCGGCGCCCCGCAACTTCAATGAAACACAGACCAAACTGGTTCAGGTTGGCGGGCACTCATTGAATCAGGGTGTTACCAACAGAAAGGTAACCGTATCAACCATTGCCGGAAGCAATACCAAGGCACAGCTGGTGATTACCTGGCCTTAACTGGCCGCCTCTAGATAATACTTGAATTCCAGCAGATTGCCTGCTGTGTCCTGAATGATAAATTTGCCCTGTTCTGAGGGCGTTCCTTGCTGCCTGATGACCGGCGGTAAAACAAAATCCAATGCGTTGGTTGTACAGTTGTCAATCAGCGCCAGCCATTCATGTTTTCCCAAAACAGGGCCGAAGTGATCGATGGCGACTGCCGGCATCAGATCACTCTGCTGATGCAAAGTCAGTTGGTGGCCAAAGAAATTGACATCAATCCAGGTTTCTCTGTCCCGCCCGGTTTCACAGCCGAGCACAGTTTGATAAAAGTTTTCAGCCTGCCGCAGATCAGGCACAACAGTAGATAAATGAAAAGGCTTCAACATATTTTTCTTCTAATTATATTCAGTTACCAGGGCAATCCGCACAAATCAATCAGTTCGGGCTCAAACCAGGAACCTTCATTGGTCAACAGCATACAGTTGGCTGACCAAACCCTTATACCCCCGGGTTGTTTATAGCGAATTTCCGCACTGGTCAGCCGCCAGCCGAATTGCGCGTAGAATTCTACCAGCTGATCTGCACACAGCAACAAGCCGTATTCTGCTTTGAACTGGTTGAACCAAAGCTTTTGAGTGTTTTCCAGTAAATGCGATGCCACCCGGCGACCCCGAAAAGCCGGCAGGGTGATCATATTATTCAATCCGGCGAGCATAACCGGTTTGCCGTCAAACTCAGCTTTGCGTAGTACCAGGTTATAACAGCCGGCCAGTTCATTTTCATAACTGCACAGAAATACCCAGTTTGGACTCGCCCATTCGGTGTTGCGGACAATATCAAAACCACCGAACTCATCATCAGCCAGCGCTATGAGACGGTGCCGCTCTTCTGGATTTAAATCATCATAAGATTTTGAGGTAACCTCGAGCACAGGTGCTTACTGCCCAGTCATGACACGATAAATCGCCTGAATATGCGCATCTGCACAATCCAGCACTGGAAAGCCGCAATCATGGCCGGCAAACGCCAGAAACAGATCTGTACCGCCCAGAACCACTATATCCGCACCCTGCTCCACACAGAGCTTTCGACCTATGCCAAACAGCGTTTCACGTTGCTGCTCATTAGCCTGACCGGCCTTAGCCATACCAATATAGGCTGCATGAGCAGGTTCTATTTCGTCAGGCTCGGGCAGGACTACCTCAAAACCAGACAGTCCACCATACAATCCTGAATTCATTACCACCTGAGTCCCAAGCAACCCAACCCGTCGGCAACCGCGCTGATCAAGCTCACCAGCAACAGCCGGAATGGCATTGATGATCGGCAGTGGCGATATTGGTGCAAAGGCATCTATGCAGAAATGACCGGCCAGCGAGGTGATCGCAAGTGACCTTGCTCCGGCGGCTTTGAGCTGCAGCCCCAGCGACAAAAATTCCCTGGCCTGCCGGTCAGCCGAGCCGGATTGTATGTTATCCATCAAGACAGTCATCTGGGCATGCGCCATCGTGAGCTGCATCTGAAATCCATCTTCAGTACTCGCATCACATAACTGCCGGTAATAATAGGCCGCAGCGGCAGGACCGATGCCTCCAATTAAGCCTATATGCATATCAATGTTTCCTTGTGTGAATAGTGATGATGAATTCCAACCTATTTTAGTGCCTGCCGAGCATCCTGCTAAGCAATCGATAGCATTCTGCCAATCGCATCACACCTTGTGTCACTGCACTTTGTTCCAGTCCGGAAAATCCCATTAGCCAGCCGCATCTATCAGGCTTTTCCAGGTAATAAGGTTCAATCGGGTAAATGCCGACGTGTTGTTTTCTGCAGTCACTGATTAGCTGTTCGATGAAACCAGGTTGGTTTTGTTTTGACCATACCACTACATGAGTGCCTGCGTTGGAGCCACTGATTTCCACATGGTCACCAAGATGATCACGGAGACCATCGACCAGCAGCTGCCGGTTTACGGCATAACGCCGGTTCATTCTTCGCAAATGCCGTTCATAACCACCTGACTCAATAAACCTGGCCATAACCCTCTGATATATAACGGGGTTACCGCGGTCAATCAGCCATTTCATATCGCCAAATGGTTCCACCAACTGAGGTGGTAAAGCCATGTATCCGATCCGCAAACTGGGAAACAATGACTTGGCCAGCGTCCCCAGATAAATCACCGGGCCGGCCTGACTGAGGCTGGCAATGGCTTCGAGTGGACGACAGTCATAACGGAACTCGCTGTCGTAATCGTCTTCAATGATGTACGTGCTGGTTTGAACCGCCCAGTTGATCAGTTCCAGCCGGCGCCCTACCGGCATAACCACGCCAGTCGGGAACTGATGTGAGGGCGTTACGTAAACCAGTTTCGCTGTATCAGCAGTTGCATTCAGGCTGGCAGAATTCAATCCGTATTGATCTACCACTGCAGGAATAATATCAGCGCCTACCGCTTCAAATGCCTGTCTGGCACCCTGGTAAGCCGGCTCTTCCAGAACCACCTGATCACCCGGGTCCAGAAAAACCCGGGCACATATATCCAGCGCCTGCTGAGAACCGCTGGTAATGATGATCTGCTCCGGGCTGACCGTCACCGCTCTATGCCGTTGCAGATGTCCGGCCAGCTGCTGTCTCAACAGCGTGTCGCCGGCTGGGTCGCCATAATCAAAAGCATCATCATTGATTACTTTGGAATGCAACCGCTCCAGTTCCTGGACAGTTTCACGATCCGGCCGGGTAACGCCATATTCAAAATCAAAACGCAGATCACGTTTAAAACAGGCCAGCCCTCGGCCTTCACGCGCAGCTTTTGATGCTCTAAGACCATTCCTGGATAATTGAGCTGTCATTGCCGGAGGTTGTATACCAGTATTACCGGGCTGCTCCGCCAGCAACATGTCATCGGGCAATTTATCAGATACAAAAGTACCCGATTTCAACCGGGTAACCAGATAACCTTCCGCCAGCAGCTGATCATAGGCGGCCAATACGGCATTTCTGGAAACTTTCAATTGTCTGGCCAGTTCCCTGCTCCCCGGTAATCGAGCACCCCGCCGGTAATCCTGCTGACGGATGGAACGTCTCAGCCCGCGACTTAGCTGTTGATACAGAGGACCGTTACCATCCAGGCTAATCATTTCAACTGGTACCTTTGATTAATCAAAAACTGGACCTTTTATAGAACCAATAATCAGCATAGCATTTACCTCAGATAACAACCAGAGTCATTGCCCATGACAGCCGATCTAAAGCAGACACCAAAAAACAAACTCAAGCGCCTGCCGGAACGAGGCAGCTACGACCGTGAAAAGGCCTATGCCATTCTGGATGAAGGCTTGATTTGTCACGCCGGCTTTGCAATGGGCGAAGATATTTTTGTTATCCCGATGGCTTATGCCCGCATGGGTGATGTACTGGTGATGCACGGTTCAGTTGCCAGCCGGCTGGCAAAAACACTTAGCACAGGCATCAATATGAGCGTCTGCGTTACTCATCTGGACGGACTGGTACTGGCCAGATCGCAATTCGAAAGCTCAATGAATTATCGCTCTGTGGTGGCGTTCGGTAATGCGGTTGCAATAATTGATGAGGATGAGAAGAATCAGGCACTTAAAGCATTAACCGAACACCTGGTGCCCGGTCGCTGGTCAGACTCCCGTCAACCCAATCGTAAAGAACTGGGTGCTACCACTGTGCTGACCATGCCGCTGCAGGAAGCCAGCATCAAAGTTCGCACAGGTCCTCCCAAGGACCTTGAAAAAGACATGGATTTTCCATCCTGGGCCGGTGTTGTTCCTCTGAAAGTGGTTACTGGCACACCTATACCTGACCCGACTCAGGATAGCAGCGTTACACCGCCAGAGTATGTCACTAACTATCAACGTCCTACCCGCTGAATAATCCAGCGCTCGCCCAGGAAAGTCATATGTCCATCAAGCTCTATTCCGGTCCATTAAGCCTGTTCTCGCACAAGGTGGAAATCGTATTGCGTGAAAAGAAGCTGCCGTTTGAACGTGAAATGGTCCCATTCAATCAGGCAACCGGTTATTCACCCAAGCACCCGGAGGTGCTGAAGCATAATCCCAAAGGCCAGGTGCCGGTATTGATTGATGATGATCTGGTGCTGTTTGATTCAACACTGATTATTGAATACCTGGAAGATGCCTATCCCGAGCCGGCATTACTACCCAAGGATCCAAAAATGCGGGCGCAATGCCGGTTACTGGAGTTGCAGGCTGATGAAGTTTTATTGCCGCTGGTAGTCAAATTGATGTATCGAACAGACCCGCCAAACCCAGATGCTGATCCGGTATTACAAGAACAGAAAGAAACCGAGGGAGCTTTGGCTGAAAGAGAAATTGAAGGGTTTTATCGGCAACTTGATGAAAGGTTAATCGACAGAAATTATTTCTTCGGTCAGTTTTCAGCCGCTGATATAGCTATGTTTATGACCGTGTTGTTTGTCCTGAGGTTACAAGGCGCGGATTTGAGCGGCTTTAATCGTCTGTCTGTATGGTATGAGCGAGTGATGAGTCGGCCGAGTGTTAAACCGGTTGCCGAAGGCGTAGCGAAAGCGGATCAGGTTCTATCAGAGCATTAGGCTTTCGATTCATTCTCAGACCAGTATTGCGAGTACCTCCCAGAGGGTTAATTAGAGTTACTGAGTATCTATTACGGTCAATGTATTCCTAATACGATTGAGCAGCCCCTCTTCAATTGTCGGCCAATCCGGTGAATCCGTAGTCAGCTCATCAAGTTCTTGCTCGCTAAACCCCTGTTCAGACAAATCATCAATGAAAATAATCATTAACTCTTTTTTTCTGGTTTCATCAGTCAGATATACAAGGCGGGCATAACTGAAATGCGGTGGAAAAGTGTAACCTTTGCTTGCCAGGAATTGCCTGGCCAAAGCACCATCAGTGCCCGGTCGCCGTCGGCGGTTGGGATCATACTCAACCACATACGTATCAATAAAGAACTCAAAACCATCGATGGTTTCCCGCAATGGCGAATCATCGTAGTCATATGAAAAAGGCTGACCGGGCAAATAGGCTTCATATTGAACCCAGTAGACGCTCTTTAATTTGTCCTCACTGGTGGTTTCTACAAAAAAATGCTGTTCGGTATCTGCATTTCCATAAAGAATAAATTTCTGACCTCCAATATGCTGATATGCAGAGTCAAAACGCAACGTGGCAGCCGGATCATGTGTGGATATCAGATCAGAACCGGAGACTGTCCTGCTGAGACCACTGTATTCAGGCTCCGTAGTGAACCTTCCTCGATCTGAGTAATACCAGTGGGCAATACTCACACTGATAACAACAAACACGAGAATTATTAGAATAACTTTTTTCATAAGTAATTGCTGCTACCCATACAAACCAGTGCAGACCACATAAAACCAGCAACTTTGCGCTTAGACGCCAGTTACTCGAAGCCATTTATAAAGAAAACCTCTTCTAAACCACCATAGATAACATATAGCTCACCAGCCTCATCTCTTCCATCCGGATCTGCTTCAAAAGCACTAATTATAAAGTCATCAACACCATCTCTATTCATATCACCAATTTTGGTAGAAAGAGATACTGAATCAAAAGGATCAATACCATGATATATAACACTGTCAATATCATCTAAATTACTTAATTCGATAGCATCAGGGAGATTTGCTCCTCCGTGTATCAAATATATTTTTCCTGCATTGATATTGCCATTTGGCTCTGCACCACCTGCACCAATTATAATGTCGTCGAAACCATCAGCATTCACATCACCTGCTGCATTAACATTTCCTGAAAAATCAGATTCTGCAGCGCCATTAATAATTACACCGTTTACAAAATTGATGTTATTTATTTCTGGTAAGTTAAACTCCGAGGGGAGGTTTTCGCTTCCATATATCAAATAACTTTGGCCTGAAGCGTTTGCATTATTGGGGCTCGCTAGAGTAGCCCCTATTAAAATATCATCAAGCCCATCATCATTCACATCACCAGCGTTACTAATCGAAGAACCACTTTGATTACCTTCTTGAGTCCCGGTAATAAGCACACCACTAGCGCTACCGGGCTGATTAAGCTCGCTTAAATCAATTTCATTTGGTAAGTTTTCACTTCCATAAATAATAAAAATCCCACCAACATTTGGCAATGAATCAACTTCAAGGTTAGGCGTGGATGTTAAAATATCTGAAATACCATCGCCATTAATATCCCCTATAAAATTTACAGGATTCGTTCTAAACGCTATCGTTGCTCCAATACCATAAAGAACAACACCGCCATTTTGATCGATAACATATTGATTTAAATCAATAGTTTCTGGTAATTGATCACTGCCAAAAATAATAAATGTATGATCAACTAATTCTCCGGTTATTGGATGTTCAGCGCGAGTTCCTAAAATTAAATCGTTAACACCATCATTATTAAAATCACCCCCACCATCTATACTATTACCAAGCCTGCCTAATGAATTAAAGCCATTGATCAAAATACCTGGTACTCCATTTTCTAAATTCAGCAAACTCACATTTATTATTTCGGGAAAGTTTTTCTGCCCATAGACGACATACACTTCTCCTGCGGTTAGCATCCCACCTGGGTCCGCCATGTCTGCACCTATCGCAATATCATCTATTCCATCATTATTGATATCACCTGCATTAGATACAGTAATACCTAACACATCATTCATATCAATTCCGTTTATTGTGATTCCTGCTAATGAGGGGTTTGTTGGATTTAGATTTGTAAGTTCTATTACAGGTGGGAGAGACTCATTTCCATAAATGACATAGGCTTGCCCTGAACCAAAAACATTATTTGGATCAGCAAATGGCGCGCCGATTAATATATCAGGCATTCCATCACCGTTAACATCACCAGAAAAACTAACACTTCTTCCAGCCTCATCACCATTAAAAACCCCATTTATTAATATCCCTGTCGGACCATCAGGTTGATTAAGCATGTTAAGCTCAAAGATTCTTGGAAATACCTGCGTATATCCAATAGAACAGTAAAGAAGGCATGAAAGTATAAATAGCTGATACTTCATTCTAAATACATAATTCATCACAAACACTTAACTTTACCGAATAGCCCCAACAATTCTCTCAGCCAGCTCCTCACTAATCCCGGGGACCTGCATAACCTCTTCCACCCCAGCCTTTTTTAACCCCTGCAACCCGCCAAAATGCTGCAACAACTCCCGTCGGCGCTTCGGGCCGATTCCCGGAATTTCCTGTAATGCAGAAGTGGTTCTCGCTCTGCTGCGGCGCTGACGATGCCCGGTAATGGCAAAGCGATGCGCTTCATCACGAATCTGTTGGATCAGGTGAGCGGCCACAGATGAAGGCTCAGGCTTAATTTCAGGCTGTGGCGGCGGCATTATCCAGCGTTCATAGCCGGAGCGGCGGGTTCGGCCTTTGGCCACGCCCATCACCAGCAGATGCTGCAACTCCAACTCTGCCAACACTTCCAATGCCTGCTGTACCTGGCCGGCGCCACCATCAACCACTATCAGATCCGGTAACTGGGCGCCTTCCTTTTGCTGGCGTTTATATCGCCGCAGTAACACCTGCCGCATAGCCGCATAGTCATCGCCGGCAGGAATGTCTTTTATGTTGAATCGCCGGTATTGACTGTTATTGATACCGGTATGGTCATAGACCACACATGAGGCTACCGTTCGTTCACCACTGGTATGGCTTATGTCAAAGCACTCAATACGCTGCGGAGGTTCGCCGAGATCCAGCGTCTGACCCAGTGCTTCGAGTCTGGCGGTAACGCTGGCCTGTTCTGCCAGATTGGCCTGAATGCTTTGCTCGGCATTGCGAATGACCTGCTTAAGCCATTGCAGGCGGTCTCCACGTGGCTTGCTGATCAGTTTTACTTTGCGGCCGGCGCGCTCCGACAACACGGCATGCCATAACTCAGAATCACTGGGCAGATGCGAGATGATGATGGCTTTAGGCGGCTTGCGCACATGATAGTACTGCCCCAGAACAGCCGCCATAATATCGCCGGCAGAGGAGTTGGCTGTATTATCCGGCCGATACGTTTTACTGCCCAGGTTGCGCCCGTCACGAATGGTCATGATCTGCACTGCAGTTTCACCCTGCCCCTCGGCCAGTGCAATGTAGTCCATATCACCACCTTCCGCGGTGACGAACTGCTGAGCATGCACCTGAGTCAGTGTCTGCAACTGGTCGCGCAGCATCGCAGCCTGCTCAAACTCCAGCTCGCCGCTGGCTTTACGCATCTTGCTCATCAGCAGCTCACGCACTTTGCTGCTGCGACCCGACAGCAACAGCCGTGCATGGGCTACATCTTCGGCATAATCCTGTTTGCTGATGTAATCCACACACGGCGCAGTGCAGCGTTTAATCTGATACTGCAGGCAGGGCCGGCTGCGGTGTTCAAAAATCGAATCCTGGCACATCCTCAGCTTGAAAACTCTATGAATAATTTTCAGCGTGTCACGGGTTGCGCCGGCATTGGGATAGGGGCCGTAGTAATCACCGCCCTCATTACGGGCACCTCGATGAAAATGTGCACGCGGGAAATCATGATCGCTGGTCAGGTGTATCCAGGGGTAGCTTTTATCATCACGCAGCTTGATATTGAAGCGTGGTTTCAGCGATTTTATCCACTCATTCTCCAGCAGCAGTGCTTCACCTTCGGTACGCGTGGTATGGGTATCAATCTTGCGAACCTGCCTGACCATTCTGGCCAACCGCAGGTCATCGTGCTTGCGGTCAAAATAGCTGCTGACACGTTTGCGCAGACTGAGAGCTTTGCCGACATACAGCAATTTGCCTTTGGCATCACGGAACAGGTAAACACCCGGCTCTGTGGTTAGTTTTTTAGCCGCCAGCGATCCGTCAAATTGTGGTTTTTCTCCGCTCACGTAAGCTGCTTGAGCAATCGGATACAAATAGCCGCTGACACCTGGTCCAGCATGTCCACTACCGTGGTAAAACCCGCCTCCCCGCCATAATAGGGATCCGGCACTTCCGCTAATCCATAATCAGGTAAATCGTCCATAATCAGTCGAATGACCGCTGTGGAATCACCGGGCGCTAAAGCATGGACATCCTGCAGATTGCGCCTGTCCATCACCAGTATTTCCTGATAATGATAAAAATCATTGGTCTGAATTTTACGCGAGCGATCCGATGCAATATCGACAGCTATACGACTGGCTGCACGTTGTGAACGCGGATCAGGAGAATGGCCGAGATGGTAGCTGTGCGTACCGGCAGAATCTACTTCAACTTTATCAGTTAAACTATTAGATATTATATGTTTATCAAGAATTCCCTTAGCAGTTGGAGAGCGACATATATTGCCCATGCAAACCACCAGAATTCGATACCCTGCTTCACTCACTTTGCTGCTCCAGCATGCTGCGAACCTTTTGCAAATCCTCCGGTGTATCAACACCCGCGGGGATATTCTCACCGGCTTCCTGCATGGCAATACTGTAACCGTTTTCCAGCAAGCGCAGCTGCTCCAGCATTTCCGATTGTTCCAACGGGCCTTGCTGCAATGCCGGCCAGCTTCGTAACAGGCTGACTCGATAGGCGTATACACCGTGGTGCAAACGCCAGCCAAGCTCACCGGACTGAGCAGGTATGGGCAGACGGCTGAAGTACAACGCATTGTTCGACCGGTCACAGACCACTTTCACACAGCTCTCTTTAATTGCTTCAACACTATTGCTTGAACAGGAGTACATGCTACAAGCCTGGCTGGACTGTTGAGCGGCGAATTCAGCCAGCCTTTTCAGCAGTTCCGGTGGCATCAGCGGTTCATCACCCTGGAGGTTGATCACCCAGTCATCATCGTCCAATGTCAGCTGATCAATCACCGCTGCAATCCGGTCTGTGCCTGATGCATGTTCGCCGCTCAATAAGACATCTGCGCCGAAATTATTAGCAAAATCGGCTATTTTGCTGCTATCTGTAGCAATATAAACTGCATCCTGCCCTGCCCTGATTGCTGAATTCCAGACATGTTCAAGCATCGGCTTACCGGCAATATCCAGTAATACCTTACCGGGCAAGCGGGTAGATTCCAGCCTTGCAGGTATGATGATGATGGTCCTTGGCATTAATACTCCAACAGTGCGCGGCAACGGGCAATGAATGCCTGGTTAAAGGTTTCCGGCAACTCAATCTGCAGAGGTACATACCAGGCATTGATTAGTTTCATATTGTGACATTTTACGGCGTCTTTTTCCGTCATTAACAAGGGCTTTGGACCGTCTAACTGAAGTAACTCACCTGTCGTGTAATGATAATGGTCTGGAAATGGATACGCTTCAACAATCAGACCATAACTCTGCAGGCTCTCGAAAAAACTTTGTGGGTGACCGATGCCTGCAATTGCCGAGACCTGCTGGCCGGAAAAATCACTTAACAGTTTTCGCTCACCGCTTTGCAAATTCACTGCATACCTGGTTTCAAGCTGCATATTGACGAGATTGCCGGATGCACCGCCACCTTTACTGACCAGCCACTGGCATCGGTTTAAACGCTTCGCCGGCTCACGCAACGGGCCGGCGGGTAACAGATGACCATTACCTAACTTTCTCAGGCCATCCATTACACCAATTTCCACTGCCCTGGGCAATTGCCTGTGCTGCAGGCCATCATCACTGATGATAATGTCGCAATCTATTTTTTTAATAATAAAATCAATTGCTTTTGACCGATCTTTAGAAACCACTACAGGGCATGACAAGCGCTTATACAGCAGCACAGGTTCATCGCCTACCTGCTGTACTCCGGTATTTTCATTAACACGTAAAGGCCCGTTTGCATTGCCTTTGTAAATCCTGCCGATAACTGCCACGTTAAGCCCTTCACGCATCACCAGTTCAGCCAGATAAATAACCAGCGGTGTTTTGCCGCTCCCACCGGCAACCACGTTACCTACAACGATAACCGGCTTGGGTTCACGGGTTAATTCAGCCTCTGCAGACAGCCTGTTCTGGTAGGCGCCGTACAGCTTTGACAGAATTCGGAGATACCATGGTGGCAGCCCATCACCATACCAGATGGTCTGTAGCCAGTTATGCAGTGTTTTCATGAATACTGGGTATGCAGTAAATAGCCGAGAATTTCATTACCGGCTGCCGTTACCCGCCGGCTGCCAGTTGAATGCGATGTAAAGCAGTATAAGCGCCATCGGCTGCCAGCAATTCAGCATGTCTGCCCTGCTCTACAATCCGACCATCAACCATCATCACTATATTATCGGCATGTTCAATGGTACTCAGGCGATGGGCAATAATTAATACTGTGCGGTTTTGCATCACCTGTTGTAACGCATCCTGGATGAATTGCTGCGATATGTTGTCCAGAGAAGATGTTGCCTCATCCAGAATCAATACCGGTGCATCTTTCAACAGCGCTCTGGCCAAAGCCACACGTTGACGCTGACCACCGGACAGCAGGTGCCCGCGATCGCCGACAATGGTCTCCAGCCCCTGCGGCAGCTGCTCGGCAAATTCATCGACATGCGCACACCGGATAGCTGCCTGAATTGCCTGTTCCGACTTATCCTGCAACGCACCGTAAGCAATGTTATTGCGCAGGGTATCGTTAAACAGCACCACATCCTGCCCTACATATGCCATTTGATCTCGCAGCCCTTCCAGCTGCCAGTCTTCCAGGCTCACCCCATCCAGGCTGACACTGCCGGTATCCGGTGAATAAAACCGCGTCACCAGCGCAGCCAGTGTGGTTTTACCACTGCCTGAACGCCCTACCAGCGCCGTGACAGTACCTGGCGTTATATCCAGGCTGATGCCGGAAAGCGCCTGCTGTTTTCTGCCCGGATAACAAAATGTGACCTTGGAAAAGTTGATATGCCCGTCACTGCAGGACAGATGGCTGCCATTATCCTGCTCACCGGCTTCGTCGATCGCTTTAAAAACACTGTCTGCTGCGGCTATCGCTTTCTGAATCAGTGCATGCACATTGGTCAGGCGTTTCAACGGTGCAATCATCGCAACCATTGCACCCAGAACCGACATAAATGTTCCAGCAGTAATATCCAGCTCAAAACGCTGCTGAGTGGCCAGAAACAGCACCAGCAGCAGCGCTACACCGGCAAAAATCTGCACCAGTGATGAACTGGCCAGCTGAGTGGCTATCAAGCGCTGGTGGAGTCGCCGGTTATGCTCATTGGTCTGCTCAAAGCGCTGCTGCTCGTAGCGCTGTCCCGCAAACAGCTTAACGATGGCGTGCCCACGGACAGCCTCATCGGTAATATGCGTCAACCCACCCATCGATTGCTGTATTTTCCTGCTGATTTTACGAAAACGGCGGCTGATGACACCGACTATTAATGCCACCACCGGCAACAACACAGCCAATGCAGCTGTTAACGTCGGGCTCTGCAACAGCATCACCACCAGCAATGCGGTAACGGTAAAACTGTCACGAATAGCGGTAATCATGCCATTGGTGGTTGCGTGGGCCACCTGATCAGTGTTGTAGGTGAGTTTGGAAACCAGGTCACCGGCACTGTGCTGGTCAAAAAAGCGCTTCGGTAGCACCAGGTATTGATTGAACAGCTGCTGACGCAGGCTGGCGACAATTTTCCGCCCCAGCCATTCCATGGTATAGATTCCGGCAAAGTTGCCGGTAACCCGCAGCACGATCAGACCAAACATGGCCAGGGGCAGCCATTGTCCTATCGAGTTGCCGGTGCTGAATCCCTGATCAATAAGCGGCCTGAGCAAATAAATAAAACCGGATTGGGCCAGTGAGTCCAGCGCCATACCAACCACTGCAACAATACAAAGTGGCCAATGACTGCCGATTAAACCCAGCAGCCGCCACCATACATTTCGCTGTTTGCCGTTTTGTAGGGACTGGGATGTTGAATCAGTCATTTCGGTCAGCACTCGACTTGCTGATCGGCTGGGAACAGCATTTACTGCTGCTGTTCCTCACTGACCGTTGCGATTGACAGGTTGGTTATACCCAGTTGACCGGCCATGTCCATGACCGTTACCACATGCTTGTGGGCAGTGTTCTCATCGGCACTGATAACCAATGATTTTGCCTGTATTGATGGTAACGCTTCCCGCAGGGCATTATGAACGGTATCAGCATCATTATCCGGCAGCCGCTGTTCATCAAGTGCCATGTTGCCGCGTTCATCAATCGCCAGCATCACCGGCTGAGGTGGGCTGTCACCGGTTGCATCGCTAGCTGACGGCAGGTTGATCTGTAATGCCGATGACTGCTCGAACGTGGTACTGATCATAAAAAAAATCAGCAATAAGAAAACCACATCAATCAGCGATGTCAGATTAATTTCCGGCTGCTCTTTCTTTCCTTTACTTAACTGCATGATTATTCAGTCCGGTGCTGATCAGTTTTGTCGGTCAAGCGCTTCAATCAGAGCCATCGCCTGCTGTTCTATATTGACTACGTATGCCGCTACCCTGCCTTGAAAAAATCGATAAAAAGCATACGCCGGAATGGCTACAGTCAGACCTGCAGCAGTGGTAATCAATGCCTCAGAAATACCACCGGCCAGGCGTGCGGGGTCACCCACCCCATAAGTAATAATCGCCGAAAATACGCTGATCATGCCTATAACTGTCCCTAAAAGCCCTAATAATGGCGCCACACCAGCAATTGTTCCGAGTGTATTCAGGAATTTCTCAAGGTCATGAACCACATGCCTGCCGGTGTCCTCAACCACTTCTTTCAATATTTCCCTGGAGCGGTACCGGTTATCCAGAGCCGCAGCCAGAATGCAACCCATCGGCGAGCTGTTGCGGAGTGACTCAATATGCTTCTGATCCAGCTCCTGCTGCTTGGCCCAGATATGAATATTTTCAATATCCCTGGACGGCATTACCCGTTTACGCCGCAATGTCCAGAATCGTTCCAGCACAATGGCCAGTGTAATGATTGAACATAAAATGATCGGCAGCATCAGCCAGCCGCCTGCACGAATCAATTCAGCCACGCAGTATTCCTTCTCAAAACGCGTAATTTAACATGCCAAACATTATCCTGGCATTCATTTCATAAC
>JANQPN010000005.1 GCA_028289455.1 Wenzhouxiangellaceae bacterium
CGCAGTGGTGTCACTGAGCACTTCCACCAGCCAGCCTTCACCGTCACGGCCGGGGGTCAGGTAGGTACCGCTGTGGGCCGCCTGCACAGGCTCCTGGGCCTGGGCGTGACCAACCAACATGACTAGGCACAGTACGCTTAGATAAATACTGTGCCACCACCCGGGAATGGAATTTCGCAACATGCTTCTTACTCAATACGACTCTAATCGTAGTCAGTATATACGCTGGCATAGTCGTTGCAAGAACGGCGCATCCGGCGAACCGCAAGTATTTATCAGTATTCCCAGGGGACAAGCAGATAACTTGCCCCCTGGAAACCTTATGCCGGAACTATTGAATGTCAGATTTAACGGAAACCGTATTGCTCAAGTGCAACAGATCCTGATAAATCACCAGATAATTGAACCCGTTATTGTTATCCGAGCTGTTGGCGGCTATACCTGACATTGCGTACTGGTTGGAAGCTTCAGGTTGATAGTAGCGTTGTAAATCCCGGTAATCTTCCGTTGCACCATCAGCACACCATCCGGTTCCTGCCGGTAAATTCTTGTTGTTCACTTTCGCCGGTGAACCGCTAGAACCCGGCCAGCTGGAAATCTCGGAGTCCAGGTAAACACCACTCTGGTCGGCAAGCGCTAACTTCTGATACCACACATACAGTTTGGAGAAATCTTTGCTTTTCTGGCTCATGCCAATACCGGTTATTACGCTGCCCTCTGGCGCCATATAAAAAGCATCCCATTTGGTATCGGCATCTCCGCCACCGGTGTAGTTAGTCAGATACTCACCTGTCACCACATCATAGGTAATGATGATCATTTTGTTGAGGTGTTTATTGGAATTGATGTTGCCGCCAAAACCGACAATCACCTGATTGTTGTTACCCGATACCCACGACTGTACGTGACTGGGATCTGAATTCCAGGGCTTTGTACCATCTCTACATTGCGTAATGATTTGATCATAGGTTTCAAAACTGTAACTGCGGCTGCCATATAGCTGACCGAACACCGACTCCAGATACTCACGCTTTTCGGCATCATTGCAAAGCTCCCAAACTGCAGATACCCCACCTCCCTGATAGTCTATCCAGGCTAAATTATCCGCCACACTGTTACCCCAGGCCTGATAATCTTCATCTGAAGGGTCACTGCGCAGTTCCGACTGGGTTTCCGCACTGCCGCCATATGCTTCAATCGAAGTTTGCGATTCAACCGAGCTTTCTTCGGTTGTGGATGAACCTCCCACTTCGGCAGAAAATGCCGCGCTACCGGTCAATGAATCATATTTAGCCTCGGCATTGACATTAAATTCATTCTCATCCTTGAAGTCGGACTGTGCACCATATGCCCAATAACGGCACTGGCCACCCATGATGATCCCAGTTACTACATGGGTACCGTAAGCTCTGAAAAACTCAGTGGCATTGCTGCCGGATCCGTCAACCTCCAGTGTATCGAATGCTGCCTGCATATCCCTGGACAAACAAAAATCCTTGTCGGTAGATTCCAGGTCGGTCGTTGAAATATCAACATCGGTTAAGCTGAGCCCTAAATTGTAATATGACCAGGTATCAAACGTCGTCAGATAATACTCCTCACTGTTGGCAGTAATCTGACTGCCGTAAGCCGCATCAACTGAACCCTGATATAAACCATACCGGGCATCAATGCTGGCTTTGGCCGACAGGTCGGATGTAAAGCTGGATTTTGATGCGCCTGCAGCGGTAGAACCCACCATAGATGCCTGATCAGGCACATAACTGATACCTTGCGGCACTTCATAATCTTGACCGTCGGCATCATTGGTTTTAGTTTGCTCACTCTTGGGGTTCTGAATACCATTGATGGCAATCAGCGCATATAAATCATCGCGAATCGCGTAGTCACCGGTTATTGCATTAAAGGTATGGCCCAGAATATCGGTACCCGGCATCTGGCCGGTACTTTCGTTGGTTTTTGAAGACATAATTCCCTCCTTATATTTCAAGAATAATCACGGCGCCTGAGCACCGGATGGAAACAGGCTTTGTTGTTCAAGCCTGAATTCACTCTAGCGGGAAGACAGTTGTGCGGTTTTCATTGATGTCCGGCATTTTTTCATTCTGGTAATCCATGACCTGAATGAAAAAGAAAGCCACATGGAGAAAACTGAAAACCCTAATGATTAAAAACAACACCCCTAATACGATTTGGCAATCGAAAATGTCGCCTGTGTCGGGTAACGTAAAGAACAAGTTCCTGGAATCTCTGCGACGAATCAGGGTTCGGGAACCGCTGCCTGTTAATGGTTTATTTTCAGGCAAATTATTGGACAGAATCCAAGCGGGGTAGATATGTCAGTCCTTGGAGGCATTATCGGTTTAATATTGGGCGGGTTGTTTGCGATCTTCGGCGCGCTCACCTTTGGCCTGTTACCAGGCAGCAGTGCAGTCGCATTATTCGGTCCTCTGGCGCCGTTTGTTGCGCCCGTCTTTGCAACACTTCAGGCGATAACCAGCTTAATCAATCTGCATATCTCGGTTGCGGCATTGCTCTGGTATGTATTTGCCATTTTGTTTACCTGGCTGATCTCCGAACTGGCATCCACCAGTTATTTCGGCAGCGCTTCACATACTTCCAGCATGCTGCCTGCAGCCACTCGCCCAACGTTGACCCCGCCGCCGGTAGAACGCCTGCTGTTGGGCATTATGATCGGTTTTGCCGTAGCGATTAACAGCATTTTCTGGGTACTGGCGGGCAAACACCCGCATCAGTTTCCAATTCCGGGGCATGCAAGTTTGAGTGCAGTAATTGCATTGCTGGCATTGCTACCTTTCCTGTGCGTGTTCATGGCGGTTTCCACTTCACGCGGATTTCAGAGCTTCATAGCCTGGTTGGGATGGTTGTTACCCTTTTCCTGGCTTGCCGATATCGTGGGCTTTATCGGATTTGTCATAGCCGGCATCGTCAGCGCCGCTGCCGGAACTTTTGCCGGACTTCGCTTTGACCCTGCTACCAGCTCATTTGAACTATCGATTACCGGACTGGGTACAGCTTTTTCCATGGGGCATTTCAATCTTGTTTCAGCAGCCAACAGTTCCCCCTTTAACATGCCCGGCACTTCCGCACATGAAGCCGGCCATACATTGAATACCATGTTGTTTGGCGCACCTTTCCTGGCGGTTAACGGCATTATGATTCCACTCAATCAGCCGGTTCCTCACAACCGGGTATGGGGTGAACTGCTGGCAGAAGGACATCGCCCTCATACCCTTCCGGGTTTACCTTTCTCACCACTATGGACACCTTGAATTATGACTAACGGCAGCGGCGGTTTTTCAGTTTTTCTGCCACCCTGGCTGCGTGGCAGCGGCAGCCGTCCAGGCGGCAATCCAGGCAGCCAACCCGGCGGTACAGGTTCTTCACACCCCAGCTGGCTATGTGCAGCTTTTTACTGGCTGGCGGTCGTCAACGGATTAATACTGATACTGTCCATTCCGCTGATAATTGCTCTGCCAGCTGCAGCACTGCTGATTCCATTTGCCATTGTGGCGGCATTATTGCTGGCCGTTTCGCTAGGCATGCTGGCACTGCTGTGCAACATGCAGATTTGTAATCTGCTGTCATTATTTTCCTGGATATTCAACTGGTCTGCCTGGATTTTATTGATAATCGGCGTATTAACCGGAAACGGCCTGTTACTGATTATCGGCGTTTTGTATGGATGGATATCAGGGCTGATAGTCAGAGACATGTGGGCCCGCAATTGCAGTTATATCCCGGGACCGTTCAGGCGTCCCTGATCAGCGGGTTCTCAGCATACTCTCCGATAATTAACAGCTGCTAAATACTGGCAGCATACGCCGATGGCGGCATACCGTATTTGTCTCTGAAACTGGCAGAAAAATGTGCCACGGCTCTAAAGCCCACGCTGTAGGCAATTTCACTGACTGACCCTGCATGCTGTGCCAGCAGATCTGCGCCACGCTGAAGACGTATATTCCGGATAACATCTGATGGCGTCTGATTGATTATGGCTCGCAAGCGGCGGTGCAGATTACCCCGGCTCTGGCCAACACTGCTGGCCAGCTGCTCCACACTGAATTCAGGATCTCCCAGATGCTGTTCGATCACATCCCTCAGACGCTGAAGAAAGCTCTGATCGGCCGATTTCACCTGAATGTGTTTTGGAGCAAGCTGTACGGGCCGGGTATAGCGGGCTTTCAAGCGGCGCCGCGATTCAATCAGGTTATCGATCCGCGTAATAAGCTCCGGCATGCTGAATGGTTTGGCCAGGTAATCATCAGCGCCAAGATTCAGGCCTACCAGTTTATCTGCTTCACCGGCTTTTGCAGTCAGTAAAATGACCGGTAGATAATCCAGTTCCGGATTCTGCTTTAAGGAATTGCACAGAGCTGATCCATCCATGTTCGGCATCATTACATCACTGACCACCAGATCCGGCATTAAGTCGCGTGCCAGCGCCAGAGCGTCCCGCCCGTCTTCCGCTTCCACAACACGATAACGGTTGTTCAGATGCTTGTGGATATAGCTTCTGATTTCCGGATTGTCGTCCACCACCAGTATGGTTGTTCTATCAACCCCGGCATTATCCGGCGAAACCTCTTGACCGGTCTTCGTACAATCGGATTCAGCTATCAGATCCTGGACCTGTTGCTCTGTTCGTCCAAGCCTGTCGGGTATTGACGCTATAGAGGATACATAGCCTTGTGTTGTTTGAAGTTTTGACGGCAGCTCAACGGTGAAAGTTGAGCCGAAACCGACCTCACTGTCCACCATCACCTGTCCCTGGTGCAGTTCAACCAGTTCTCTGACCAGTGCCAAACCTATACCTGAACCTGATGAAAACCCTATATGCGGCCCGCTTGCCTGATAAAACCGTTCAAATACATGCGGTAACTGATCGGCAGAAATGCCAGGACCGTTATCCCGAACACTTACTCCCAGCATCTCATCAGAACCGATACTCATCATGAGGCGAACAGCGCCACCCTCAGGAGTAAATTTAAACGCGTTGGACAGCAGGTTGGTAAAGATTTTTTCCAACTGTTCCGGGTCACCATCCATCTGTACAGCTTGGTCAGGCAATTCAATATCAAAAGCTATCTGTTTGCGTTCCGCCAGTGGTACAAAGGCCTGCCCGATTTCTGTCAGAAATTCATTTAAATCGACCCGTTGCAATTGCAGTGATAACTCATTTCCTTCGATTCTCGCGATATCCAGCATCTGATTAATCAACTGCAATACCCGTCTGGCATTGCGCATCGCCAATTCCAGCTGCTCTAACACGTCCGGTGACTGCTGTCCGTGCATGCCGGAATGGATATCTTCCAGGGAACCCAGAGTAAGCGTCAGCGGAGTGCGAAATTCATGACTGACGTTGGCAAACAAGCGGGATTTTGCTGCATCGATTTCCTGCAGTTGCCGCCATTGTCTTTCCAGTAACAGGTTCTGTTCGGCCAGCTCACTGGTCCGTTGCTGAACTTGTACTTCCAGCTGCTCGGCATGCTGTCTCAGTGTCAGCTCACTGCGCCTGAGTGAAGTTGTCATGCGGTTAAAGTGGATTGCCAGTATACCCAGTTCATTTTTGCTTTTAACACTGATCGTGGTATTCAGGTTGCCCTGGTCAACCAGCCTCAAACCATCCAACAGTTGTGCCATTGGCCGGGTCAACACAACCCGGTAAAAAAACGGGAAGACCAGGATAATCAGCACGGTGGTTCCAAGTATCACACCAAACAGAAGTGACAGCTGCCGGTGGGCGTGATTACGGTATCTCGCTGTCAGGTTTTCCCAGATACCAAAGCCCGGTGAGCTGCTGATGCTGGTCATTTCAAAAAGGTTGAGCGGCTGCATATCAGTGCTTTCACCACCGGGACTTATTCCAATGACACCTGTATCAAGAAGCTCACCGGTATCCTGATAAATAAATTCCAGGTTACCGCTTGGGTATAACTTTACCTGGAAAGAATAGTATTCATTGCTGTGACGTTGAACCACACTGTGCCAGCTGAACACCGCCACATCAGCATTACCTGAATAACTGATGGAACCCCGCTGTGCCAGTACCAGATCAGCATCCAGTACCATAATCCTGGGCATATCCAGATTACGCTTTTCGTAACCCAGCATATTACGAAAATGCACAACCCTGTGCGGCTGCGGCCCACCACCAAATGTTAGAAAACCGCTTTCGGCCACATAAACTGACTGCCATTGCTTCCCATAGAAAGGAAAGTCGAATTCCAGCTCTACCGGTCCGGGCTCCGGAAGTACCAGACCCTGCTGCTGGTCTACCGGCTGATCCCCGATAGTAAGATTATGCGAAACCTGATAACCACCTGTGGAATCTGGTGTAAAGTTGATTAAATGCCCATCCAGTGAGCGGGCACCCGCCTCAAACGTCAGCCGCTCCGACCCAAACATAATTCCGCCGATAACCTGCAGAACCAGCAGTGCAGTCACCAGTGATAATCCAACCAGCTTTGCATGTATCGAAGTGCGCTCTTCGGCGTAGCTCAAATATAAGGTTACAAAACCAAACAGATAGGCCGAGCCGAATATCAGCAGCAGCAAATCCCTGATCTTCACCGGAACACCACCCTCGCGTACCAGTACACCGGCAACAAAAGGTATCAGCGGTAACAGTGTCAGCAGCCCGAAATTCCGCAGCACTCTTGAGATGTCATCTGGGGGCCGCCTCAGCAACAGCCAATGTAGCCTGAGCTTTGCAAAAACACCCGGATTTCTCCCGCCCGTGCCATCACTGCTATGGCCCGGTTTATCTCCAGCAACAGCTACAGCACGCGCCAAAAACACCCAGGCCGGCGCTAAGGCAAACAGTATCATTATCAGCATCAACAGCCGCCTGAACCCGAACGGCAGTCTGATCAGCTGAAAGCCCAATCCACCCAATACCAGCAATGTACTGAATGTAATTGCAGTTACCAATGCCAACAGAAAAGCAGGTGACTGTGTATGTCTGTCCGGCTCGTTAAGAAATAAACAGGCAAAGTTAAGCAATGCTGTCTGCATCAGCATAAAACTGATGAGCTTCGCCGGGAATAACCACGAAAGCCAATCTGATGGGCCTGCCTGCTGTAAAAACCCGATACAGGCAAAACACACCAGCAGCAACAAATATCCGCTCAATGCCCAGGTTTGCTTTGATTTATCTCTTAAACTGAGCATATAGGCGATCGCCACCAGCGACAGCAGCAACACGATAAACGAGCCAACCGACTCAGGCGTTAACCTTATCCAGTTCATACCTGCGGGGGCTAAAGCGATGTAATTGTTTTATGAAGCTGGCCGGCTGCAAATGCAGCGCGTAAGCACGCTGTGCAACCCATTTTGAATGCTTTCATGAACACCCCCTGTTCAAATGAACTTTATCAGTCTGGTTTTGCTGATCGGCTATTCACCGTTTCCCGCTAATTGGAAATTGATTTTGATTTATTAACTGTTGTCCAATTCAGCTTGCCGTATACCAGCATTGCTGTCTAACTATAAAGCAAAACCATGCAAATCAGAATTACCGGAACGACGTAGGAATAACAATTCCCGACCGGCCACCCCCTTGTAGCCAGCAATATCGGACATCAAGATGACGGCAGTTCCAGCACCTGCACCTGGCTGGTATTGTCCACACCGGTAACCAGTGTATTACCCAGCGGCACAAAAACTTCACCATCAAATACCACACCATCGGTACCGTGTACGCCTATTGGCATGCTGGGTCCCGGCTGCCAGCTGTCCGTTTCCGGATCATAGACTTCGGTGGAGTTGACGATGGTACCGAATGCGAAATTTTCACCACCGGCGACAATGATACGATCCCCGATAGCCGCTACTATGGAGCCACTGCGTCCGGCATTCATAGACGGACCGGCACGCCCTTCTCCGGTAATCGGATCAAAGATATATACCCTGTTATTGACAGTGCCCAGTGTATCCCGGCCGCCCAATGTCCAGATTTCTCCCCGGAAAACAACTGAAGATGACTGGTTCCGCGGAACCGGGTCATTCACATCAAAAGCCTCCCAGCTGTCCTCAGCCGGCGAATAGCGCTGTACGGTTGCATTGGCATCGCCGCCGGCAACATAGATATGCCGGCCGATGACCACTGCACCTCCAGCGCCCCGCGGGGTAAGCATCGGTGTTAAAACGGTCCATTGGTTGGTCTCCGGGTCGTAACGCCAGTTGTTGTCCTGTGCAGTCCCCTCAGCGCCTTCGCTGATCAGCCCGCCAAAGAAATATACACTGCCTTCAAAACCAACCAGCATGCCGTCATCACGGTTTCCTGGCATATCCTGCATTCGCGTCCAAGTATTGCTGGCCGGGAGGTAACGCCAGAACTCATTGGTACTGAAAAAACCATCGTCCCTGAATCCGCCGGCCACATAAATGGCGTCGTCCAGCCGGGCTGCAGGAAACAACGACAACAGCGGACCGTTGCTGTTGACAGTCCGCCAACCGGCAGCAGCCACATTGGCCGGCCCCGGTATCACACAACCCAGATTCTGCAGCGATGTCAGACGAACCGGCTCCAGCTGTCCTCCACCAAAGCCCTCTATATCCGACTGATACGTCAATATCGCCGTTTCACAATCCACAAATACTATCCGGATCGATCCCCACACCATTCGGTTAACCGCATCCTCATCAAACGCGTCACCAAAATCCGTGCCGTCCGCTATCCGTACACTGTCAAATATC
>JANQPN010000018.1 GCA_028289455.1 Wenzhouxiangellaceae bacterium
TGGTGTTCAGTGTCTGGCCTGCCACCAGATCGACCAGGTTAATGAAAACGTCAGTGCGCTGGCACATCTAGGCAACAGTTCATACCGGTTCCCAGATGAACCGCCTACCCAGCTGTTTGTCTGGGGCCCGCTGCCTGACGTCGGCTTTTCCACTATGAACGCCATGGAAGCCCCAATTTTTGCAGAATCCCGTTTCTGCGCCAGCTGTCATGAATATAATAATCCGTTCACCGGCGCGCCCGGGCAGTCTACTTACACTGAATGGCTTGATTCTCCATTTGCGGTACCCGGCCCCGATTTTGAAACCTGTCAGAACTGCCATATGCCGCAGGCTGACGCTCCCGGTCCGATCAGCAATATCGGCGGCCAGCCGATCAGGCCAGCCGAACAGCGGCATAACCATGAATTTGTCGGCACTACACCAGAAATGCTGGCAGACAATCTGGATTTAACCCTGACTGCTGAACAGATTGATGATGAACTGGTGGTAACCGCCAGCGTTACCAATATGGCCGGGCATAATTTCCCCACCGGGGTCTCGATCCGCAATGCACTGCTGCATATCACGGCAGAATTCAACGGTAACCCGCTGGACCAGACCGCCGGACCGACAATTTTTGAATTTGCCGATGACAATGTTCCGGGAATTCAGGAAGGTGATCTGGGTGGTCAGCCGGGTAAAGGCTTCGCCCGGGTACTTGAAGGCAGAATCAATGAACAGGGTCCGGTGGTTTCTCCTGTATTGTTTATTGATGCTGAAAACGTGCTGATGGATACCCGGATTCCCAGCGGCGCGACCGATGTCACCGAAGTCCGTTTTGATTTAAACACGGTTCCGGTAAATTCCGCGGTATCGGTTAACGCAGATTTACTCTGGCGGCGCGCCTGGAGAGCATTGGCAGTTACCAAGAACTGGACTGTCAGCGCTCATGATGACGGCCCTGTAGAAATTCTGGCAGCCAACCAGCAATTCAGTCTGATGGCCGGCGCCGGGCCACTTTTGCCGAATGCAGTCGCTGTACCGGCACTGGGCAGCTGGGCGGTCATCCTGTTGTTTGCATCAGTACTGGTGCTGGCTGCAGCCAGAATACCCGGCATCCGCCAAAGCAAAATTTGAATCAGTAATTGATCTATAGCTGATCAGCGGGATAAGCAATGCTTATCCCGCTTATTGGAAACCCCTGATCGATTATTTATAAATCCGGCCAGTTACTCTGACGGTCAGCAACCACCAGAAACTCGGGGTTCAGGATCGACTCTTTGCTGTTGTAATCCAGAGGCTCACCACCGGCAATCACAACCTGCCCACCGGCCTGCTCAACAACACACTGTGCTGCTGCAGTATCCCATTCGGAAGTAGGTCCCAGGCGCGGATACAGATCAGCACTGCCCTCCGCCACCCGGCAGAACTTCAATGAACTGCCACATGCCAGTCTTTCGTGCTCCGGCAGCTGATCCAGATAAGCCTGCAATGCTTCATTGACATGCGAACGGCTGGCCACCACCACAGGCCGCACCGGCGTTGGTTTTCTGGTCTGAATAACGGTAGCACCAAGTTGATCCAAATCACTGATGGCATCACTTAAATCATCCAGCTGCGCCCGCCTGGCACCGAACCCTTCCGCTGCGAACCATACGGTTTTCAGTACCGGCGCCAGAACGGCAGACAGCACCGAACGGTGGTTGTCGATCAACGCGATATTGACAGTGAATTCACCATTGCGCTTTATGAACTCCTTGGTACCGTCCAGCGGATCAACCAGCCAGTAACGCTGCCAACTGCTGCGCGTTGCCCAGTCAATGTCTGCTGATTCTTCTGAGAGTATCGGCCAGTCGGGCGTGAGTTTCTGTAAACCGGCAACAATCGCATTATGACTGGCCAGGTCAGCCTTGGTCAGCGGACTGTTGTCCTGTTTATGCTCTACGGCAAAATCGGATTGATAAATTTCCAGCATGGCCACAGCAGCCTGCCGGGAAATATCAACGATGGGTACCAGTAATGCGGTCAGATCAACCATGCTGCGCTTCCTTTTGTAAAAAATCTCTTACCAGATACAGAGCTGCCAGACTGCGGCCTTCGCTGCAATCCGGGCGCTGGCTTAATGAATACAGATCATCCAGCGACCAGGGCACCACTTCTATCGGCTCCGGTTCGTCGCCTTCCAGCTTCTGTGGATACAAATCGCGCGCCAGGACCACATGGGTACGATGCGCCATGTATCCCGGAGCCAGTGTCAGGCTGGTAATTTCGGTCAGTGTTTTTGCGCCGAAGCCGGTTTCTTCCATGAGTTCCCGGTTGGCCCCTTCCAAAATGCTTTCACCGGCCTCCAGCCGGCCTTTGGGTAAGGCCAGTTCGTAGCTGTGGGTGCCACAGGCATATTCACGGATCAGCAGCACTTTACCGTCATCGCGTATCGCCACAATCAATACAGCGCCCACCACCCGGCCCAGCAGCCTCTCGTAGCGGCGCTCGACACCATTGGAAAAACGCAGATCCAGCTGCTCAACCTTGAACAGGTTGCTGTCATTGACCTGCCGATGCAGAATTTCGGGTAATTTAGGCATCTGTGTGAAGTTGGGTCAAAATTTTCGTATGCAATTCTGCACTGCCGGCAGCCAGCACAGAAGTGCTCTCCAATGATACCGGACGGCCGGATAAGTCGGTAAATTTACCTCCCGCCTCTTCGACCAGCAGTGTTAATACGGCAATATCAAGAATATTGACGTCAGATTCAACCACTGCATCCAGCTGCCCCGCCGCCAGACGGTGATAATGGTAGTAATCGCCATAACCGCGTATACGGTTACATTGCGAAACGAATCTGCCGTAGGCGGCCCAACCATCACTATCTGCAGCCAATGTGCCGAGGTTGCCGGCTGACAGCCTGCAGTGTTTTATTTCGGAAACCGGACTGGTGGCCAGCTGCCGGTCATTCAGCCAGGCGCCATGTCCTCGCGCAGTCCAGGCCAGCTCATTCAATGCCGGGGCATAAGAAACCCCGGCAACCATTTGGCCTGCATGCTGCAAGCCAATTTGGATTGACCAGAACGGCAATCCGCTGATCCAGCTTTTGGTGCCGTCAATCGGGTCCAGCAGCCATAAATACTGGCTGTCTTCCGACTGCTGCCGGCCATACTCTTCTCCCCATATTGCATGAGTTGGCACCTCGGCCTGCAACAGCTGTCGGATCGCCTGCTCGGCTTCCTTGTCAGCAATGGTCACCGGGCTGTCATCGGCCTTAAGCTCAATGTTTGTATCATCAGGGCGGTGCCGTTCTATTGCCGCAGCTGCTGCCCGGGCAGCCCGCTTTGCCAAATCGACATATCCAGGCAGCCCGGTTGTCAACATCAATATTCCCCCTGCAGCGATATTGTGGTGCTGCCATCCGGATTCAGCTCACCCAGCTGCGCCAGCTGCCGGCGCAGGTGATCTTTGCCGAACCCGGCACGCAAATGTAATTGCAGCTGGTAACGATCTGCAGCGAAAGTACCCGAACCCGTGAGTAAAACATCACCGGAATTATTATTAGCCAGATCTATAGCCGTCTGCTGACCCTGGGGCTTCAAATGAATATCCACCTGCCCCAGATCCAGGGCGACATTGCCACTGATGCGTGCCTGGTGCCAGATGACATTACCATCCAGGTTGAGCTGACGGTTGCGGGCCGCGCGAAATTCACTCAGATTGAATACCAGCTCACCGTGCAGCTCAATTCCTTCGACAGGCAAGGGCAATTCATCTGCCTGAATCTGTCCTTTGACTGTTTCGAAAACAGCTTGCTTCCGGCCGGCCAGCAAAGGTTTCAATTTGGCTGCTGAGCGGATTTCGGTTTTACCATTGTTCAAGCTGAAATTTACCGTGTCAGGAAAGCTGAATTGCCAGTTCAGACGGCCGCGGGGTTGACCATACCAGGTCACTGAAGCTGCCTGACCCGACCACCAGCGCCCGCTGACACCATCAATCTGCAGCGCAGGCGGCAGTAACTGTTGATCGACAATCAGCTTGGCCGGCAATGCCACCAATACCATCAGTGCTATCAGCAATATGCCCAAAATCATCAACAGGAGTTTTTTAATCATTTTCTCTTCACGACAATATGCTCTCCTCACAGCGCATGCACTGCAAGGCTATGGATAATGCACAAAACACCAATTTTATTCGCCGGCTGTCAGCCGGCAGTAATTTCCAGACGAACATTCACCAGACCGCTGTCATCCGCACGGCTGGCATTCAGTTGTTCAGCGAATACAGCATACTCACTAGCAACCCGCACCAGCCAGCCAGACAGTTGATCAAATGATGCGTCACGCAGCCAGATACGCACCTGCCCCTCATCACCAGGCTCAATACGCTCAATAGCGGCGGCCATTCCCGCAGCGCGTAATGTCTCGTCAGCCAGCCTCAGCAGCGATTTGTTCTGGGGCAGGCCTTTACCGGCGCCGCTACGCGAAACTGCCATTGGGCGAATCTGCTCCAACCAGATAGCTGTAGACTGATGTTCAGCCAGCTGCAGGCGCAGGCCACTGCGGGCATTATTCAGTGGGTCCCACACAAAAGCCCATAACAACATCAAGACCGCGGCAGCGCCGCCGATGAATAATATTTTATGCTGCCGATCGGCAGATGCATCAGCCATTGCTGCCTCCACCGATCAGTATCTGTCCGCGCACGCTGTCTGCACTGCGTATGGCGCTATCCAGTGCTGCTGTCAAACCCTGCTGTTGCAGCGCCTGGGTAAACTCATCCAGTTGCGCTACCGAATCGGCAACAACTTCCAGCCGCAAACCACTGCGGTCATAATTGACAGTCTGCAGCATCAACCCCTGTTGGGCCGTAATTACCGGTGCGGTGGTACCCAGAAGGTTCAATAGTGCATCGCCCTGTGCCGGGTTGATTTCCGCCAGCGCCCGTTCGGCCTGCACCCGTGGATTAACTACTGTGGTAATTTCGGGAAATGTCTCGCGGAAAGTTGTTTCCACCTGTGTACGGTAATGATCAACTTCACGGCTTAATAACCACCAGTCGGTTATCGCATAAGCAAAACCCAGAAATACCAGCAGCCCGGCAAGTCCGGCCGCTATCAACCATATACGTTTGGCCGCATCACTGACCGCCGGTGAAAAAGCACCTTGTAGAATATTCAGTGTTGCATCATTGGCTGCCTGAGCCAATCTGGCAAAAGGCGCATTACTTAATGAGGCCTGTACCGGACCCGGCCAATCGACTTCCGGGCGACTGCTGCCATGCCAGTTCAACTGGGTGTCGGACGGCTGCTGACTGAGCAGAAAACTGAATTCGTCCTGATCGAGTAATAAATAGTCGTTCCCGCTGCTGACCAGATGGTCCTGCTCCAGGACAATCGTATGCATTTCATTATCATCTGCCTGGATCGCACAGGCATCAGGAACCGCTTTAACTATCGTGATATCCAGCTGTTGCAATTGCTTGATCAGGCTGGTCAACACATAGGGTTCGATGGCTACTGCCGTTATTGAACCATTTGCAGCTCTCGAGCTGTGCGCCACATGCAGCTGTTCGATATCCCCAGCAACCTGTTCTTCCAATGCAAATGGAACCGCCTGCTGCAGCTGCGAGCGGCTCATGGCCGGCAACTGTAACCGTTGAGCATGCAGCCAGTTGGCCGGAATCAACAGCAGCGCAGAGTCGCTGGAGGGTGGCTCGGCACCACTGGCGACCTGTCCGGCAGGCTGACCTTTGCGGTCAAACGCCAGCCATTGCCACTGTGCTACTGCATCGGCACTGGCAATATCGCTGCTGGCTGGTCGAATGACGAGTGTATCGGGCATGCTGATTGATCGGCTTGTCTATGGTGTGGCGAAACTTCGGTAGTGCACATGATACTGGCTATTGCGCCTTTCCAGCAAAGCAAAATAACGTTGCGGTCTGTCACCCAGCAGAACATCAGCCTGTGCCAGAAAAAAATCACTGCGCACTTTTAACCGAAGCTGCAATGCATCCTGTGCACGCCTGTCCAGTTCCGGAACAGCTGAGGTCAGAAAAGATCTTATATCGGTAAATGGTGCCTGAGCCTGCTGCAATAAGGTAGCTGCACGCTGTGCATTGATAATTTCGTCTATTGATTGCAGCACCGGGATTGTTGCCAGATTGATATTAATCTGACGCGCCTTCAGGCTGTCCGCCGGCAATACGGTCACATGCGGCAGCAGCCGTTGGTATGTCTCCCGGTCAATCCCGGCCACCAGGCGTAATTCGCTGATGTGCACAAACGGTTGATTGGCAGCAACATAAGGTGGATCAAGCTGCCGATAAAATTCATCTTCCGCTCCCTGTGGCTGCGGTATGCTGTCACCATCCTGCCAATCGAGCAGCGCATCAGCAATGGTCACCGGCAGATCCAGCGCGGCCAACAACCTCCGGCATTGCTGCATGGTATCTGCATCGGGTGTGCCGCTGACACTCAGCAGACTATTCAGGTTAAAACGCCCGTCGAGGCTCTGCATGCTGCCGGTCACCAGACCACCGGGAACAGGCAGCCCGGGTAAAGGGTTGGCCCACACTGAACCCGAATAGTCATAATTTGGCTCATTGTCATTATCCACCTGCAGCAATCGGCCGGCCAATGCTTCCAGACCGGATGACAATTCATTGGCACGAATACCCTGCACCATGGTTTCAGTACGCGCCAGATCCAGCGCCAGCCGCTCACTGATACCCAACGCCACCACGCTGGCGATGGCTGTTATCAGCAAAACGATCAGCATAGCCGCGCCTGAGTGTCTGTTTCTGCCGGATACAGCTGCCATTAGCCGTTACCTGCTTCCAGCGTTAGAAATACCCGCCGGATACGCCGGGCATCAGCCAGCTCTATGGTGACTTCGACTGCACGGGGCAGATCATCCTGCCCGTCGCCCGAGACCGGCCAGCTGTCCTGCCATTGACGGGCACGATCCTGATAACGGAACACCACGGCATCGACATTTTCCAGCAGCACCGTGCTGATAGATGGTGCCGCAGAAAAACTGTCAACATGAATCCAGTGCTCACGTACCAGCTGCTGATCACGAAGCGTATACTGAAACCGCTGCATATGACTGCGGTGCTGGTCCAGCGGATTGGCCCATCCGGTTCTGGTACCGCGCATGAATAATTGGCTTCCCAGCACCGCCGGTTCGGTGTTGATCCCCTGTCCACGGGAACCGCGGCGAACCAGTTGAGTGATATCTCGTTCCAGGTTGTGATTGGTCAGTTGCAGCTGCTGCAGCAGTTCTGCCGTTTCCAATTGTGCATCTCTGGCCGCCACCAGGCTGTTGATGGCAGCAAATGCGCCTGCGGTCACCAGTGAAAACGCGGCTACAGCCAGAATCAGTTCCAGCAATGTGAAACCATCGGCTCGCCGGCCTTTATGGGTATAAATCAACCTGCTCACTGCTATAAACCGATAAATCCGGTGTGACTGAGCACCGCCAGCTGTTCCTGCTGCGCGTTGCTGTCCAGATAAACGGTGATATCCACACGCCTTATATTGGGTTCTGCCGACTGGCTGATCTCCGCCTGCCAGCTCCAGTCGACCCCGGCCATACGCTCCTGGCCGAAGCGTGCACCAGGTTGCGGAAACCCCTCAGTCAGGCGAATTTCAGCCATTGCATTATCAGCCACCCATAAAGCCAGGGTACGCTGCTGCAGATCGGTGTAGCGGGCAGGCGCAGAACCTCCAGTGCGGCTTAATGCCAGCAGGGCGATACTGACTACCGCCAGAGCAATGACCACTTCCAACAGGCTGAACCCGGTGTTACCCGGTGATGAAGTCTTAATTATCACGTGCAGTGATCTGCAAACGGCCGTTCAGCTCACCCTGCAGATTAGCCGGTGATTCGCCAGGCAGCCGCAGGTTCAACGCAAACGGAGTCAGCTCGCTGGAGGCAAAACAGATCACCTGCGGCTGGTCGGTATCCAGAGGTGATTGCTGTCCCTGCAGGAGTAAGCTGACCCGCAGGCTGTCGGCCCACTGGTGCGGTGCAAACGCCGGCTCATCGGCTACCGACTGCCAGAAACTCTGATCGCTATCATTGTCACCCTCGCCCAGGCTGTCCGGTACCCAGAAGTCATAACCGGTCTCAGTGATACGAATGCCCAATGAGCGGCCTTCCAGTATTGAACGCTGGCACCAGTGCTCGGTCAGCCCTGCCAGCCGCTGTAATTGTTTATCCGGATTCTCAAGCTCATTGCGACCCAGGCTGAACACCACCATACCGGTCATGATGCCGGTGATCAGCACCACCACCAGCACCTCCATTAAGGTATAACCCTGTACAGGTCTGCTATTGGGTCCAGTTGCCGACATCACTGTTGATGCCTTCGCCGCGCAAAGCACCGTCCGCACCTAATGACCAAACGTCAATTTCACCATGCACTCCAGGGTTCAAATATTGATAATCATTTCCCCATGGGTCTTTCGGCAACCGGTCGATATAACCACCGGCTTTCCAGTTGGCCGCCTCCGGCTGCCCGCCGGGTCGCTGTATCAGTGACTGCAGTCCCTGATTGGTACTCGGATAGCTGTGATTGTCCAGCCTGTAGAGATTCAGAGATGTCACTATTGCCTGTACGTCGGCACGCGCCTTGGTCACTTTAGCGCGGTCCGGCTGGTCCATTACCCGCGGGACCACTACTGCAGCCAGAATACCCAGAATAACCACTACCACCAGTATCTCCACCAGGGTAAATCCGTTGGTCTGTTTTTGTCTGTATTGCATCATTTTCTCTATTTCAGGCCCGGCCGCACTTGCCTGAGCCGCCCGGCTATGTAAACCTGCCGCAATCATACCAATACGGACAACATCAAACTAGCGCATAGCTGGTTTACTTAAAGCCATGAATGCTAACACTGACAACGCCAATGCTGCCTGGATTCAACGCGATTTAGAGCGTCTCTGGCATCCTTGTACTCAAATGCAGGACCACGAGTGGTTGCCGCTTGTACCAATTCGCCGTGGCCGGGGCATGTGGCTGGAAGATTTTTCCGGCAACCGCTACCTGGATTGCATCAGCTCCTGGTGGGTCAATCTGTTCGGACATTGTCATCCGCACATCAACAATGCCATCAAACAACAGCTGGATGAGCTGGAGCATGTCATCCTGGCAGGCTTCAGCCATGCCCCGGCTACCTGCGTGGCGGAACAGCTGGTGGAGATCACCCCTGACGGTCTGGATCGCGTGTTCCTGGCTGATAACGGGTCGTCGGCAGTAGAAGTAGCATTGAAGATGAGCTTTCAATACTGGAAGAACCTGGGCCAGTCACGCACCCGGTTTGTCACACTCAGCAACAGTTATCATGGTGAAACCCTGGGTGCCCTGGCAGTCGGTGATGTCGGCTTATACCGGGAAATCTATTCACCCCTGCTGCTGCAACCCATGGTGGCTCCAAGCCCCGACTGTTATGACCGAAATCCGGATGAAGACTGGGAGACCCACAGCCGCCGCCAGTTCGCCGCCATGGCTGAATTATTACAGGAAAACGCCGACGATATCTGTGCGGTTATCGTAGAGCCCCTGGTGCAATGCGCCGGTGGAATGCGCATGTACCATCCAATATATCTCCAGTTATTGCGGGAGATTTGCGATGAACTGAGCATTCACCTGATTGCAGATGAAATTGCCGTCGGGTTTGGCCGGACAGGGACCATGTTTGCCTGCCAGCAGGCAGATATCTCACCGGATTTCATGTGCCTGTCAAAAGGATTGACCGGTGGCTATCTGCCGTTGTCCGCGGTGATGACTTCAGAAACCATTTACCAGGCTTTCTATGCCGAATACACCAGTATGAAAGGCTTTCTGCACTCTCACAGCTACACTGGGAATCCGCTGGCGTGTACCGCAGCATTGGCTACCATGGAAGTATTTTCACAGTCTGACGTACTGGGGCGCAATCGCCGGATTGCCGAACTGATCATGTCGCAGATTAGTGATCTCGCCGACCATCCGCATGTCGGCGAAATTCGCCAGACGGGGATGATCACAGCTATTGAACTGGTCGCTGACAAGGCCAGTAAATCCCCTTATCCATGGCAGGAGCGGCGTGGTTTACGTGTATATCAGCATGGCCTTAAAAACAGCGTGCTGCTGCGGCCGCTGGGTAATGTGATTTACTTCATGCCACCGTACATAATCAGCGACGATGAGATTTCACTGATGGTGAAAACAGCCCGGGAGGGCATAGAACTGGCGGTAAAATAATGCGCATACGCCGCTGTTACACACCACAACCGCTGACTGCAGGGCAACTGGTTTCACTGGACCGGCGCAACCTGCACCACCTGGTTAATGTTTTACGTGTAAGGAATGGCGATGACTGTGTGCTGTTCAACGGCGACGGCAATGATTACCCAGGCACTCTGACGGCTGTCTCGCGTGATCACGCAGAAGTACAAATAAGCGAATGCCACCCCAACAACAATGAACCTTCGTGCCGAATAACGCTGGCACAAGCCATTTCCAAAGGCGAGCGCATGGACTGGGTCATGCAAAAGGCCACAGAACTCGGCGTCCATGAAATTCTGCCACTGGTAACCGCCCGAACAACCGTTCAGCTGAACGGCGCACGGCTGCAGAAGCGGCTGGCTCACTGGCAGGCGATTGTGACAGGCGCCTGCGAGCAATGCGGACGTGCCAGACTGCCGGTCGTGCATGAACCGCTGGCATTGAAAAATATTCAGTTAAATCCTGATCAGACCGGCCTGGTACTGCAGCCCGGTAGCGACCGGCATTTGCTGCAGGCAGCAGGCGATGCACAGCAATTATTTATGGTTATCGGGCCGGAAGGTGGTTTAAGTGATGATGAAATTGCTATTTTGAATAATAAGGGACTAACAGCTGCCGGTTTGGGAACACGGATTCTGCGCACTGAAACCGCAGCCATGGCCGCTCTGGCTGTTCTGAATCTTTCGGTTTGACCGGTACGCTGCTGTGTTGCAGCAGAAGTTATATTTACATCATTTCGGCGACGCCGGGCAACGCGCCGTAGGCAGCATGAGCCACCAGCTGAGTTAACCGTTCGATATCGGGAACCATTACCGCCTGCTCACCCAGCTGTACCTCATCAATAACGGCAATATGCCCCTGAGTCAGGCGGGCATGCTCTTCCGGCAGATCAGTCAAACTGTCCGGTGTCAATCTTGCCAATCGAGGAAACCCCTGGGCCAGAATGCCGAAATACGGCATGCGCTTGGGTGCATTCAGTGCTTTTAATACAGCAATACGCGCGTTGCGCAACTGCTCATAATCCGCCAGGTGCAGTAACTGACTCCAGGAAGCCAATGGCACCTGCCAGTTTTGCCAAATGATCGAACCAAGTATCCAGTTCGGTGCATCCTTGATCGGGCTTGGCTCGACAAAACTGATCATGGTTGCCACAGCAGTATTAGGCAGCAATAACTGGGCATTGGTCGTTGGTACAACAATACTACTGATGCTTTGGTCATTCATGGTCAGGATCCTGTTTCCGCATCTTTATCGCTGTTTTCAGCCAGCAACCGGTCTACCTGGCGCAGCAATTCCTTCTCCTGGTAGGGTTTACCGAGGAAATGATTGGCGCCGACATCCTTCGCAGTCTGCTTATGTTTTTCACCACTACGGGAAGAAATAATCATTATCGGCAGGTGTTTCAAGCGGCTGTCAGCGCGTACATAACGCGTCAATTCAAACCCGTCCATTCTGGGCATTTCGATATCCAGCAGGATCAAATCAGGGATGCGTTCGTTCATTGCTTCCAGTGCATCAACGCCATCGCGCGCAGTCATTACCTCCAGCTGATGCTGTTCCAGTACACGGGAGGTTACTTTACGCACGGTAATCGAATCGTCCACCACCAGCACCAGTGGTTGACGGCGGGCTTCCTGCTGCTGAGCCAGCAGCACCGGCAGGTTAATATCGGTTGCTGTGCCGCGCCGAATCAGCGGACCCATATCCAGGATTAAAATAACCTGACCTTCACCGGAAATAGCACCCGCCAGAATGCCGGGGATACTGGTCAGCTGAGTGCCCAGCGGCTTGATCACCAGTTCCTGGTGACGGCGCAGCTCCGGCACCCGGATTGCAGCCCGCTGACCACCAGCTTCCAGCACAATAATTGACGCCATGCCTTTGGTAACCGGTGTGGATTTGTGTCCCAGCAGGCTTTCCAGTTCCAACAGCGGGTTGTCAACGCCGGCATACGGCAGCACACCCTGTTCGAAATGTTCCTGGTACTCTGATGCCGTCAGTTTTGAAACGCCCAATACATTGCCCACCGGAATGGCAAACTGGCGGTCATCGATATCAACCATGATTGCCTGAATCACAGTCAAGGTCATCGGAATGCGGATTACAAACTCTGTGCCTTTTCCTTGTTCCGAGTTGAATTCTAGGCTGCCACCGATCTGACGAACGGTACTGCGTACCACGTCCATCCCGACACCGCGTCCGGCCAGCTCACTGAGATCTTCAGCGGTACTGAACCCGGGCACAAATATCAATTGCTGTACTTCGCTAACGCTGAGTTCTGCATTGGGTGGAATAAGTTCGCGCTCCAGCGCTCTGCGTAAGATGGTTTCGTTATCCAGTCCACGACCATCGTCGCGCACCTGTATGACAAGCTCTGTGGCATCTCTGAATACCCGAATACCAATCAATCCTTCGGCTTGTTTACCGGCAGTCCTGCGCTCTTCGACAGGCTCGATACCATGTGCGACGGCGTTGCGCAGCATATGTTCCAGCGGCGCACTGATCTGCTCCAGTACATTTCGATCCAGCTGACCGTCTTCGGCGATGAACAATTCCAGATTGGCCGGTTTTCCGGTTTCCTGCGAGGTTCGTCTGACCACCTGCCGCAGGCGTGGAGCCAGCGTACCGAATGAGACCATGCGTGTTTGCAGCAGACCGTCCTGCAACTCTGTATTCACCTGCGCCTGCTGTACCAGAATCGCCTCGGACTGGCGGGTGCCATGCTCGAGCGTTTCCTGCAGGCTCATCAAATCGTTAACACTTTCCGCCAGTGCACGTGAAAGCTGCTGAATGGTGGAATAGCGATCCAGCTCAAGTGGATCAAACTCGGCGTCCAGTTCAGCTTCATGTTGATGTCTGGAAAGAATTTGTGCTTCCGTTTCCAGTTCCATCTTACGCAGCTGGTCACGGAGACGGCTGACCGTCTGTTCGATTTCATTAACGCCACTGCGCATCGCACTGACTTCCTGAGTCAAGCGTGCCCTGAATATGCTGACTTCACCAGCGACGTTGGTTAAGCTGTCAATTACCTGCGCGTCTACCCTCAGCGTATCACGCAGGCCACTGTCTGTGCCGGACAGATCAGCCGCTGATTGCAGCCATTCGTCCTGTGTCTGATCGGCCTGAGCCTGCTCACTGACGTCAATCTGTTCAGCCAGTTCAACCAGCTCAATCTGCTGGGTTTTGGGTAACGCGTGTCGTTTGCCTGCTGCTGCCAGCATGTCATGCAAATCATCGAACCCACCCTGTAGCAGGCGTAGATGCTGGATATCGGTTTTCTCGGGTGCTGATGACTCCAGCAGGGTTTCCAACTCGTGGCTCAATTCACCAATAGGATCCAGGCCGGCCATCCGGGCACCGCCTTTCAAAGTATGCAACGATCGGCGCAATTCTCCAGCCACCTGGAAATCACCCTGCCGCATCCAGCGCTGCATACACTCATCAACTCTTAGCATGACGTCACTGGATTCTTCCAGGAATACATCGATCAGGCTGCTGTCGAGAGATTCATAATCAATTTCTATGGAGTCCGGAATTGCCGGCGTGTAATCACCCGCATCCGTAATTTCACTATGAGCCTCTTCCGGCTCCGGCTCCGGCTCCGGCTCCGGCTCTGGCTCTGGCTCTGCTTCTGCTTCTGCCTCTGCCTCTGCCTCTGCCTCTGCCTCTGCCTCTGCCTCTGCCTCTG
>JANQPN010000028.1 GCA_028289455.1 Wenzhouxiangellaceae bacterium
GTTGACGGCGAAGTGCTGCTGGACCTGGATTACAGTGAAGACAGCAACGCGGAAACCGATATGAACCTGGTTAAAAATGATGGTGGCGGCTTTATCGAGATTCAGGGCACCGCAGAAGGACATGCTTTCCGCGACAATGAGCTGCAGCAAATGCTGGCCTACGGCGCTAAAGGCATTGATGAATTACTGGCGTTCCAGCGCCAGGCACTAGAAGACAACTGATCACATCGCATGAATGCTATGCCCAAAGAACTGATCCTGGCGACCAACAATGCCGGCAAAGTGGCTGAGATCAGCGGCCTGCTGGCCGGCCAGGGTTACCGCGTCAGCAGTCAGTCCGAATACGGTATCGCCAGCATTCCGGAAACCGGCCTGACCTTCGTCGAAAATGCGCTGCTGAAAGCCAGACATGTATGCGCGCACTGTGATGCCGCTGCACTCGGTGATGATTCCGGTCTGGTGGTCCCGGCGCTGCGTGGCGAGCCCGGGTTGTATTCAGCCCGCTATGCCGGCCCCGATGCCGGCGATGCCGACAACAATGCCAAGCTGCTGGATGCCATGCGTGATTGTTCCGGTGAGCAGCGTAAAGCCATGTTCATTTGTGTGCTCACTTTATTGAAGCATGAACTTGACCCTGAGCCGGTCATCGCCATCGGGCGCTGGGATGGGACAATTGCCACCCAGCCAAGCGGCGACCATGGTTTTGGTTATGATCCATTATTTATCCCTGACGGCTTCCAGCAGACCGCTGCGGAACTCGAGCCCCGGCAAAAAAGGGAAATCAGTCACCGCGGCCAGGCATTGCAGGCACTGTTTGATCAATTGAGCTGATTGATGCTCAGCCTGCCGCCGCTGACCCTGTATATCCATCTGCCCTGGTGCGTGCGCAAATGCCCGTACTGCGATTTTAATTCGCATGCGGTTAAACAGGATATTCCGGAATCCGACTACATCCGGACATTAATGGCCGATCTGGATAACCTTCTGCCCAGTGTCTGGAACCGTCCGGTACATGCAGTATTTTTCGGTGGCGGCACACCCAGCCTGTTCAGCGGTGCTGCCATCAACGATATTCTGGACGGTGTCCGCTCACGGCTGACACTGGTTCCAGATGCGGAGATAACCATGGAGGCCAACCCGGGCACGGTTGAATATGACAACTTTGCCCGATACCGGGAAGCCGGCGTGAACCGGATCAGTATCGGGGTGCAGAGCTTTAACGATGATCATCTCCAGCAGCTGGGAAGAATTCACGACAGCAAACAGGCACTTCAGGCGATTACCAATATCCGCCAGGCCGGTTTTGACAACTTCAATATCGACCTGATGTTTGGCCTGCCTGCTCAATCACAGCAGCAGGCGTTGACAGATACCCGCATGGCGCTGGATGCCGGACCGACCCATCTGTCGCACTACCAGCTGACCCTGGAACCGAATACCGCGTTCGCAGCCAACCCGCCTGAACTGCCCGATCAGGACAACATTGCAGATATGCAGCAGGCCTGCGCCGAAACGCTGCAGCAGGCGGACTTTGAACAATATGAGATATCGGCCTGGTCACGACCCCAGCGACAGTGCCGGCACAATCTCAACTACTGGCAGTTTGGCGATTATCTGGCTATCGGCGCCGGTGCGCACGGGAAAATAACCCTGCCGGCCGAACAGGCTATCTGCCGTTACGCCCGTCACCGGCACCCGAAAATGTATCTGCAGTCGGCTGTCACCGGCGAATGGAATGCCGAGCAGCGCCGGCTGGATCAGCAGCAGCGGATATTTGAATTTTTTCTGAACGGGCTGCGGCTGCGCGACGGCATCAGCCTGACTGTCTTTGAAGCCAGAACCGGCTTGCCGGCCAGTACCATTGATACCATTACCGGTGAGGCAATTGAGCGCGAGCTGCTGGAACGCCAGGATAACCGCCTGCAGGCCACCGAACTGGGCTGGCGTTTTCTGAACGATCTGCAGGGCATGTTTCTGCCCGTATGACTTCCGGCAGATGCTGCCCGACCCGAACGTGCGTAGACTGCACGCATCATAATAACCACTACGAGGAAAATATCATGCGCAAGCACTGGATAGTTTTGCTGAGTCTCGGCCTGATGGCCACTGCACCAACCTGGGCTCAAGACGCCACTTTGGATGAAGTGATTGACGGATTTGTACAAACCATTGGCGGTAAAGACGCCATGGATAGCGTCACTTCCGCCAAAGCCGACGGCACCATGGTTTTCCAGGGCGGCCTGGAAGCACCATTTACCATCGAATTCCAACCGACTGAAAACCGTATGCGGCTGGACTTTGAATTCCAGGGCATGACTGCGGTTAATGCTTTTGATGGCGAAGCCGGTTGGGCCATTCAGCCATTCCTGGGTAAAACCACCCCGGAACCAATGTCCCAGGACGAACTGAAACAAGCCAAAGATCAGGCTGACTTTTTTGGCCCGCTGGTTGACTATGCGGCCAAAGGCCATAAGCCTGAACTGGTCGGCAAAACCAGCATTGAAGGCACCGAGGCCTATCACATCAAATTGACCAAAGCCAATGGTGACGTGGAAAACTGGTACCTGGACAGCGAGTACTACCTGCCGTTCCGGGTTGACGCCAAAGCAGACATTCAGGGCCAACAGGTTGAAACCAGCACTACTTACGGCGATTACAAAGAAGTCGGCGACATGGTTTTTGCCCATGCGATCACCGTTGAATTCGGCGCTGCCGGTTCTCAAACCATCGTGATCAACAATATGGAATTGAACGTCGAACTGGATGAAAAACGGTTCTTCATGCCGGCAGTCGACTCCGCGACTTCATAAAAACAAACATATAAAACGGGACCCTATCCCAAACAATAAATACAACCTAAGCCGACCAAGAGTCGGCTTTGTTTTTCAGAATTTTTGAGGTGAGTTATGACCAGAACACTGCTTAACAACCGGTGGCTGACCGCCGGTGGGCTGCTGCTGGCCCTGAGTACAGCAGCAACTGCACAAACCCAGATCGATTCATTTACCTTCGGCGGCCTGAGCGCACGCGCACTGGGCCCGGCAGTGATGAGCGGCCGAATTGCCGCATTAGACGCCGTCGATGACGGCAAGCTGACCATTTACGTGGGCGCCGCCAGTGGCGGTGTGTGGAAATCGGAAGATTCCGGTACCACTTTCCAGCCGGTTTTTGATGATTACACACAATCAATCGGTGCAGTGCGAATTGATCCGAATGATGCCGAAACCGTATGGGTGGGCACCGGTGAACCATGGGTGCGCAACAGCGTTTCAGTAGGCACCGGCGTCTACAAAACCAGCGATGGTGGAGAAACCTGGACGCTGAAAGGCCTGGCCGACAGCGAGCACATCAGCGCGCTGGAAGTCAGCAGCGATGACAGCAATACCGTGTATGTATGCGCACTGGGTCACGCCTGGGATGCCAATGAGGAACGTGGAGTATTCAAATCCACCGACGGTGGCGATAACTGGGAAAAAATACTGTATGTCGATGCTGATACCGGGTGTGGCGATCTGGTGATGGATCCGCAATCGCCGAATATTCTGTATGCCTCGATGTGGGACTTCCGGCGCTACCCGGATTTCTTCACCTCCGGCGGTGACGGCAGCGGCCTGTACCGCAGCATGGACGGCGGCGCCAGCTGGCAACAGCTGACCACAGGCCTGCCGGAAGGTGAACTGGGCCGTATTGCTTTGGCCATTGCGCCATCGCGGACCAGTGTGGTGTATGCCAATGTCGAGTCGGACAACACTGCCCTGTACCGCTCTGATGATTTCGGCAATACCTGGGAGAAAATGAATGACTCACTGAACATTCAGTTCCGCCCGTTCTACTTTGGCGAGCTGATGGTTGATCCCAAAGATCACGAGCGCGTTTACCGTCTGGCGTTTCTGACCACTGTCAGTGATGATGGCGGCAAGACTTTCTCCTCACTGCTGGGCAACAACTTCGGTATCGCGGTACATCCGGACCATCACGCCCTGTGGATTAACCCGGACAACTCCAACCAGGTACTGCTTGGCACAGACGGCGGACTGTATATCAGTGAAGACCGCGCCAATGACTGGCGTTTTATCCGCAACCTGCCGATTTCCCAGTTCTATCATGTCAGTTTCGACAATCAGCGCCCCTATAACGTTTATGGCGGCCTGCAGGACAACGGCTCCTGGACCGGGCCTTCCAGAGCACCGGGCGGCGTAGGCAACAACCAGTGGCGCAATGTCGGTTTCGGCGACGGCTTCTGGGTTTTCGTTGATCCGTTCGATGACAACATTGTGTACTCGGAATTCCAGGGCGGTAATCTGCTGCGGGTTAATCAGGAGCTCAGCGAAGTCAAAAATATTCCGCCGAGCGCCACCGATGATCAGGAAAAACTGCGGTTCAACTGGAATACCGCCATGCACCTCAGCCAGATCAATCCCGGTACCCTTTACTACGGTTCTCAGTATCTGCACCGCAGCACCGACCGGGGCGAGTCCTGGGAAACCATTTCTCCGGATTTAACCACCGACGATGACGACCGTCAGCGGCAGCTGCAGTCCGGTGGGCTGACCATTGACAACTCAACTGCTGAAAACAATGCATCCATTTATACCATCAGCGAATCACCGCTGGACGGCAATGTGATCTGGGTGGGTACCGATGACGGCTATGTTCAGCTGACCCGCAACGGCGGTGAAAGCTGGAGCAATGTGACCGGTAACATCCCCGACCTGCCGGAAGGCACCTGGATTTCCCGCATGGAAGCCAGCCCGCATGACGCCGGTACCGCATTCATGACGGCCGACGGCCACCGCACTGGTGATATGTCTGTTTATGTGTACATGACAACCGATTTCGGGCAGACCTGGCAGAACCTTTCGAGTGATTCCATTGAAGGTTATGCCTGGGTGATCCGGCAGGATCTGGTGAATCCGGCGCTGTTGTTTGTAGGCACTGAATTTGGTCTGTACGTCAGCCTGGACAGCGGCCAGAACTGGGCCCGGTTCCAGGAGAACCTGCCCAAAGTGGCGGTTCATGACATCGCCATCCATCCGCGCGATAACGATTTGATTCTGGGCACCCATGGCCGGGGAATTTACATCATTGATGACATCACTCCGATGCGCGCCCTGACGGCGGAAATCATTGACACCGATGTCGCCATGCTGCCGTCGCAGCCGGGCGTGATGGTGTCCGGCGGTGCGCTGCAGTCTTTCGGTGGCAGCGATGAGTTTCTGGCGGCCAACCCGCCGGAAGCAGTGATGATCAGTTATTACCTGAAAAAGCGGCACCTGTTCGGTGATCTGAAGATCAATATCTATGATGGCAACAATGAGCTGATCACCACACTCCCCGGTGAGAAGCGCCGCGGCATCAATCGGGTGCCCTGGCAGATGCGCCTGAAGCCACCCAAGTTCCCGGCCTCCACCAGTCTGGTACCCGGCTTTACCGGCCCTCGCCTGCCCGAAGGCACTTACCGCGTTGAGCTGATCAAAGGCAGGGAAACACTGGAAGGTGACATTACCCTGGTGGCCGATCCACGCTCTCCGCACTCAGCGGAAGATCGCCAGCTGCAGCAGAAAACTGCGCTGGAGCTGTATTACACTCTGTCTGATCTGACTTATATGGTTGACTCGGTTGACCAACTGGCCGAGCAGGCCCGTGAGCATGCCGATGGCCTGTCCGGCCGCGATGCACGCAATCTGAATAATGTCGCCGAAGAACTGGAAGCTTTCAGTGAGTCGGTGGCGGTACGTTCAGAAGGCAGCCTGATTTCCGGCCAGGAAAAACTGCGTGAACGGCTGGGCAATCTGTACGGCAGCGTCAGTGGTTACGATGGCAAGCCAACCGACACCCACCTGCAAACCCAGCAGCAGTTGTTGCAGGAACTGGCTGAAGCACAGCAGCAGGCAGATGAGCTGCTGGAAGACCAGCTGCCGCGTGCCAACCGCGTATTACGCCGGCATGACCTGGCGGAACTGGTTCGCCAGACCCGTGATGAGTGGAATGAGCAGGAAGGGCTGAGCGGCTCCAGCAATGTACAGCTGAGCAAGCAGTTCAAGCGTCAGCAGCTGCCTGCGATGATGACGCTGCGTCCTTTTATCTTTTAAACAATCGCTGAAACGATGCGGCGCCGTACTACGGCGTCGCTGTTATTCCGCCGCCAGCGTTTCTATGGTGTGGTGCTGGTTGGTGTAAATACAGATTTCACCGGCAATCCGCAACGCTTCTCCGACAATCTGACTGGCATCCAGATCACTGTGATCGACCATCGCCATCGCCGCTGCCTGGGCAAATGGGCCGCCTGAACCGATGGCAATCAAACCATGCTCCGGTTCAATCACATCGCCGTTTCCGGAAATAATCAGTGATGCTTTGCTGTCGGCAACCGCCAGCAGTGCCTCCAGACGACGCAGCATCCGGTCGGTCCGCCAGTCTTTGGCCAGCTCCACCGCGGCACGCACCAGATGGCCGCTGTGCTTTTCCAGCTTGCCTTCAAAACGCTCAAACAAAGTGAATGCATCCGCAGTCGCCCCGGCAAACCCGGCCAGTACCCGCTCTTTATACAACCGCCGAACCTTGACGGCATTGCCTTTCATCACCGTATTCCCCAACGTCACCTGCCCATCACCACCCAGGGCGACCTGACCGTTTTTACGAATAGACACAATGGTTGTACCGTGAAACTGTTCCATAACTGCATTCCTTAACTGATGCTGATCAGATGAGGGCTACAACATTAATCCGCAAGTTTCTTGTTGGATTGAGCGTAATTGTTTCCTGATACTGTGAATCAAAGAGATGGGTGTCCCAGCTCTTTTCGAAAGAAAGGATTCACAATTTGTGAATCAAACAAGTGGGTGTCCCATATAAATATTTCAGTCCTTCGGTGTCAGCTTCAACAATCTGCCCTGCCCTTCACGTGATTCGTCCTCAAGCACCCATAGCATTCCGGCAGGACCTTGAATGACGCTGCGAATCGGCGCACCCATTGGATAGCGCTCAGCCTCTGTTGCATTCTCACCGTCAATTTCGATGCGAATGATGGCACGCGATGATAAACCACCGGCAATAAGATTGCCGCGCCACTCCGGGAATGCATCACCGCTATAGACCATCAGGTTTGCCGGTGAAATAACCGGCGTCCACCACAATACCGGCTCGTCGAATTCTGGCCTGGTATCATGATCAGGAATGTCGCGACCGTCATAATGCTGGCCATTGGAGACAACCGGATAACCGTAGTTGCCGCCACGAACAATGCGATTTAATTCATCACCACCTGCCGGCCCCATCTCGATAACCCATAGCTGACCATCGAGATCGAATGTCATGCCGAGCGGGTTTCGGTGGCCCAGTGACCAGATCTCTGGGTACACACCCTCGTCATCGACAAAAGCATCTACACTGAGGTAGTCCACAAATGGGTTGTCATCTGGAATTGACCCGTCATCGTGTAACCGTACAATCTTTCCGACGTTGCTTTGCATATCCTGCGACGGTGTGAATTTCTGGCGGTCGCCGGAGGAAATCCAAAGATATCCATCGTCATCGAAGGCGATCCGGTAGCCGTAATGTCCATAACCCACCATCTTGGGGTACTGACGCCAGACAACTTCCACATCATTCAACCATCCGCCGCGGTCAGCCAAAGACAATAAGCCCCTGGCAACAGCCGCTCCCCGAGTCTCACCGGCAGCACCTTCTACGTAACTGACATAGACAAGCCCGTTCTCTTCAAAATTCGGATGCAGAGCCAGATCGCCCAGGCCACCATGTCCGAGGTAGTCGACATCAGGCAACCCACGCAACGAACCAAATGACTGCCCATCCTGACCGACAACCTGAAGCCTGCCTTTCTTCTCCGCCACCAGCATCCGCCCGTCCGGCAAAAACGTCATCGCCCAGGGCTCATCGAATCTTGTTATCTCTTCGACATCGAACGGAAGTGTTGTTTGAGCTTGTGCACTTGATAGCAGAAGCATAGTGAAAGTCAGTGTCAGGAGTTTATTCATTGTCGTCACTTTATACGTTGACCATCTCATGCACTACTTTAACTAATTGATATCACAGGCAGTATCAGCATTGCGATGAGCAACCTTGTATGAGCGATGACCGGAGAAATACAGCTTGCAAAATTTAGCTTGGGACACCCGTTACTTACTGCCCTCAGAGTACTGAGAAATATGCGTATATTTCAATTCATATTTTTTATTCAGCTCCGGGTATTCACTACTTAAAATTTCTGTAATGGCATCAAACCTTGGACGGAGCACAATCACACTTGATCTGTAAAACCGATCGGACACGCCAAAATGCCCTATATAGTTAATTACACCCGGTTCAATTTTAAACCCAAACTTTTGTGAATGAGTCTCAGGATGTTCAAAAGCTTGTCGTAAGGCTTTTATATAGTATGCAGATAACCGGTAATCCCCGACAGGCAATGCCATCATTTTAACCGTTGATCCTTCACCATATTTTGGTGTGCGGTAGCTGTTCACGGCAGATGCAAATTCAAAAGATGCACCCGCCTCTACTGTCTGTACCGTCATAATCAACCAAGCATGGTCTTCTGGAAGTACTGGATCTTCCTTATAGGTATTAATACCACCAGCACAACCAGATACCAGCACAGCTAATAATATAGAAATCAAACATCTCATCTCAGCGATCTCCCCACGAATTCTAAATTCGTTTGTTGATATTTCGGTTTACCTTGCAAGCAACTTTGCTCATACCAAGCATCCTTGATAGAGCAGTTAGTCGGCGCATTAAAAACTCTGTTACTGATTCAGACGCATTTCAGCTGCCAAAACGGCCACTACATCGAAACCTCGACCGCTTTTCGGTTTGGGACACCCATAACTTATAGAGATAGTCTTACACCAATTACAGATTTTGCCGACTGTAAACCCGCTACCTCTCAGCTATGCTGATTCCATGACCATTCCTCGCTCATCACTGGTTTCAACCAGTACTACGCCCTACTACCATTGCATAGGCCGTTGTGTCCGTAGAGCCTTTCTGTGTGGCCTTGATCAATTGACTGGCCGATCCTTCGAGCACCGGAGAGGTTGGATTGTTGAAAAACTGGCTCAGCTATCCTCAGTGTTTGCCATCCATGTCTGTGCCTATGCTGTTATGAGCAACCATTACCATTTGGTTTTGAAACTTGATCCGGCTGGCGCCGAACAATGGTCTGTTGATGAAGTGCTGGAACGATGGTGCCAGTTGTTTTCTGGACCATTGCTGATAAAACGATTCCGGAAAGGCGAATCCCTAAGCGACGGAGAACTCGCTAAAGTAAAAGAGCTATCTGAGAAATACCGATCCAGGCTATGCAGCCTGTCGTGGTTCATGCGCTGTCTTAATGAATCTATAGCTCGTATGGCTAACGCAGAAGATGGTTGTACTGGGCGTTTCTGGGAAGGTCGGTTCAAATCACAGGCTTTGCTGGATGAACAGGCATTGATCAGTTGTATGGCCTATGTGGATCTGAATCCGATTAGAGCCGGCATTGCCCAAACACCTGAGCAATCTGACTATACCTCGATACAACAACGAGTCCAGGAAATGCAATCTGTTGATGATGAATCTAGTAAGGACACTGAATGCTTATCTGAGGTGATTCCAGAGTTGTTGAGGTTTTCTGGAAAACTGGATGATACAGCTGGTTTACCATCCTCGTTAAAGGATTACCTGGAGCTGGTAGATTGGAGTGGTAGAGCAATACACCCTGATAAGAAAGGAAAGATACCCGATAACTTGCCCCCAATATTGCAGCGACTTGGTATTGAGCCTGCATCGTTACTTCAATATCTCGCCAACAAAAGGGAAGCCCGGTTTTGTCATGTTGTCGGCAAAGCTAGATCCATGCAGATAGCAGCTATAGGTTATAGCAGGAAGTTTCTGAAAGGAATCAGCACTGCTAACCGGATGTTTCCGCAACTCAACTAGCTGAATTCCAATCCAAATTTGAAAATCGGCATCGCCGAGGTTTTGCATGTCTGAAATCTAGTTTTCACTGGACAAATATCAGTTTTCTTTGTGACTCAAGTATTTTACCCACGCGAAGTAGAACCAAGAGGATTCACAAATAGTGAATGAAAGATATGGGGAATGAAAGATATGGGTGTCCTATCTATCTCCTATCTATCTCCACAGGCTTTGCTGGATGAGCAGGCATTGATCAGTTGTATGGCCTATGTCGATCTGAATCCGATTAGAGCCGGCATTGCCCAAACGCCTGAGCAATCAGATTACACCTCCATACAACAACGAGTCGAAGAATTGCAGTCTGTTGAAGATGAATCAAATGAGATAACGGAGTGCTTATCTGAGGTGATTCCGAAGTTACTGGGTTTTTCTGGGGTACTGGATGATAGAACTGGCTTACCATTATCGTTTAAAGACTATCTGGAGCTGGTAGATTGGAGTGGTAGAGCAATACATCCGGATAAGAAAGGAAAGATATTCGATGACTTGCCCCCAATATTGCAGCGCCTTGGTATAGAGCCTGCATCGTTACTTCAGTATCTCGCCAACCAAAAGGAAGCCCGGTTTTATAATGTTATTGGCAAAGCCAGGTTAATGCAGATAGCAGCTATTGGCTATGGCAGGAAGTTTCTGAAGGGAATCAGTGCTGCCAACCGGTTGTTTCCGCAACTCAACTAGCTGAATTCCAATCCAAATTTGAAAATCGGCATCGCCGAGGTTTTGCATGCCTGGAATCCAACTTTAGCTAGGTATCTACTAACTCTTTAAGTAGAAACAAAGCGTTTGTTGCTTCTTAAGCCGTGTCGGCTACATTCACATATTGTGAATGAAAGATGTGGGTGTCCTATCTATTTTCTATTCTATGGGTGTCCTATCTATTCTATTCTTTGGCGATGTTAGTGTTTCACTTTTTGTGTGAATTCACGGTGCCCTATCTATCTCTAATATAGGGGAGCTCCAATTTCCTCTCTTTAAGGGTTTTCTCATAATGATCCAATATGTCAGATAATCTTTCTTTTAATATATCTAATAGATCTTTTGCTGATTCAAAATCACCACCATTTATTTCTTCTTGCAATTCTTCTAAGTCATCAAATAAAATTTTTAAAGTATCCCCCTGTATCAGAACACCTGGAAAATTCCTCTCAACATACCTTACAACTAATGCATTAGCTGCATCACTTAATAACTCAAACTTTTGCGCACCAGACATTAATCACCACATAACAATCTACAGTATCAACCTCATCAGAATACCAAGCATGAATAATAATCCCGCATTCATTAACATCTAATAACTTCACTTCCCCCCGATAAAATCTGCTTTTTTCATACTCAGATATTTGATGTTTAGCTCTTACTTGTTTGCATAGGCACTAGTTTAGTATTGCACATTAAATAACACAGTAACCCCAAGCAGAATCAAGAGACTTCACAAATTGCGAATTGAAGTTATGGGTGTACTATTATTCCTTATTACCTTAAATAACCTATTTGTTATAGCTTCTATGATATCTTCGTAAAAATGACAGAAACAACTTTACCATTTCTATATAAAATATAGCCTTCTCGACCAGACAAACTATCCCAAGAATCTTTATCGCTATTTATATGATAAATACAATCGCCATCTTGCATTTCAAGTTTTATTTTCTCCCATTTTTCATTTTGATAACCAAAAGGCTTACTGATTTTAGCTCCGTCAATTTCAATAGATACAACTTCTTTTTCCTCAACCTGATCTATAGAAAATGGACCATCTATATCAAAATAAACACTATCTTCAATAGTTATACTATTGACATGGCAGCAAGCCAATATAGCTTGACTAGAAAATAATAATACAATGAACAAAATTTCTTTCACTATTGGTCACCTTTCATTCTTGTAGTCCTATGATCAAGCCTAAACGGCTCTCCAAAATGTTTTCTCATAAATTCATTTGTTTTGTCAATTGCATCGATCTCACGCTGCCCTAAATCAATCAAGCTATTATCATCTTGTGTTGCATGGACCGTTTCATGAAATATGATCCTTTCTAGCGTAAAACCGTACCATTGTGGATAACTGTCAAGGGCTTCAAAATACTCTTCATCACTCAATTCAGCAAGACCCTCTTCAAAACCTGCTGGCATTTTCGTTTTGAACTCTCTCGTTAATGTTTGGCTGTTAATATTTATAATCATAGTGTTTGGATCAAATGAGGTTGGCTCGCTGTCATCTGTAGTAATAGGCAACTCTCCAGATTCTTTTTCTAACTCCCTAAACTCCTCAAATTCACGAAGCTCCTCTCTAACTGCTATTGCCTTCGACAGCAAAGACTCATTCTTTCTTCCATTACCTTCACTGAATTCAATAGCCCCTTCATCTTCTGCAGAGTCTTGGCGACTAACATTGTTTTCAAAATTAGCTGCATGCAAGCCTCTTGATACACCAACAGAAATCTGTTTGCTTCTAGAATCTCCTTGAGAAGACTGTTGAACTGACCTAACAGTTCCGCCTGAAGACTGAATCGCTCCCAGTGCCTGCACAGCTTTCATATCTCCACTTCTAGCCTGTTTCCTTATCGCTGCCAGCCGCACTCTCGGATTCACATTATCATTAGTCGGCGTATTACCCGTAGGATCGGTATAACTCAACGGATTGTTATAAACATACGCAAACCGGTTCAGACTCTGACTGTTGTTCATATCCGGAATAACACTATCAGCCTGCATCATCTGCCCAATCGAAGCATCGTAGGTACGGGCATTCATATGCACCAGATTTAAGCTGTCCACATGCTCGTGACCCGTATAACCCCGCGTTGTGGTATTGGCCGCCGGGTTATCCTCCCGAATAATACTCAGATCAATATGATCACGTCTTTCTCCAAACGCTCCAAAACTCAACTGACTAACCAGATTGCCATTCACCTCGGTTATCGCATGCAGGCTGCCCAAATGGTCTTTGTGCGTGTATTCAACCCGGTGATTGGTATCGCTTTCTGTAACAACAACAGTATCGCCAATATAGCGTTTGTACGTGGTTACCGGGTTTTGACTGTCTGGGCTCTCAGTAATGACTTCGACATTACCCACATACAGCGTTTCCCGCTGAATGGTTCCATCCGGCAGACTGTCGATTCTTCTGAAACGGCTAAGCTCAGCTCCATAGTCGAACTCGACCACAGCCTGAAGGTTTTCAATCCGACTGGGTTTGTTGAAGACAGTATAAGTGCTGTATCTATCACCGTTCTGACCGCTTTGTTCCTGGTTACCGTTGTCATCATAAACAGCGATATAACCGTCACTCATGCTGGTCATGCCATGCATCACCTGGCCATTGCCATAACTGTAGGTCACGCCGTCTTTCTGGGTAATACGGCCGGACAGGTCATAGGTAATATCCAGCGTATCACTGGCCTGCTGCCCGTTTATGCTGATCTGTACATCATCCAACCGGTTTAATCCGTCATAGAAGAAGGTTTCGGTAAATGGTGTACCCGACATACCGGCATCATCACGGGTTTTCAGGTTGCCCAACAGATCATAGGTATAGGTCAGATTCTGCACCGGGTCATCGCCCGCTTTGGTAGTCAGTATCGACGTTACCCGACCCAGATCATCATAGCTGCGATTCATTACCTGACCACTTTCGTAGCTTTGCTGGGCGATACTGCCCCACGGACTCAGCGCATTTGTTATCTGGTAGGTACGTTGGGTACCCATATCTGAGGTGGTTTTCAGGTAGCCGTTTTCGTATCCAAAGCTGATGCCTCTACCGCTGGCATCGACTTGATATAGAGGCCGGCTGAACTCGTCATAGCGATAATCCTGATCAAAGACTTGTCCGTCGATATCAGTATCACTGGTAACGAGGCGCCCCAGCACATCATAAGTATGCGTAACCATATGCTGAGCACTTACGCTCTGGATCAATTGACCGGTGGATGGCAGGCCGGAGGTATTTTCATACATCCACTCATGCATACCGACAAAGGTACCCGAACCTGAGCAGCTATTATTGGTAACATCGGTATAAAAATGCCGGAACGTGATCCGCCCGAAGGCATCGTAACTCAGTTTCGTCGACTGATCTTTCGGGTCAGTCACACAGGTTTGTTCACCCAACGCATTGACCTGGTAATCCCATGCGCCACCCCGGCTTGGATCATTGGTTTGCGTAAGATAATCAAACTTGTTGTACGTCATGGTGATGGTATAGCTGCCCGTATCACCCATGGGCCCTGTAATCTGTTTGACATTGCCTTTGGCGTCAAAGGCAAAACTGACATTCGGGGAGTTACCCTGGCCATCCGGATAATCGATATAACCGGTGCGCTCACCCAGGATGTTGTTACTCTCGGTGCGGGTGTAACCCTCGGCATTGGTGTAAACCACATCCAGGTCATCATAGCTGTAATTGGAAATACCACCATCCGGCACCCGCATTTGCAGCGGACGATCCAGTTCATCATAAATGGTCTTTGTCCAATACCCATTAACGTTATTAGCCGGGGTGCTGAAATTAGGTCTGGACTGAGCCAGAACCAGGCCATCAGCATCGTATTGCGTCACTATCTTGCTGAGTTGACCATCAAGGCTGGTGGTTTGTGCCAGCAGTGGACGGCCCAGCTCGTCAAAGCAAGTTGTCTGGTCCGGGCCATGGCCAGAAGTGACAGTCATCGCAAAAGCACTGCCGCTGTAGCAGCTGGTATTGTGACTATACAACGTTTGCTGCCACTGACCGGTATCGGTGTAACTGTAATACGCCTTACCCATGGCATCATAGGCAATGTAGGTGCGAATGCCCTGCTGATTAAGTGCCTTAAGAGGCTCTCCATAGCGGTTACGCGCTTCAACCTGCAGCTGCAATACATTCCCGCCGTCAATACTTTGAGAGCGCTGCTGCAGATAGCGTCCCCGACTATCAAATACAAAGCTGCTCTCACGGTTTGGCGATATGCCGGTGCCACTTACGGTTACCTGACTGGCGTTACCGAATACATCAAAGTTGCTGTATCCCGTGGTGAGGGTAATCAGTGGAGAGGTAGGAGTATCCTGCTTTTGCTCCTGGGTAAGGCGGCCCCGACTGTCATAACTGTAATAGTAGAAATAGCTTCTACTGCCTTCGCCCGGCCGCTGGTAATTCATTTGCCGGTTATCGACCCGGTTGGTGATCCATTGCCCGCTGTTCAGGTTGATCAGGCTTAATGATGTGTTGTAGCCGCGGTCATCAGCCTCTCTTAATAACCAGTTACCGCCACTGTCCAGTCCCTGATAGGTGAATACGGTACTGTCAGTCGGATTACCGTAGAACGTGTCAACCGCTTCATTAAATTCAGTCACGGTGACTGTCCTGCCCAACAGGTTGCCGCTTAACAAATCAAAGCTTTGGGTTAACTCACGTTTTGCAAAGGCAAAGGTAATGTTGGTATTGGTACTGACACTTTGCCGTTCGACATATTGCATTTCGCTGTGATCCAGCAGTTGGTGCGAATCCTCAACAATCACACTGGTATCTGCGCTGCACTGATAACCGGTATCGGTCACGCAGGCGTTATCTGCCGGAATCACGGCCAGACATGCGCTGCCACTATCCCAGCAGGGCACTGTCGGATTGGTGATGGATTCATTCACTGTCCATGGATCGATTGCACCATTGGTTACAAACCAGGTCTGTGTTTCATAGGCACGGCCGATATAAGGGAAATCCTGACGGTAGCGCGTTTGACTCAGCAGACTACGGTCCACATCAAAGCTGTCCACCTCCCGGAAACCGAGCACACCACGGCCCCCGGCCTGCATTTTCAGGCCACGGTAGTGGTAACGGGTTTCATCCTGCCAGTTACCCAGATAGCTCAGGCTGCCGCTGAGCCCGGCAGGCAAATCCCATGCCGGCATTTCATGTTTGACAACGCTGACCAGCGGCATACTGGTGATCATGTCATACACCGCAGTTTTTCCACTGCCGAACCAGGCATTAATGGCATTATTGTCCCTTGTATAGACCTCCACATCGGACATCGGTAAATACTCGATAGACCAATGCTCTCCATCTACAGCCGTTGGAGAACCACCGCGGCCGTTATGAATATCGGTAATCAGATATTCAAACCGGCTGGGGTCCACCAGGTCGTGAGCAGAGCTGGAAAATACATTGAACCCATTACTACCATCATATTCGATGAACACGTAATCCAAGATGCCGTCACCGGTGTAATCCATGAATACACGGATATCGGATTCTTCCGCGTTATTTTGTTTTTCGATGCCTGCGATCAGACCGGTATTCACAGCAGTGCTGTTGAAACTGAGCACGCCGTTATTCCAGGTAGCGTAATGAGCTTGCCAGGTTGAATTTGAGCTGTCGTTATCGGTTGTCAGCAGGTCCTGATAACCATCATTGTTGATATCCTGGAAGGTAAATGATGAGTCTTGTTCCAAACCTGCCGGTTGCAGCGAACCATCAAACAGCGCGCCTTCACAGATATAATCATTGCGTACCCCATTGGGATTATTGGTGGCACACAATTCCAACACACCATCGCCCTCAAAATCTGTGAAAAATGCATTGAGATATGGCTGACCGCCGAGTTCATTGATTTCGTAGTACGGGATGCCACTGGCATCTTCGCGCAACCAGGCAATACCAATACCACTTGACTCAGTAATACAGGTTTCCTGACAGATTTCTTCATTCAGACCTTGCTCACCACCGACTGACTCTTCTACGAAAGTCAGCGGCTGTGGAGTAGTTAAATCTGAGAGCGGTTGACTGATCAAGTCACAACCATCGCCCTCACAAAACTCCTGCTGCAATCGCATGATGATTTCTGCAATACCATCCTGGTTGATATCAACCACACTGATGACCTGATCCAGTTCAGGGTCACCAATCGGTGAGCCTTCACCAGTAATATCAAAAGTAATCGTCACCATGGCGTTAACCGGTGCAGCAAACTGGGCGCTGGTGTCACCCGGGCCTGTGGTGTTATAGGTGAATTGCAACAGGTCATCGCCACTGCGGCCGGCTATATCAATCAAGCCATCGCCGTTCAGATCACTTAAAGCGTTGTTTAAGAGTATGACTTCGTTATCTTCGATGCGGGTAAAACCATCAGCATTCAGATCGTAAACGCCCAGGCCCTTGCTTGGTGAAGTATTAAAAGTCGGGTTAGTGACTGTGAACTGCCCATTGCCCTGAGAGATCGCCAGCTTGGTGACGTCTGCTCCATTGCTGTCCCGGTAATCGATCAGCAAATCTTCCAGACCATCACCATTCATATCCGCCGGCGTGGCTCTGAGCGGGGTTGCATCGATACCATCCATAATTTCATCAGGCAACGGGAAGGCGGTCGGGCCACTGGTATTAATGGCTGGAATATTATTCGCCTGCCCACTCCATTCAAAGGTAGTGGCGTCATAACATGTGGCACCATTACATTCCTGAATTCCGCTGAGGTATTTCCTGCCCTGAAGCGTGGTATAGCTGAGTTGATATTGCCTCAGCATCAGTCCATCCACCGTACTGGTAACCGATGTAATCCGCTGGTCATCAACCATTTTAAGGATGGAGCTCAGATGACTGTGTGAGCCGTCATCAATACTGGCGCGTGGATCAGGCAATGCACTGACCCGCTGCTCGGTAGCTAATTTCGTTTCATAGGTGAAATCTACCGTGGCATAAGGGGCCTGACTGTTAAGGTGATTACCGGTGTAATGAATCTTGTCAATGTATATGGCCACTTCCTGACTGTTGGCAGGGCGTGTCTGATATTCATAACGAATATAGTTGCCGGAATTATCTTCGAGTGAAGCTCTGGCCCAGGCATAGGCTCGGTCTTCAGTGTCCAGATTCAGTTTGATCAGTGAGCTGTCATCTTGGCTGTTTCCGGTCAGACAATCGCCGTAAAACTCCTTACCGCCGTCCGGCCTATACACTTCAAAGCAACGCGGAGCACCACCATAGCTACCAACTGATTTGGCCACTGTAATGCTGTCCAGCTCGCTGCGGTACAGCACCCCGTCAGCGCCATAGGTGTCGGCTTCATTCACCAGCATCAGCCGCTGTCCGTCAAGACAGAAGCGATCGGTATCGGTAAACGTTACTCCAGGCACATATTCCAGATTGTTCTGGATGGTCGTTGATCCGTCCTGCTCGAAGGTTTGCGGGCATCGGGAAATCACCGAATAACCGCCTACCGACCAACCCTTGCCCATCGGTCCATAGCCGTTCTGGCTGTTGTAACTGAGCGCGACATTAGGAACCAAACCGCCGGAACCCGGTGCAGTCATGATCGGTATGGTGTAATTGGCCGCACCATTGCTATCTACCACAAAATTGCCTTGCGTATGGCCAAATGATTCCGAGGTTGCATCAGGCAGTGGTAAATCAATAAAGGTTTCACCATCGGCCTCAAACCCAGGGTCGAAATCATTATCGCCATTGCGGTTCGGGAAGAATACATCCAATGAATCAGGAATTATGGTCAATGGCGCATTGGCCGCATTGTTGCCTCCATCCACAAATAATTCACTTGCTGACCGGGCAATGGTGTTTTCCTGACTTGGTATGCCGATTCGATTACGCAGATAAAACCGATAGGTTCCTGGCGCGCGAATCTGGCAAACATATTCCTCAACGACAAAATCCACCTCAGGTTCACCGGTATTGCACAGCTGGTTATCCAGCGGCTGCAAAGTGCCGCCGTTAAGAGTGTAGTAAGGGAATACTGATGCGGTAGCATTATTGAAGAAATCATCATCACTGAACCAGCTCAAACGAATCTCGCAAACGCCATCGACCATGGTGCAGTTTGTCTCGTGCTCAACGCCATCAACGCTGTAGCGTATATCATGCAGGCTGGCTTCTTTTTCCAGCAGATGATCCTGACCGGCAGTATCTAAGTTAAATGTGCGTACATTCTGGTTGCCATCGATCAGCGTTACATCCAGTTCACCATTAAATATCAATCCTTGCGGGGTAGTTCCCGGCAGTGCATTCAGCGGCACAGTCCGGCTCATGCTGCCTGCATCCACAGAAACTACAGCATCTATTTCCTCCTGGGTCGCATTAAATGGAGGGACTCCCTGTGAGACAGTCACAAATTCAATCGTGGCGTTATCCGGATCGGGATGGCGGGTAATCGGTGCACCATTGCCTATACAACTGCCGGTGGTATCAGTACGGCAATCCAACCTTCCATTGAACCAGATCGGCTGAGCAACAGGTTGCTGCTCGTCAAAGGCCAATAAAATCTGGCCTTCAAAATAATTATGCTGCCAGCTGAGTATCTTATAGTCTTCGGCATTACCTTCGGTGTGATACCACACGCCATTGTTGTAATCGGTGATATTGGGTGTGCTGGAATTACCGTTTTCATCATTTGGAGGCAGCAGCTGAGTAATATTGGACAGCTGTGTCAGATTACCCAGAACGCGGTCTCCTTCAGTATGCATTCCACCGTCTAGATGCAGGGTTACATCTACTTCAGCGCTGGATGTATCATTGCCGAAGGTTAAATACATATGTCCGGCTTCCATGTCATGAGCCTGGGTCAGATCATTCTGTGGCAGATATAACCCGCCATCGAATACATTCGGATCATCAGAGTCGATATTGGTTAATTCGCCATATAACCATATTGGCGTCCAGTTACCTCCGTTGTACTTATAGGTCTGCCAATAGACATATAAATCATAGGTGTTGCCGTATTCTTCGTGAGTGTTTTCATGGCGCAGATCACTGGCCCAGTAGAATGTGAAGCCCTGGCGGGGGAATACCGACTCATCCAGATATACACCGGGGTTCAAGCTTTCCGGACCACCTGATGTTTCAGGAAGCGGTGCCGGTGGCGATCCACACTGCTGGGCGGTATCGGTCAGTGTTACGCCACCTACACCCTGACAGCCCTCCAGACTGGAGTCACAGGCTTGGATATTCCAAACCGTGTCAAAACCAACAACGGCATTGCTGCTGTCAATGGTAAAGCGGTTGGTGCCGGTAAAAGGTACGACAATAGGATCAATCGCCGGATTGAATTGATTGATGACTTTATATTGATCCGGTATCAGGAAGTTTTGCCCCGGCAAATCAACTGGCGTATAAGTCCATTCCAGCTCGTACACAGCATCCGGAACGACTTCTCTCCAGCATAATGTGTCGTCAATAGTGTCATAGCCTATGGCTACATCATCCGTATTAATTTCATGCTCATCTCCGGCTGGTACGGAAATAGATACAGAACAGGCATCTCCATTAGGGCTTAGCCGATTTCGGCGGCAGGCCCTGACGCTAACAGAGTAATTGCCGGGAGATAATCTTCTCACCGGGATGCTATGTTCAGTTGCTGAACGCGAATCACTGATGTCATGAAAATAGGTAAAGCTTTCGCCACCGGTGGCACCTGACTCTGAGATTTCAAAATAATCGATCTCGTCCTGCATGTGCTCAAAAGCATTGGCGCTTATCTCGACTGAGAAGCGGGTGGCATCACCGCCTGGAGCTTCCTCCAGAGTGACGCTATTTGGTGCTTCAAGTGTCTGATCGAATACCGGCTCAGCACTTAGCATATAGCTTGCCGGGGTAGCGCATTCATCAGCACTATCACAGGCTGATATCCGCAAGATGCCCGGCGTGGTAAATTGCAGTGAGGATTCTTGCCAGAAAGACTGGAAAGTATTGTTGGTATTTTCCTGCAACACCACCGGTGGCTGACCCGGCAGCTCGACTTTAAAATGATGTGGCGGGTTATCCACAAAATAATTATGTGGATAGGACCATCGCAGGTCATAGGTCCCGGCAATTGGATCAATCCAGGTAACAGTGATGCCAACCGGATTGGTCAACGGGTAATCGGTTCCAACCCAACTGTTTTTATAGTCTGTACAGGCACCACCCAAACAACGGCGAATTCTAAACTCATAGGCCGTATCAATGGCCAGATTACCGATCACTGCAGTACCGGTCTGGTTATTGATTACATAAG
>JANQPN010000035.1 GCA_028289455.1 Wenzhouxiangellaceae bacterium
GTTGAATTATTTAGCAGGGCTTTGCAGGCCCTAAGAATTGGTTAGGGTTAAATTATGACACAGGCTGGGGTTTGGCAAGAGGGTAATCGCGGTAAACGCAATAATCCTACACACTGGCAGGCAGTGATCGTTCATTTTAACCGCTGCAGCAGCTGTTCCAGTGCATACTGCATTGATTGTTCTCTTACCTGTTGCCGGTTTCCGTCGAAATGCCGGGTATTGCTGGTGGTCTGTCCATTCACTGCCCAGCCAAAGCACACGGTGCCGACCGGTTTGCCCTCAGTGGCACCGCCTGGACCGGCAATGCCGGTGACCGATATGGCAGCATAACTTTCCAGCGCCTGTGCGCATCCGGCTGCCATTGACAACGCTACCGGTTCACTGACTGCGCCATGCATATCAATCAGCTCAGCGGCTACGCCGGCCAGCCGGGTTTTGCTGGCATTGCTGTAGGTGACCAGCCCGCCGGCAAACCAGTCAGAGCTGCCGGGCAGGTCTGTACACGATTTGGCGATAAGCCCACCGGTACAGGATTCACAGGTGCTCAGCTGCCAGCCGGACTGGCGCAGCCGTTCCGCGATGGAGTGAATCAGGGGATGGGCGTCATATGCAGGTATTCCCATGGGGCCGGTAACTTTTGTTTTGAATCCAGCACATTTTATCAGCGCAGGTACAGGCCGGTGATGATTTTGCAACAATTTCCAGCCCGGGTGGTGCAGTTTCGGCTGCCGGTAAGTTACACTGCCCAACTGTCTGGAATTCATCTGGTTAATAATTTTTAGTGACTCAATCCACCGACAAAGCGGGCAACCATACGCCGGTCATTCAACAGTATCTGCGCATCAAAGCTGATTATCCGGATTCCCTGTTGCTGTTCCGCATGGGCGATTTTTACGAGCTGTTTTTCGATGACGCAAAACGGGCTGCAGGATTGCTGGATATTACGCTGACACAGCGTGGCCAGTCTGCCGGCCAGCCGGTGCCGATGGCGGGGGTGCCGTATCACGCTGCTGACGGTTATCTGGCAAAGCTGGTCAAACTAGGCGAGTGCGCAGCCATTTGCGAACAGGTTGGTGACCCTGCCACCAGCAAAGGGCCGGTAGAGCGAAAAGTGGTGCGGGTAATAACGCCCGGCACATTAACTGATGAATCATTGCTGGGCGATCGTCAGGAAGCATTGCTGCTGGCAGTTGCCTGTGGCAAAAGTGATTACGCCCTGGCCTGGATGGACCTGGCCGGTGGCCGGTTTTCGGTGAAACAGGTGGAGTCGCTGGAAGCGGTATCTGCTGAGCTGGCACGACTGCAGCCGGCAGAAATTATCAGCAGTGAGAGCGATCTGAAAACCATTGCCGGGATTACTGATCAGCCGCCACGTGAACGCCCGGAATGGCAGTTTGATCCGGTACGCGCCACGCGCATGCTGTGCGATCAGTTTTCACTGCATGATTTGACCGGTTTTGGGCTCGATGCAGAAGCGGATGAATTGCTGATTGCTGCAGCCGGCGGGTTGCTGAGTTACGTCACCGAAACCCAGCAGATGACGCTGCCGCATTTGCGTGGAATCAACCGTGAGCAACACGATGATTTTCTGGTGCTGGACTCAATTACACGACGTAATCTGGAAATTGATACGCATCCGGAAGGCCGTCGCGAGCATACCCTGGTTGGCCTGCTGGATCGCTGTCAGACGCCAATGGGCAGCCGGCTGTTACGCCGCTGGCTGCTGGCGCCATTGTCGGACCGGCAGCGGTTGCGGCAGCGGCAGGACACCATCACTGCATTGCTGGACCGCCAGGCAGTGGCCGAACTGCAGCCCCAGTTGCAGGGGTTGGGTGATCTGGAGCGGATATTAACCAGAGTGGCGCTGGGCAGTGCCCGGCCCAGAGATCTGGCGGCACTGCGTGACGGGTTGGCGCGACTGCCGGAAATCAAAGGCTGGCTGAGCGAATCATCGTTTCCTGTGCTCAATGACATCGCCCTGCAGCTGAATGTGCATGCAGATGAACAGGCATTGTTGCAGCAGGCCATTGTGGAAAGCCCGCCCATGCTGGTTCGGGATGGCGGTGTTATTGCCGATGGCTATCATTCTCAACTGGATGAGTTGCGCGGACTCAGTCGGCAAAGCAGCGATTTTCTGACTGACTATGAACAGCGCCAGCGCGAGCGCACCGGCATCAGCACGCTTAAAGTCGGTTATAACAAGGTGCATGGTTATTACATAGAAATCAGCAAAGCCCAGAGCGAGCGGGCACCAACGGAATACAGCCGGCGTCAGACCCTGAAAAACGCGGAACGGTTTATCACCGAAGAATTAAAAAACTACGAAGATCAGGTGTTGGGCAGCCGCGAACGGGCCTTGGCGCTGGAATATCAGTTATATCAGCAGGTGATTGGGCAACTGGCAGCGCAGCACGCCGGACTGCAGGATACCGTCAACCAGCTGTCGCGGCTGGATGCCCTGGCGAATCTGGCAGCACGTGCTGATGCACTGGATTATCACCTGCCGCTGCTGGACACCATACCGGGGCTGGAAATTACCGGAGGCCGTCATCCGGTGGTTGAACAGGTACTGGATGAACCATTCATCGCCAATGACTGCAGTTTGAATCCGGAGCGCAGAATGCTGCTGATTACCGGCCCCAACATGGGCGGTAAATCCACCTATATGCGCCAGGTGGCGCTGATCGTGCTGCTGGCGCATATCGGCAGCTATGTGCCTGCCCAGGCAGCCAGGATCGGGCCTATCGACCGAATCTTTACCCGCATCGGTGCCGGTGATGATTTAACCCGCGGCCAATCGACTTTCATGGTCGAAATGAGTGAAACCGCCAACATTCTGCATCATGCCACCCCGCAAAGCCTGGTACTGATGGATGAAATAGGCCGGGGCACCAGTACTTTTGACGGTCTGTCACTGGCCTGGTCGGTCGCCATAGCACTGGCTGCCGAGCAGCAGGCGCTCAGCCTTTTTGCCACACATTATTTTGAATTGACCACGCTGGCCAGCGATTATCAGGGCATTGTGAACGTACACCTGGACGCCGTTGAGCATGGTGACAAGATCGTATTTTTGCATGCCGTCAGAGAAGGTCCGGCCAGCCGCAGTTACGGCCTTCAGGTAGCATCACTGGCAGGTGTGCCTAAGTCGATTATCCGCCGTGCGGGTCAGAAGCTTAAACAACTGGAGCGGCGCGCTCTGGATGTGGCTGCATCGCCGCAGGCCAGTTTATTTGATCAACCGGTGGCAAGCGCCCCAGAGCAACCTGATGATGAGGCGGCACAGCAGTTGATTGATCGACTGACCGCATTGCAGATAGACGATTTAAGTCCCAGGGAAGCACTGCAGATGTTGTATGAACTGCAGCAGGAGGCTGAACAGTATCAGTTATGATCAACCATGACGGTGACATTGAATAACCCGGCTGAGTGCTGATACCTACTAATCAACAGGCAAATCATTATGGCGAAATCCTGGAAAGAAAAGTTGAACACAGACAAGCAACCCAAAAGGGTGGAACTGGAAAAGCCTTTTGCCGGCATACCGGCAGGGCAGATGCTGTATGTGGGCACGCCACAGATTGTGGCTGATTACATCAACAGGATTCCGTTTGGAGAGACTCGCAGCATAACCCGCCTGCGGGAAGAGCTGGCGGCGGACAACCAATGTGATGCGATGTGTCCGGTATCAACGGCAATTTTTATCCGGATTGTCGCTGAAGCGGCCATCGAAGACTTTAATGAAGGCAAAGGCCAAACCGCAGTAACACCGTTCTGGCGGCTGGTCGAGCCGGATTCAAAAATCGCCGGACGCTTATCAATAGACAGTCAATGGATAGCACAACAGCGGCAATCTGAGCTGGCCGCATAAACAGCCTGATATCGCTGCTTAATTCCGCTCAGCCGCCGTCGTTTTCAATCAGCTCAGGGAAAATCAGCAGTTCAGCCTGCCGGTTGATCAGCAGTTGCTGGTAATCGTCGCTAAGCTGTAAAACAGCAGTCAGTGTATCCGGGCTGCCGGCATAGGAGGCATACAACCATTGTTCATAACTTTGCCAGGGCAGGCAGCCGGGCAGGTAGTTGCAGCGTTCCAGCATAAAGTGGCTGCCCTGGTTGCAGCTGTTATCCAGGCGGCAGGCGGTCAAATCCAGTGCGCGCTCTGCGAGCTGCAGTGTGGCACTGTCTGCCGCACCATAAAATGGCTGCTGCCGCAGACGGTGTGCAGAGCGCAGAAAACTGGCGCCGTGGCGCAGCAGGTCGGCGCTGTTCGGGTCTTCATTTAAGGCATCCGCCAGCCATTGCCTGCCGAGTTGTGGATCGTCAGAGCTGAGCTGGTAGAGATTCGCAGCCCTCGCCAGGCTCGATCCGCTCTGAATGGCCAGCTGTAAAACTTCTGCGGGTGTTTCCTGAATATTGTCAAAATCCAGGTTGCTGCACCGCTCGGTGAAATCAAAGCAGGCCTCGGCAATTTGTGAAGCGGTAAAACT
>JANQPN010000051.1 GCA_028289455.1 Wenzhouxiangellaceae bacterium
AGCTGCCGTTGCGCTTGATGTTTGAGCATCCGACGGTCAAGGGATTGAGTGGTGTGTTGTCGGAGCAGGATGAAGGGGTGTTGCTGCCGGCGATAGAGAGGGTTGATCGTGAGGGTCGGTTGCCGTTGTCGTATGCGCAGCAGCGGTTGTGGTTTATTGATCAGCTGGAAGGCGGCAGTGCGCATTACAACATGCCGTTGATGTTTAAACTGGAAGGCGCGCTGGATATAGAAGCGTTCAAGCAGGTCATCCATACCATTGTGGAGCGGCATGAAGTGCTTCGCAGCAGTTTTACCGGTGATGAGCATAATGTCTATCAGCAGATTCAGACGGATTTCACCGTAGCTGTTGAAGTCAGGGACCTGACCGGTCTGGACCAGCCGGCACAGGATCAGGAAGTCGAGCGTTTGGCCACACAGGAGGCTGCTCGGACATTTGATTTAAGCACAGACTGTTTAATCCGTGGGCAATTGCTGGCAGTAGCTGCGGATGCGCATGTGGTGTTGCTGACCATGCACCATATTGCCTCCGATGGCTGGTCAATGGGTGTGTTCTTTAATGAGCTGAGTGCGCTTTATCAGGCGTACAGCCAGAACCAGAAAAACCCATTGCAGCCATTGCCCATTCAGTATGTCGATTATGCAGCCTGGCAGCGTGACTGGCTGCAGGGTGAAGTGTTGACCGGTCAGCTGGCGTACTGGAAAGCGCAACTGAACGGTATACCGGTAGTCCATCAGTTGCCGCTGGATAAACCCCGTCCACCACAGCAGACATTTTCCGGAGAGGTCCATTCGGAATGGCTTGATGAAGAGCTGACAACCGGGCTGAGGCAGATGTGCCATCAGCATAATGTCACTTTATTCATGCTGCTGCAGACGGCGTTTGCACTGCTGATCAACCGTTACAGTCAGCAGGACGATATTGTCATCGGTACACCGATCGCCGGCCGTACGCATACCGATACCGAAGCATTGATCGGCTTCTTTATCAACAGTCTGGTATTGCGGACCCGGATTGACGGTAAGGTCAGTTTTCTGGAGTTGCTGGAGGAAAACCGGCAGACCATTCTGGATGCGTTTACGCATCAGTATATTCCGTTCGAAATGCTGGTAGAGGTCCTGCAGCCGGAAAGGACACTGCAGCATGGGCCCGTTTACCAGATCAGTTTTTCGGTACAGAACAATGAAAGTGGTGATCTGCACCTGCCTGGCCTGACGGCTACCAGCATGGCGGCTGAAGGCGTCAGCATCATCAAGTTTGATTTACAACTGACGGTGCAGGAAGGTGAAAAACAGCTGCGCTTGAACTGGGGCTACAACACCGATCTGTTTAACCGTGAAAGCATCGCCGGGTTCTCGTCAAACCTGATTACACTGCTACAGAGTGTTGTTGCTGAGCCGACCTGCCAGGTACACAGCTTGCCGCTGGTGAGTGAGCCGGAACGACAGCGGTTGCTGGTGGCATGGAACGATACCGGTGCTGAGCAGGCACAGCCTTTGCACCTGCATGAGCAGATCGCAAAACAGGCGCAGCAGACACCCGATGCAGTTGCGCTGCAATGCGCCGGGCAGTCATTGAGTTATTCAATCCTGAATGAACGCGCCAACCAGCTGGCGCATTACCTGATTCAGCGGGGGATTGGAGAGGGTGATCTGGTTGCTTTGTGCATTGGGCGTACACAGCAGATGGTGATCGGAATTCTTGCTGTGCTGAAAGTCGGTGCAGCCTATGTGCCCATCGATGCCGATTACCCACAGGCCCGGATCACATACGTGCTCAATGATGCCGCACCGTCGATGGTATTAACCGAGACCGGACTGCTGGATAATGTGGAGGCCGGTGATTATCAGGTGTTATGCCTGGATTCATCCATGGTGCAGCAGCGGCTGGCGCTGTGTGAACGGTTCGACCCGTTACCTGAGACTGTACAGACAAGTGATCACAGCCTGGCTTATGTGATTTATACCTCGGGTTCTACCGGCAGACCAAAAGGGGTGATGATCGAGCACGCTGGTCTGGCCAACATGGGTGAAGTGCTCAAAGATCAGTTGCAGTTGCTGGGTGTGGAAATCCCGTGCGCTTGGGGCTGGCTGGCCAACTATTCATTTGATGCCTCGCTGAAAAGTCTGCTGCTGCTAGGTACCGGCTCAACCGTTCATTTAATCGATGATCAGACCCGCCGTGATGGTCTGGCTTTGAGCAGCTATTTTTCAGCTAACCGTATTCCGGTGATCAATACCATCCCCGGACAAATGGAAACGCTGCTGCCGCTGTTAAGTGCCGGGCGTGATTACCATCCGCATATTATCTGCAGTGGCGATGTGATTGACACCGGGCTGGCGGCAAGCCTGAGGGAATATCGCAGCAACCATGGCAAGCAGGTATTGAATGCCTACGGTCCGACCGAAGCAACCATCAATGCCACCCACGGCTTGCTCAGTCACAGCGGTGTTGTGCATATCGGTGCACCGCACAGAAACGCGCATTGCTATGTGCTGGGTGCTGATCTGGAACTGCTGCCGGCTGGCGCAATCGGGGAATTGTATATCGGTGGAGCCGGTCTGGCGCGTGGTTATCTGAATCAGCCGGGAAAAACAGCAGAACAGTTTGTCGAGCTGGAGATAGCCGGTAGTGCTCAGCGCTTATATAAAACCGGAGATCTGGTGCGCTGGCTGCCGGATGGCAACCTGCAATTCATCGGCCGGACCGACGACCAGGTCAAGCTTCGCGGCTACCGCATTGAGTTGGGTGAAATTGAAGCGCGCTTGCAGGCATTAGCGGATGTTGTACAGGCTGCTGTTCTGATAAGGCCTGAACGGCAGGGTGCGAATACCGGAGGGCAGCTGACCGCATATGTGGTTCCAGCGGATCATTCAGATCGAGCACTTGATGATTCACAGAGCAGGCAGGCATTGGCTGCAGATTACCAATCCAGACTGAGGCAGATAATACCGGATTATATGGTGCCTCAGCGCTTTGTGCTGCTGGATGAATTGCCCAGGTTACCCAATGGAAAGTTGGACAGACAGGCATTACCCGAACCGGATGAAGAAGATTTGCGGCAGTCGGCCTATCAGGCGCCGGAAACTGGTACTCAGGCACAGTTATGCACTATCTGGGAGGAATTGCTGGGGCTTGAGCAAGTAGGTATCCAGGACAATTTCTTTACGCTGGGTGGACATTCATTGCTGGCAACCCGGCTGATTAGCCGGATTCGCCGTGAGCTGGGTGCAGAACTGCCGTTGAGGACATTGTTTGAGCAGCCGACTGTAGCAGGATTATCAGCAGAACTGGAAACTGCCCGGGACGAGTTAATACTACCCGCAATTGAGCCGGTCAGACGCGATCAAGCGTTACCGCTGTCATATGCACAACAGCGTCTGTGGTTTATTGATCAGCTGGAAAACGGCAGTACTCAATACAATATGCCGGCTGCAATCAGATGGACAGGACACCTGGACCGGGCTGCATTCAATCAGGCTTTGGATTCAATCGTCGAACGGCATGAGGTATTGCGCAGCATATTTGCTGAGCCGTTGAATGAGACAGTCTGTCAGCAAATCCAGGCACCATGCATGGTGCCATTGGCAGTATTTGATCTGAGTGATAAAAGCCCGGCCGAACAGGCTATTGAGGTTCAGCGTTTAGCTGCTGATGAAGCCGGTAAGCCATTTGATCTGAGTGTTGATTTAATGCTGCGCGCGCAGTTGATTCAGTTGTCAGATGAGCAGCATGTGGTTTTGATTACCATGCATCACATTGCATCCGATGGCTGGTCGATGGATGTGTTTTTCCGGGAATTGGATAGCTTATATCAGGCATACAGCGAAGGCCGCGAAAATCCTTTGCAGCCACTGGCCGTTCAATACGCCGATTATGCACAATGGCAACGTAACTGGTTGCAGGGAGAACTGCTGGAGCAGCAGCTGGGATATTGGCGAAATCAGTTGGCGCAACTTCCGCCCGTACATAGTCTGCCATTGGATTTTCCGCGACCGGCAGAACAAAGTTTTGCTGGTCGGGCACATTCACAATCGCTGGGGAAATCACTGACGCAGTCCATCAATTCATTTTGTCATCGAAATGATGTAACGCTGTTTATGTTTCTGCAGACTGCTTTTGCAGTGCTGATCAGCCGCTTCAGTGGAGAACGTGACATCGTCATGGGTACGCCTATTGCCGGGCGTACCCACGGCGATACGGAAGCTATGATCGGATTCTTTATCAATACTCTGGCATTACGCTGCCGGTTTGACTCTAAGCAAAGCTTCCAACAGGCGTTAACCACCAATAAGCAAACCATCCTGGATGCCTACACCAACCAGCATATTCCGTTTGAGATGCTGCTTGAAGAACTGAAACCGGAGCGCAGCCTGCAGCATAGCCCGGTGTTTCAAATTCTATTCTCACTGCAGAACAATCAACAGGGTCAGGTTGAATCGCAGGGTCAGAGATTAGCGCCTCTGGAGCTGTCCCAAAGTATTGTCAAATTTGATCTGGAGCTGTTTGCTGCCGAGCGCAATGAAAATCTGCTGCTCGGGTGGAATTACAACACTGATTTGTTTGCTGCCGCCACCATTGAACGAATGGCTGACAGTTTTACCGTATTGCTGCAGTCTATAGTCAATAATCCTGAAGCAGGTATAGGCGACCTGGAGTGGCTCTCGGAACAGCAACACCAATCGCTGGCCGAATTTAATCAGACTGCTACCGGATTACCGGAAGTAGAAAGCGTTCAGGAGCTGTTTGAGCGGCAGGCTGATCAGCAGCCGCAGGCTATTGCAGTCATGCAGGGTGACCGGCAGCTGAACTATGACCAGCTTAACAAGCAGGCCAATCAGCTGGCGCATTATTTGCGTGCCCGCGGCATAGGTCCGGACAGTCGGGTGGGCGTATGCATGGATCGATGTCCTGAACTGATCATAGCTTTGCTGGGAATACTCAAAGCGGGCGGTGCCTACGTACCGCTGGATACCGGTTATCCGGCTGAACGGTTGAATTACATGCTGGATGATGCCGGTGTTGAGCTGGTGCTGACAGCAGGAGATACAGCAGTTGCCGCAGCTTTGCACAAAAAGGCTGTGAGGCTTGAAGCACTGCAGGCAAAATTGGCCGAACACCTGGATACTGATCCGGAGCACATATCTGGCGGCGATAATCTGGCCTACGTGATATACACCTCAGGTTCGACCGGACGGCCAAAAGGCGTATTGAATACGCATGCTGCATTGCTGAACCTGATCAACTGGCACCTGGAAGCACATACCGTCACAGCTGGGCATTGCGGCAGCATGCTGGCCAATATCGGCTTCGATGCATCGACATGGGAGTTGTGGCCGTACTTATCCGCCGGTGCCCGATTATGGCTGGTTTCTGACGAGCAGCGGGTAGATTCGGAGATGTTATTGGCGGGTCTCAACCGCTATCAGGTCAGTCATTGCTTCATGCCGACCCCGCTGGCGGAAAGAATGGCTGCATGTGAATGGCCACAACAGATTTCCCTGGAGGTACTGCTGGTCGGTGGCGATAAGCTGAGCGGATACTGCTTACCTGCAGACGTTAAGGCCCGGCTGGTCAATCATTACGGTCCGACTGAGACTGCCGTAGTCGGCACTTATGCGGAAATTGCACCTGATGATGCTGGTACACCGGCTATTGGCCATCCGATCAGCAATATGCAGGCCTATGTTGTCGATGCCAGCCTGCGGCAGGTGCCACAGGGCGTCATTGGTGAGTTGTGCCTGGGCGGGTCCAGTCTGGCGCGAGGTTATATCAACCGGTCCGCGTTAACCGCAACTGCATTTGTTCCTAATCCATTCAGCAATGAGGCAGGAGCAAGGCTTTATCGAACCGGTGATCTGGTGCGATATCGGTCGACTGGCGAACTTGAATATGTGGGCCGGATGGATCACCAGGTAAAACTTAGGGGTTTCCGGATTGAGCTGGGTGAAATTGAGAATCGGTTACTGTCACAGCCAGGCGTCCACGAAACGCTGGTACAGGTTGTCGACAGTGAACTGGGTCAGCAGCTGGTGGGTTATGTGGTTGCAGATGCGGTCTCTGAAACGACTTTGAAGGAATCGCTTAAGCAGGTATTGCCGGGTTATATGGTGCCGATGGCGATTATCTCGTTGGAATCATTCCCATTGACCGCTAACGGCAAGCTGGACCGGAGCAAGCTGCCGTTGCCCGACTGGCAGAATTACCGGCAGCAGTATGTTGCGCCGCGTAATGCAACGGAGCAGCAGTTGGTGGATATCTTTGCTGATCTGCTGCAGCAGAAACAGATAGGCATTGATGACAACTTCTTTGAACTGGGCGGTGATTCCATTATCAGTATCCAACTGGTGGCCAAAGCCAGGCAATCGGATCTGATTTTGACGGTGCGCGATGTTTTTGCCAACCAGACGGTACGGGCATTGGCACAAGTGGTCCGTCAGGCCGGCACCAGTGAAGCTGAGCAGGGGTTGATCAGCGGCCCGATGATGTTAACGCCTGCTCAGCATTGGTTTGCCGAGCAGAACTTTGCAAGCCCCCATCACTGGAATCAGGCAATGATGTTCAAGTTGCCGGCTGAACCGGATGTGGCTGCTTTACAGCAGGCTCTGGACATGTTGGTGGAACATCACGATGCATTGCGATTGTATTATCCCGATAGTGATTGGACACAGCAGAGCATTGCCGATGAAACATCAGCGGTGCCGTTGCGAAGGGAAGATTTAAGCAGTTATACGGCACCAGAGGTAGAACAGGCGCTGCTGCACATCGCCAATGAAGTACAGGGTAGCATCGAGATGGACTCGGGTAATTTGCTGCGTGCCTGTTTATTTGATTTGCCCGGTGGTGAGCACAGGTTGCTGCTGGTTATTCACCACTTGGCTGTGGACGGGGTTTCGTGGCGAATATTGCAGGAAGACCTGCGTCTGGGCTATCAGTTGTTATCGCAAGGTCAAAGCGCAGCACTTCCAGCCAAAAGTCACTCAATTAAGGATTGGTCTGAACATTTACAGGCCAGTGTGGAACTGTTGTCTGACGAACTCGATTATTGGCAGGCACAGACATCTCAAGTAAAAGCCTTATATCGCCAGCATGATGGTGATAAGCAGGTAGCTGATAGTCGTGCATTGAGTGTGCGCCTGAATAAACAGCAGACACGGCAATTATTGACTCGAGTGCATAATGCCTACAACACCGAGATCAATGATGTGTTGCTGACAGCGTTGTTGTTGAGTTACACCCAATGGGCACAGGCTCACTCAATCAGCCTGCATCTGGAAGGGCATGGCCGGGAGCAACTGGGTGAGGGGCTGGATATATCACGCACCGTCGGCTGGTTCACCGCGATATATCCTGTCACGCTGATTAAGCCGGAGCATGCTTCGCTGGGTGAACTGCTGATGGCGGTCAAAGAACAGCTGCGGGCAATTCCGAACAAGGGTGTTGGTTATGGTGTATTGAGCTACCTGCATCCATGCGCGCAGGTCAGAGCAGGATTGCAGCCAGCTGAACCGATAGAACTAAGTTTCAATTATCTGGGTCAGTTCCAGGCAGGCGGCGGCGACCAGTGGTTTGATCTGGCACATGCCAATACCGGTGATAGTTTTGCTCCCGAACAGCAGCGCAGCCATGCTTTGAATTTGGTCGGCAGTGTCCGTGATGGGTGTTTACAGCTGAGTTGTATATACAGCAGTCAGCGTTACAGTCAGGCCGGTATAGAACAATTCCTTGATGGTTATCTCAGTAATCTTACAGGGTTGATTGATCATTGCCTGTTGCCCTCCAGCAATGGCCGGACACCTTCCGACTATCCATTATGTCAATTGAGTCAAAATGAATTGGATCAGCTGCGTACCGGGTTGGGTGATGACCAGGGTGACCAGCTGGAAAGCATTTATCCGTTATCTTCCGTGCAACAGGGCATGCTGTTCCACTCGCAGGTGGAAGATGGAGCAGGGCATTATGTCAGTCAGATTGTCCTGCAGTTACGGGAGTTGGATGTATCTGCATATAAGCGTGCATGGCAACAATTGCTGGATGCCCACAGTATTCTCAGAACAGCATTCTGGGGATTAACAACTGAGTATCCGCGTCAGGTGGTGCTACTGCACGCAACATTGCCCTGGATGGAATACGACTGGAGCCGTTTATCGGATAACGAACAGCAGGTCCGGTGGCAGGGGTTACTGAACGAAGACCGCCAGCAGGGATATCTACCGGATCAGGCACCGTTGATGCGTTGTTACCTGGTTCGAACCGGCTCATCTCAGTATCGGTTTTTATGGAGTCATCACCATGCATTAATGGATGGCTGGTCATTACCTTTATTGCTCAAAGATTTGATGCGTGCCTATCAGGGGCAGGTCACCGGCCAACCGGCGAGCATAAATCCAATCGCAAAATATGCCGACTACATCGGTTGGCTGATGAGCCAGGATATTAATGCTGCACGTGGGTACTGGGAGCAACATCTTGAGGGCATGGAGGGGCCGACACCATTGTCTTTCGACGACTCGACTGCCCTCGAGACGGAAGCTGTACAGCGCAAACTGGGCATTGTCTTGCCGGAACAACAAAGTGTTTTACTGCAGGATATTTCTCAGCGCCATCGAATAACACTGAGCACCCTGTTACAAGGGGTTTGGGGGATTTTGCTGAGCCGCTACAGTCATGAAGGTGACGTCATATTCGGCACCACAGTTTCCGGCCGCCCAGCGGAGTTGTCCGGAGTCGGCGAAATTATCGGTCCATTTATTAATACGATCCCAGTACGCTTGAATGCAGCGGGTGATCAATCTGTATTGGCATTTTTACAAGCGTTGCAGGAACAGCATTTACTGCGTGAACAATACGGGTATCTGCCGTTGGTGGATATTCAGCAGTGCAGCGGATTGCCGTCCGGTGTATCGATGTTTGATTCGCTGATGGTGTTCGAGAATTACCCCACGGCGGGTTTGTCTGATCAACGGCAGGCCAATAATGCTGCGGTGCTTCAGCTGACGGGGACTGAAGGAGAAGAACAGACTCACTACGCAATCACTTTAAGCACCGCATATCGTCAAGACCGCTTATCCATTCGGGTTTACTACGATGGCAGCCGTTTCAGCAGTCAGGTCATGCAGCGGTTGCTTAATCATTATCGCCAGCTGCTCGAACAGCTGACACGGGATATCGAGCAGCCGCTGCAGCAATTGAGTTTATTGACAGCCGCTGAATATGCAGATTTACAGCACTGGAATGCGACAGCGAGTGAACAGCCGGATGAAGTCAGTGTAGCTGCGCTGTTTGAGCGGCAGGCAGCGGTCAGTGCTGACGCGACAGCGGTGGTAATGGATGAGGTCAGCC
>JANQPN010000048.1 GCA_028289455.1 Wenzhouxiangellaceae bacterium
CCAAAGCGCTGAATGTACGGTTTGAACGCATCGATCAGGCCATCGCCATGGCAGCGATGTTTACTGCAACGCATGTTTCCGTCACCGCCATTGTTGCACTGACGGAATCCGGTTCCACCGCTAAATGGTTATCCAGAGTACGCGCTAATGTACCGATCTATGCCGCTTCGCCTTTGGCAGCCACCCGGCGCAGAATAGCGCTGTACCGCAACGTTTTTGCAGTAGCCAATACAGAACTGGGTGATGACATGAACCGGATTGTTCAACAGGCGGTGGATACTTTATTACAAAAGGGCAGCATCGGCGCCGGTGACCGGATACTGGTAACCATGGGCGACCGACCCGGCCTGCACGGTGGAACCAACTGTATGAAGTTGATTCAAATAAGCGCTGACGGTGAAACCGATACACAAACCGAATTGCTGTATCAGTGATACCCAACGAATTCTGAGGAGACCAACGCAATGCACAGTTTTAAACTGATATTGATGCTGACCTGCCTATGCTATCTGTCGACACTGCAGGCTGATGAACAGCTGATTCCCGCTCAGAGTTCACCAGACAATGTCCAGGCAATTTTAGGTGATACTGAATTTCCGGCTTTCAGCGGCCTGCTGTTTGCCGGCACCTCGGGTAATTCCGCCAACCCGGATGACACCTTAAACGGCGTTTCCCTGGTGGATGTCACCAATGGTGCGGTCATCTTCAATGCACCGGGTGTACAGGCATGGGGAGCAGCTGCCGATCCGGTAAACCGGCGTATTCTGTTCAGCGTCGCCAGTAACAGCATCGGCTCGCTGGGCGGTGATGAGATATTTTCCCTGTCATATGACGGAGGGATAGCCGAGTCGCTTGGCGTGATTCTGGACCCGCTGGGAGAACCACTGCGGATGGACGGGCTGGCCGTTATTGACGGTGAGTTGTTTGCAGCTTTGGATGGCGCTGCAGGCGGCGGTGACCCGGATGGCCTGTACCGCATCAATCTGGAAACAATGAGTTCCGAACTTGCGCTCAGCTTTACCGGTATCGGCGGGCTGGATGCAGACCCGGTATCAGGACGACTGTTTGGAACCAACGACGACACCGGCATGCTGGTCGAAATTGACATGGAAGCCGGAACGGTTACCGATCTGGCTGCCTACCCGGTGGACTTTCTCGATATTGATGCCCTGGCGGCCGATGAAAACACCCTGTATCTGATTACCGATGAAGATCAGCCTATTCAGATTTTCGACCTGAACAGCAACAGTTTTTCCGGCACTCTGCCCTCTCCATTCGCCAATGCGGATGTGTTTGCCGGCGCCGCATTGGCTGTCGAAGCCCCGGTCACTGAAGAATTCATTCCACCGGCCATACCGGCGCTGAATATCTGGGGCTTGCTGTTACTGGTTGCTATCCTGACTGCGGTGGTATTAATCACCAGGCGGCACGTGCGGACTGGGCATCACTGATATTGTGATGATCAACTGACGGAATGCGCGATAGCGTATAAGATCACGCCAATCAGACCGCCTACCAGGGTTCCGTTAATCCGGATAAACTGCAGGTCCGGCCCTATCTGCAGCTCGATCCGGCGGGATGTTTCCTGAGCATCCCATGCCGCTACCGTATTACTGATCAGCTGACTGACTTCAACCTGATGGGCACTGATGATTTCCACCAGTGCATCGCTCAGCCAGTTATCCAGTTGCTTCTGCATCTCACTGTCATCAATCAGCGCTTCCGCCAGGTGCGTCAACCACGCCTCAATTTCACGATGCCACACGCCATCCTGATTACCCGCCTGCTGCTCTATCTGTTCTCCCAGACGCCGCCAGATAGCCACCAGATAATCATGCAGTGCCGGTTGGCTGGTCATGCCTTCCCACCATTGCAGTAAACCACGATTATGTCTGCCCTGTTCCAGCTCACGCGCTAACCGGTACAACTGAATATTAAATGCCCGGCGCAGACTGTGCTTTTCATCTGCGGCCATCATCAGCAGCAACGTCTCCACGCGAGTCAACATCTGTTTGGCAATGGTGTCATCAACAAAACCCGGCATCCACCACGGGCTGCCCTGTTTAATCCGGTGACGGATCATGTGTTGCTGGCGGCTGAGAGCGCCTGCCAGAAACTCCAGCAATACAGTCACCACCGGCTGATGGCGGTCCTGCTCGATCAGCGTATGTAACCCCCGGCCGGCCCAGGTTCCCAGACGCTCGGCTGTGACCGGTTCGGCAAACAGCCGCTTTAAAAACGCCTGCACCGGTGCTTCGCCCAGTGCCTGAAAACCCCAGTTCAGGGTTGCCAGTGCATATTGCGACAGTTCTTTGCGGGTAGCCGGCAGTTGCAGCCAGTTTGCCAGTCGGCGCCCGGGCTGCAATTGATGCCAATGCTGCTTTAATACTTCTCTGTTCAGGAAGTTCTGTGCCACAAACCGGGCCAGGTTTTCACCTATCTGATCTTTACGGTTGGGTACGATAGCCGTATGTGGAACCGGTATCCCCAATGGATGGCGAAACAGTGCTGTCACTGCAAACCAGTCCGCCAGCGCACCCACCATGGCTGCTTCTGCAAACGCCTCCAGCCAGCGTGCCCAGGGTTGCTCCAGAGTTATAGAAACACCAAATAATACCGCCATCAGCAGCAACAGCAGCAGCGGAATAAGCCGCATACGCCGAAGTCTTTCAGCGGCTTCTGCTTCGTTGCTGAGTTCAGGCAGCAGTTGTGACTTTCTGTTCAATATTCAGTCAACCTCATGACCAGCCATGGGATATGATCCCGGATATTTCTGGATGGCGCGCTGATATTGCTAAGCTCAGACCCGCTGGACCCAGGCAATGGTTTATTGCTTATATGCTGACCTTACCACGCAGAATATCGGCAAACATGACCCAATCGCCATAGAAGCTGTACAACGGATATTTGAAAGTTGCCGGCTTATTGTGCTCAAAGAAAAAATGCCCGACCCAGGCAAATCCGTAACCGGCTATCGGCAACAGCAGCAACAGCCACGGATTACCGCTGATGATGCTGGCGGCTAGCAATGCCAGCACCAGCCAGCTGCCGGCAAAATGCAGGCGTCGGCATATCAGGTTTTGGTGTTCCTGCAGGTAATACGGATAAAATTCGCTGAAACTGCCGAATCCGGTATCTTTTCCTGATGAGTCTGACATCACGGGATTCCTTAATCGTTATCCTGGGAAGCCAATTGTGACCCATAATGCTGCTTGCGCGCTACACACAGCTGAATTCTCTCCAGGGTATTGGCCAATCCCAAGGACACAATACAAAATCAAGATACACGGCTTCCAAGCAATGCGTATCCGGGTAATAGGAAAACAGGCGCTAAAACTTAAAGGATTAAATCAACGTTAGCAAGCTGCCTATGGCAGCTGATCGGAATAAGCAAATAGATACTGCAAGAAAGAATCAACGACTGCTGCGTTGCTGCATGAGATTCCTGAAATGCCCCGTCGCCAACAGTAATCCACCAACGGAGGTTAATACTTTTTCCATGGTTTCACTTAGTACAGTGTGGCCAAGCCAGATTACCTGAACTGATGCCAGAACAATCAACAGCAGCCCACAACCACCGATTATCAGGGTGGCCGAGTTACGGTGCTTGAACCAGCCGAGGAGGAAGGCTAGCACTGCAGTCGGCAATATCAGAATCAACAGCCAGATGTGAAAACTGCCATCGTCCAACAGTAAGCCACTCAAGGCGGGAGACAACACCACCAGTGCCGGTAGAAATGCGCAATGAATCCAGCAGGCCACTGATAAACTGATACCAAGACGGTCCAGCCAGCGGGCCGACCGGCGGGCTTCAACGGGTGCTTGAGGAGAGGAAGACTGCATAGTGATATATTATAACATTTAGCCCCAGGATAATACTGAGGCGTTAGTGGTAACCAATCAGCAACTACCACTCCAGATTTATGTAGCTCGGCTATCATCAACAATAACCGCCTGCTGTATCTGGGTTGTCTGGATAGCGACACTCAGTCGCTATCGCAAAACCCAATGTCAGTTGGATATTTTCCTATGACTTTTATCGTTTCTTAGCGTCACTTACTGAGTCAATCCCAGTATCTCCAGAATAAAAGCATACTCCTTAGCTCTATCTTGCTGCCGTTCGTAACGGCCGGAGCCACCCCTATGGCCGGCATTCATATCGGTACGCATGACCAGCATGTTGTCATCAGTTTTGTGATGCCGGAGTTTGGCCACCCACTTGGCCGGCTCCCAGTACTGCACGGCCGGATCCCACAAACCGGTGGTTACATAAAGGTGTGGATAATCCTGACTGCTGACCTGATCGTATGGGGAATACGACAACATATAGTCATAATAGGCCCTTTCTTTAGGGTTGCCCCATTCATCAAACTCAAAGGTTGTGAGTGGAATCGACTCATCCAGCATGGTGGTGATTACGTCTACAAACGGCACCCCCGCAATCAGTATTTCAAAGGTTTCCGGGGCCATATTGGCTACCGCACCAATCAGCAAACCACCGGCACTGCGCCCGCTGCCGACCAGCTTCCCGGTAGCCGCCCAGCCGCGCTCCAGCAGATCACGGCCAACATCGATAAAATCGGTAAAGGTGTTCTTCTTGTTCAGCAGTTTCCCGTCCTCATACCAGGACCGGCCCTTCTCCTGGCCACCGCGAATATGCGCCAGAGCGAACACAAAACCGCGATCAACCAGGCTCAGCAGATCACGCTGGAAACCAGGGAGGTAACTTGAACCATAGGAGCCATAACCCAGCAGATACACCGGATGGCTGCCATCGGATTCCATGCCCCGCTGATACAGCAGGGTCACCGGCACCTCGGCCCCATCACGCGCAACGGTGACCAGCCGCTCGACCTGATACCGGTTAGGGTCATAACCCTCTCCGGCATACATCCGTTTCAACAGACGGCGCTCTTGACTGTTCAAGTCAACTTCATACCAGCTAAGCGGTGTCGCTGGTGATTCGTATGTATACCGAAGGCTTGTGGTTTCACTGCTGGGATTTACATTGATGGTCATTTCATAAGCCGGTTCATCCGCAGCAATTTCCCAGCCCTGGTCAGCAACAGGCTGACCATCCTGCAACGGTATTACCCGCAACAACTGATTGGCATTATCAATCAGACTGAACACCATATGCCCGCGAAAAACCACCAGCTCACTCAATATGGCATTGGGGTTTTCAGGCACAACTTCACGCCATGTAGCACGATCTGCGATAGTGGCCAAAGGTGCACTAACAATTCGGAAGTTGCTGGCCTGGTCATTGGTCACCAGAAACACCTGATCATCCAGCGTGTCCACAAAGTACTCGTGTCCGGTCTGGCGAGGTATAACCACCTGCGGTGGCTGTTCCGGCGCTTCTGCATCGATCAGACGGGTTTCAGTAGTGAGTGTGCTGAGATGCTGAGCAACAATATACCGGCCATCACGGCTGCGCCCGATGGTCGTGAAATACGTTGAATCATCCTCCTGATAAACCATCACATCGTCACTGACATCAGTACCCAGCTGATGCCGCCAGATCTGCCAGGGTATTAAGGTATCTTCCTGAAGTTTCACATAAAACACCGTGCGGTTATCATTGGCGAAATAGATGCCCGGGCTGACCATTTCAATGACTTCAGAAAATTCCTGCTCACCCTGTAAATCACGGAATTTCAGCTGATAAGTGCCGCGGCTGACGACATCTTCGGTCCATGCCAGCCAGCGGCCGTCCGGGCTGACGTCATAATCACCAACCTGATAGAACTCCAAATCGCCTTTTAGCTGATTTTCATCCAGCAATACCTCCGGATCGCCTTCCGGGGCGGTTTCACCTTGTGACCAGCGCACATGAATGGGTAATTCCCTGCCGTCCTGATATTGCCGGGCATACCAATATCCATGGTACCGGTAGGGGACAGAGGCGTCGTCACCGGGAATTCTGGCGATCAGCTCCTGGTACAGGTGCTCCTGCAGCTGAGTCTGATCAGCGGTGACTGCATCGGCGTACTGATTTTCCTCATTCAAATAAGCCAGCACATCTGCAGCTTCACGTTCGTCATCGCGCAGCCAGTAATAGGGATCATTCCGCTGCAGGCCATGCGCTTCAAGAATATGCTCACGGCGGTCGGCGACCGGTGCCATTATCGTCATAGATTCATCCGTTGTAGTCTCGGCTGTTACGCCATTGTCATTTGCATTCGGTGCCGCATCCTGCTGTTGATTGCAGGCACTGAGCAGCACCATCAAAATCATTGCTGTTACTGAAAGCCGTTTCCAATTGGGTTGCATGCTGTTGCTCCTGATCGCTGTGCTGCGTAAAAATCGGGTAGTATAAGCTGATATGGTGTGTCTGCAGCTATTCACAACATTCCTTTCATCGATAAAGGCGGGGGGCCATTATGCATAAGAATATTTTTCAGCGGATATTGAATAAAGCATTTTCTCAAGCCGGAACTGCCATCAAATTCCACTTGCCGGACGGGCGGGAGATCATCGCCGGCGAAGGTGATCCGGCAGCCACTATCACGGTACATACACAGGATGCCCAGAGCCAGCTGTTCGGTTTGAATGAAAACGGGATTATCGAAGCCTATCTGCAGGGCGAAATTGATATCGAAGGCTCCATGCAGAAAATCCTGGGCATTCGCAAAGTGCTGAAAGCCAGGCATGGCTTCGGCTGGCTGAAACGGTTTCTGGTTCCCTTGTTTGCCGGCCAGGTTCGCAGCAATAAGATGGCCATTGATAAGCACTATGAGCTGGACCCGAACTTTTATCTGGCTTTTCTCGATGCTACCTGGCCCGCCTATACCCAGGGCATCTACAACAACCCAAATGAGAATCTGGCAACAGCAACTGAACGCAAGCTGGAATTTGCAGCCGATGCCTGTCAGCTGGATTCAGGCAAGCACGTACTGGAAATCGGCCCCGGCTGGGGTGCATTTACCAAGTATCTGCTGCCCAGATCAGTAGACATTACTGCGCTGACCATTTCCCAGCAGTCCAAAGATTATCTGGAAAACGCTTTTCCTTCGAAGCAGCTGAAAGTGCTGAACCAGGATTTCCTGGCCTATGCGCCCCCGGAAAAATATGACGCTATCAGTATCATGGGCGTAATGGAGCACCTGCCGCAGTACCGGCGGGTATGCCAGCAATTGAAGCGCCTGCTTAAACCCGGCGGCTATGCCTATCTGGATGCCAGTGCATCAACCAAAAAGTACGCCATGTCAGCGTTTATTTATAAACACATTTTCCCGTTGAACCACTCGTTTCTGCACTTGAAGGGATTTCTCAAGGCCGCCAAACAGGAAGGCCTGAAACTGGTATCACTGCACGATGACAGCAGAAGTTATCAGTACACCATCGAGACCTGGGCAAAAAACCTGGAAAGCCACAGGCAGAAGCTGGTCGAACAGTTCGGTGAATACAATTTCCGGCGTTTCCGGCTGTATCTGTGGGGTTCGGCACAGGCATTTGCCGATGATGACCTGCAGTGCCATCGGGTTGTGTTGCAGACACCCGGTTAAACATTCAATGGTGGGTGGGTGTAAGTCTGCCCCACTGAGCTGACTTACCGTCAGCTCTTACAGTGACCGCATAATTTCCAGCTGATTATCCGCCTGCCAGCGCCCGCCGGTAAAATCCGGTACTTTAACTGAATGGCTGTTCTGCATGACCGACAATTCGGATAACGGGGTAACCGCACTCCACAGCACCCCGTCGTAGACATTCAGGTCCAGCGGAACACCCATATTCAAACAGGTAATCAGCCGGTACATCATCACAAAATCCATACCGCCATGGCCCTGTTTATAGTCCTGGCTGATGGCCTGCAGTTTGGTGATCAACGGGTGTTGATAGCGTTGCCGGAATTGCTGATATTCATCCTCGGGCAGCCACTGATGCCCCCAGAACAGCAGCTCGTCCGGGTTATCAATATACAGCCGGCTGGGATAGCCGTTGTGCACCGCTTTGGTTCCCACCAGTTTGTTGATACGTGAATACGGGCTGCCGGTATGCACATCAAACTGCATCATGATGGTTTTGCCCTGGGCTGTCTTGATCATGGTGGTGTTCATATCACCACACTTGATTGAGGTATACGGCGAGCCCATTCTGGCAGCAGTTTCACTCAGGTTCAGCTCACGCGAACTCATTGAGGTTAAATGTGAATAGGTATCACCCCGGCCAATTTTCAGATACATGCTGATTGGCCCCAAACCGTGAGTGGTATAAAAATTCCCGTCCCGGCTTACATGATGCTTAATCCGCCATTGGTTTTCATAATAATCATCGCTGAGCAGGTGCTTTCTTAAATCGTGGATATAAGCGCCTTCGGCGTGAGTTAAATCACCGAATACACCGTTTTCCACCATATTCAGAACCCATAGCTCTTCATCGTTGTAACAGCAGTTTTCCAGCATGATGCAATGCCGTTGAGTCTGCTCGGCGGTTTCGATAATTTTCCAGCAGTCTTCAATGGTATAGGCTATCGGCACTTCACAGGCCACATGTTTGCCGCTGCGCATGGCCGCGACTGCCATCGGTGTATGCAGCGCCCATGGCGTGGCGATAATGATCAGGTCCAGATCATCCCGCTTAATCAGGTTTTTCCAGTCGTGCTCATCTTTGTGGTAACCGGTAATTTGCTGTTTTTGCAGCGGCTGGACGGCATCGATGATGCGGCTGGTTTTGTCTTCTCTTAAATCGGAAACCGCAACCAATTCAGCCCGGTCATTTTCGATAAGCCAGGTCAGCATCTCCGATAATGTCTTTCCCCGATTACCCACACCGATCATGCCAATGCGCACTTTTTCCATAGGCGCAGACTGCATTCCGAATGCCGCGCCGCTGGCTTTTTTGGCTACACTGTCCAGGGCTGTCTGGATGGCTTCCGGATCCTCTTTACCGAATATCGACAGAGGTGTTGCCAGGTAGGCGGATGTGCCGATCAAAGACTGGAGAAACTGCTTTCTATTCATGGCATCAACCCATTATTCCGAGTTTGGATTAATCAGAAAACTAGCTGGTTCCCTGTGGTGGATCAGGCAACGTCGTCCAGTGCGTCACGCCCTCAATCAGACCAGTTCTATCTATCCAGACACCGCCCTGCTGACGGGCCACCTCGTAATATTGCGAAGTAACCACCAGCACAAACTCGTTCTCAGTCGGCAGTTGCCGTTTTGCATCAACCCATTTCATTTCCAACTCCCCGATCACCCGCATCAGCGGGTGATCCCGTTATTCTATTTTTATTGTTGTGAATTCAACTGGCGTAATCTATCTCTCAGCGCTTCGGCCGCTGTGATAGCTTCCGGACTGGCCGCCTTGATTTGGTCTTTAGTAACCTGCAGGCTATCAAGCGCCTGAGTGCCCGGCACGGTAAATATATTCCGGTTGAAAGTACTGCCAATACGGCCGCCGCTGAATATTGTGCTATCACCTGCGGCCACCAGGGCAATCGGATCTTCCCCAATAGCAGTCACGCCGATTAATGATTCTTTAAAAGCCTGGAACAGCCAGAATTGATCCAGCTCACCAAACACATCGGCAGCAAACAGAGCAATACTGCCCTCAACAAAATCACCGTCAGGCGGTACAAAAACTGCAGTTGCCGGGCGGTTGCTCTGACTGGAAACAACGCCGGTAACAAATGGGCTACCGTCATCAAGAACGCCGACGCCTTCAAACCGGATGACTCGCGCGTTGGCGGTAACCGTGCCGTCAAAAACCGGGCTGGGAACAATTTGTGTCAGCGCCCAGGAGGACAGCAGGTAATCGATGACGCTGCTGAAATTAAACAGCGTTCTGACATAAGTCTCTGTTGTGCCTCTCAAAGTGACTTCAGCAACGGTATTTCCATCCGATCCAGACAGCACCTGGAATGCGATTCGAATAGGCTCGCCAGACACATTGCCTTCATTAGGGAAAAACGGGCAATCGAAGCACGCGCCATTTTCCGGTGAACGCAGATCGGCTTCAAAAACATTGAACCCGTCTACCGTACCCATGGTATCCACCGCTGTGAACCATTGCGTATCGCCGGCCTGATCAAAATCAAACAACGCGATACCGGTAATATCCGCCTGGGTATTAACATTGAAACCACTGCCGGGCTCATCCGGATTGAAATACCAGCCATCCAGGATGTCCTGCGCCTGCGACTCGAAAGCCAGGCCGAACAATACCAACACAAAAATCCTTAAACCTTTGTTTTTCATAGATTTTCCTTAAAAAACACACAAATGCTATAAAAATTGCGTCACAGTGTAACGTATTGGAAATAATGTTGGAGTTAAGACACTGATAAAAGCCCTGAATCCGGCACGGCAATTGATTTATTTACACTTTTGCAACATCTCATTTGCTTGAATATTCCTGCACCGTGTTGTGGGCACTGACATGCCCGGACAACCAGCCAGCACAGTGAAGCAAAAAATGTTCAATTTTTAGGATATTACATATGCCTTTACTGTATCTGTGCGCGATCAAAAAAGCGTACCCCCTGAACCAGCGCTATCTGACAACAGCTGTTGTATCGCTGCTTTGCGCAGTCTGCCTGGTTCAACCGGTTTTCAGCCAGACAACTGATGGATCTGAAGAGTTGCATGTTGACGGCTTTGAAGATTTCGACGGCGCCTGTCCGCAGCCCATTGTGCCGGACAGGGACACCAGTCTGACCGAGTATTCAGATATTCTTGGCGTGGACTGGCCCGGTTCCAATGGTGACCCGATTAATATTTCAGTCGACAATAATGAATATATGGCACTGGAATTTATTGTGCCCAACACACCGGAAAGCGGATCACTTTCTACTGTAGCTGCACCGGTGCCCAATGCCGGCGGGCTGATCATGTCCATCGATAAATGCCCGGGTGTATTCACCACCCAGGACGGCGCCTGTGATGTGAACTTCCCAGCGGTCAAGGCCAACCTGACCTGGCGGCACAGTGTTTCCATTGCACCGGTCGGCTGTCTGCTGGAAGTTGGCCAGACTTATTATGTGAATATCTTTTTTGGTGACCGAGCGGGCAACTCAGTATGCAGTTTCAGCCAGTGTGTCACCCGGCTGCGCAATCTGTTTTAAAACCAGCATCAATAAAAAAGCGTCGGCCCTGCCGACGCTTTCAGCCATAAGCTTTTTCTATTTTGCCTTCAGATAATCAAGTCCACCGACCACAGCCGCCACCTGTGCGTTGATGCAGTTTTCATCATCAACTTTGGGGCTGTCGGGATATACCTCAGTAGTGGTCACGTATCTCGCACCGGTCACCCCCATGCAAAGGCCGAGCTTTCCGGCCGCATAGTGAATCACGCCATTTTGCTTTAGCTCACAACCGATGATTTTTCCATCAGGATCAGGCGGTGCAATATGGGTAACCTTTTCCACCGAGCTGATAATGGCAGCCTGGAAGTCATCTTCAGGACCTTCTGAATTATCAACCGTGTAGAACCCATCGGGAATATGCCAGCTGTCATGCTCAACCGCATCCCGAGCTGCCAGAGCCGGCCTGAATTCCGTGTTATCGGTATCGGTGGTTTCATGCAAATCAAAATGCGCAGTAAATGACCTATCCAGGTACCCCAGATAAGCCATTAGAAAAGCCACTTCTTCCGATGGGCTGTCAGCGCGGAAAGAACGGTTGGGATCGATTGCCTTCGGGTTCCAGCGATTAATCGTTTCATATCCCCAGGGACTGATGCATGGCGCTACGACTATATTGAAAGCGTCAGCATATGACTGCGCTTTGGTTTCCAAAAACCGGATTGCACCCTGCACACCACTGGTTTCATAGCCATGCACCCCACCTGTTACCAGAACATTGGGCTTATCACTGCTGTAACCACGTGTTTTAACTGCAAACAGCGGATACTTCTCTGGCGCATGTGATAAAGCGCCATATTGTTCAATATCAAAATGTGCTTTCAACGGTGCCAGCTTGCTCAACACTTCCTCGGCATATGAGCGCTGAATGGTCTGTTTAGCCAGCCAGGCAGCTTTTTCTGCATCGCCCCATTTCTGTCCCGGGGTGCCGATTGGATAGGGTTGTTCGTTGGTCATTGGTGTGCCGTGCATGAGTAAAGGATGAACTTACCGGGATGGCTTTAGTTGGTCAAGCTTGCCATGCTGCACGCACGGAAAACATGGGTGTCCTAGCATAGAAACAAAACACAAATTGCTTAGAATTTAGGCAGCCATAAACCCATAACAGCAGCAAAAATGCAGAACGCAGTAACACCTGCCAGCACAAAAAGACTACCGCCCATGGCTAACTTGGCATGTTTATTCGCACTGTCTTTTGCCCGCAGGTAACATTCAAGCAATACCAGCGGCAAGAGATATTGACCAAAAGCCCAAAAATTTAGAAACGGTCCGGAAAATGTTTCGAAATTGACACCAACACCTCCGGTGCTGAATACCCAGCCCATTAAACCGATTCGATAAAACCATACGCCACTCGCCACCATGAACAGCCGCAACGCCCAACGCCGGTGCATTCTGATATTTCTCGAAATGGCGTGATATATGGCAATGGCTGCGAATGTAATAATTAAAACAGCGTCGGTGGAAATGGCTATTTTCATCAACTCGCCGCCTAGAACACCCCGGGTCCAGACCATATAAAGACCGGCCACACTGGTTGTCACCACGGTCAATATATACAGCCGGCCCAGCCAATGATGAAACACGGGAAACCTTGACCTGATTTGAGGAATCAGCTGCAACGGGCCACCGCCGATGATGATCGCCGCCAGGAACAGGTGCATAACCACAGCGAGGTTACCCACGGTTTCTCCAGGAACATATCCGCCGGGAAGGCTGGTTTCACCCAGTGCCTGAAAACCGCCACCGAGGATCAGCGGCGCGTAATAGGCCAGCACATAGACCACAAATATCCACTGCCCCATCGCGGTCACCGCAAACCAGGTTTTTGCTCCAACATCCAATACAGACCTGGCCAATCCGGATTTGGAATCAACCTCCATTGCTAACGGCTGCTTTGCTATTGCATTTGTATTCATCATTATTTCCCTGATCCAGCAAGATTAAGTCGTTGCACAATGCACTGAAAAACGACTGAGATCAGAATACCGATTGGCTTGCAGCATGGAATCGTCCGCCAGGATGAAATTAAACTCATCCTGAAGTCTGATTTGCGGAGTGCGATATCAGGAAATTGCTGTTCGAATATGGTTTGACCTCATCCTCCAGCAGGATGACAGGTTTCATTCAGATACCCTAAAATAATTTCATGGATATCCATCCACATCCAAGAAACCGTCCGATAGCAGTGATTGGTTGCCAGTGAGCAAATCGGAACACCATACACAGCCTCAGGAACCGGTTGTCCGGCAACCATTCAAAGGCCCGTTTACCCGCTGGCCGAAAACCTCAGATACCTTGCTTGCCGGCATTTCCCTGATGTTCACATGGCCCATGTGGAACAGCGATGAGGCTTCGCCGACTGTAACGGCAGTTGTGCCGCTGCTGTTCATTGTTGGTAATGGCGCACTGATTTGGCGCAGGCGTGCCCCGGAGCTCGTCCATGGAATTGTTTTCCTGGTTTCAGCACTTTGCGTGCTTTTCTCGTTTTCCGAGAGCCCCATTTTCGGACTGTCCATTTCACTCTACAGCATCGGGCGGTATTCCAAAGACAACAACTGGAGTTATATCGGTATGGCTGCCGGCGTCTTGCTGATTGCCATCGTTTATTTAGATGATGTGAGTTCAATATCCAGACTGTGGTTTGTTGTATTCCTGGGTTTTGGATTCTGGTATCTCGGCAGGCGCATTGGCGCCCGTGGCGAATACATCAAGCTGCTGCAGGAGCGTGCCCATTACTTTGAACAGCAGCAGTTAGCCCAGGCCAATAAAGCGGTTGCCGAGGAGCGCTCGCGGATCGCCCGGGAACTGCACGACATCATCGCCCATCAGGTCAGTCTGATGACCGTACAGGCCGGCGCTGCAAAAACCATTGCCGAAGCAGATACGCCTTCAGCCATTGAAGCCATGGCTAATGTTGAAAGCGCTGGCCGCCAGGCGCTGGATGAATTGCGGTACCTTTTGAATGTCCTGCGCCCCAAACACAACGCTGATAGGTTAACCCCGCTGCCCGGGCTAAACGACATACCACAGCTTATCGCTGACTTCGAGAAGGCCGGGCCTGAAGTGTCATTCACTGTTGAAAGAGCCATGGTTGCTGTTCCTGCCAGAATTGGATTGACCATTTACCGGATCATCCAGGAGTCTTTGACCAATGTGCTCAAGCACGCTGGACCGACATCGAATGCTGAGGTCACCGTAACGATTGATCATCATAACGCCACTATCAGGATTGTTGATGACGGACAAATGACCGTCACTCCAAGTGAATCCGGCCGTGGCATACTGGGTATGCAGGAACGCGTCCAGCAACTTGGCGGCAGCCTGATTGCCGAGCCGATTGCAGCAGGAGGGTTTCAGGTTCTGGCCAGCATTCCATTATCAGAGGAAAACCATTGAGCATTCGTGTCGCGGTAGTTGATGATCAGGCACTGGTACGCAGTGGCTTTGCCATGATTCTCGGCAGCCAGGATGATATTGAGGTGGTTGCCGAAGCCGGTGATGGTCTGCAGGCCATCGACGCAGCAGTTGAGCACCGGCCCGACGTTATCCTGATGGATATCAGAATGCCTGAGATGGATGGGCTGACCGCCACCGCGAAAATATTGGAGACCGCGGACTGGCCGGTACGCATTCTGATTCTCACCACGTTTGACCCGGATGAATATATTTATGAAGCACTGCGAGCCGGCGCCAGTGGATTCGTACTTAAAGACATACCGCCGAAAGACTTAATTGCAGCAATAGGTGTTATTGCAGAAGGTGGCGCATTGCTTGCGCCATCAATCACCCGGCGTTTAATAGGCAGGTTTGTCGAACAACGCGCAGTCGATACCAAACTCACCTCACGACTCGATCAGCTGACCGAACGCGAGCTTGAGGTATTGACAGCCATTGCGCGAGGGCTGACCAATACTGAGATTGCTGAGCAATTGTTTATCAGCGGCCCCACGGTTAAGACACATGTGTCCAGTATTCTTTCAAAGCTTAATCTTCGGGATAGAACACAGATTGTGATTTTTGCTTATGAAAGTGGGTTTATTGAGACTGGTGGTCATGAGATAGATGAGTATTAAAATCACCTCAAATTTGAGGTAGCTAAACTCGGGTTCTATAGATGTTAGTCGATATTTATACTGATGATATTTATTACATAAATTGCTCCATTGACAAGGGATGGTTGATCAACTAGGCTCACGATTTGCGCGATTCAATTTAGTATAAGGGCACTCGGTTTGATGCGATTCATCACTTTATTTCTTTGTCATTTACTCATTTCATTTCAACCAGTACTAGCACAACAAAACTTTAGAGTAAGTCCTGATTTACCACCATTTGGTGATGCTTCAAACCTTTTTGCTATCAGTCCTGACAGTCAGTGGATAGTAACCGGTGCTGATACTACCCTCGACGGCAGAGGAGATTTTTTTAGCGCCCGATTTGATCGCAGCCAAAATCCAGTTCGAATAACTCCGGAACCGGTTGAAGGAGGTCAGTTTTTTGCCGGTTTTAGAATTGATCCAAGCAGTACCCGTCTTGTATATCTTGCGGATCAAGAGACGGATGAAGCAGTTGAAATATTCAGCGTCCCTCTTGATGCTTCATCTCCACCTGTGAAACTTAATCGAGACCTACTTCCGGACCAAAGAATCACATCACAATATGTAATGACAGACAATCAGGAAGTCCTATATATATCACGTGAGCTTGACCCTGATCATAGTGAACTATTTATCGCACCAATTGATGGTTCAACGGAGTCAACCAGACTAAGTCAAGACCTGCCGTCAGGCAGCAATATATTTTCATTGATCGGCGTTGATAATGCTCAGCGAAGGGCAATTTATTTTGGCACACCTCGTCAACCAGGCGTCGAAGATGTTTTATCAGTGGATATTGACCTTCCAGGCGATACCATTAATTTAACAGAACAAATAAATCTGCCCGGGCAGGATATTTCTATATTTCCCGGCTTTTTAACTGATACATATGTGGTTTTCGAGGCAAGTGGCATTGGCGTACCTACCGAAGTCTATTCAGCACCCATTGATGGTTCTAGCCTAGCTGTTCAGCTTTCAGATTTTTCTGATTTAGGCTTCACGATAGTCAATTCCTCACAAATCAGCGCATCAGGGAATGAAGTTTTATTCGTGGCATCCCAGAATAATTCAGATTATTTATTTATTGCGCCGATAGATGGCTCATCACCTGCGAGCATGGTGGTTTCTGCTGATGAAATATTGGGCCCAAATAGTAGTTTTGGTTTTATGCAATTAACTTCTGACTCTTCGCGGTTGGTTTTTACATTATTTGGATCTGGAGAGCGGAACCTGTACAGCCTGCGTCTATCAGAGGGGAGTGCACCAACTCTACTCAATCCAGAAAGCAATTCATCATTCTCATCTTTACGCAATATATCAATTACAGAAGATAATACTCGGGTAGTTTATATAACCAATCAGTTTGACACACAGCGCAACGAGCTTTTCTATGTGCCAATTGATGGAGGTCAAAGCATACTTTTGAATGAGCCTTTGCAGGGTAATAACGATGTTATAACCTATAGATTGTCACCCAATAGCTCATCAATCGCTTATTTAGCAAACCAAACCGGTGAAGCCATTGAAGCATATCAGGTCACATTTGATAGCAATACAAGGCCAAGACGTTTAAATGGGAATCTTGTTGACGGCGGAAATGTTTTTGATGATGGCTTATTTTTTTCATCCTTTGCGCTAGATTACACTCCAGATAATGAGTTTTTCATTTATTGGGCAGATCAGGATACCAATGGTCAATTCGAAGTGTACGCTACTAAACTACTCCCTGATCCATCAAGTGTGCCAGCATTTTCCAACTGGAGCTTATTCTTACTTATTGTCATCATCAGTTTGTTTACCTACTACCTGTTAAAGCGCGATCGAAAGCTAGGGCACCCATTTCTTATTTTGATAGTTCCGCACCTATGTCAACCTGATGAGATATAGCAAAAAATCTATATTTTTATAAAAAAACGGGGCGAAGATCGCCCCGTAAACTGTCAGTTGATTCCTGACTCTTAGAATCTGCCGATAATGGAGAACCTGGCATTAATCGGCGCACCAACAGTAATGTTGTTTGCAGTATGCGCATTCGGGAAGTAATCCGTATTGTTGAGGTTTTCGATGTTCAGCTGCAGCGTGATGTCATTGGTCAGCTGATAGTAAGCTGCCGCATCAATCCGCACAAAGCTGGGCAGGGTGGTGTTATTACCTGTGTCGGCAAAGCTTTCATCCTGATAGGTCAACCCAACACCAAAACCCAACCGTGATGAAACACGGAAATTGTTCCAGATGCTGAAAGTGTGTTCCGGCAGCTCCCTAACGCGGAGACCATTTTCCTCGCCCTGTGCGATAACCACTTCACCTGCATCATTCAGAATGTTGGAGGTAGCAACCTGATCACCTTCCAGGTAGCTGTATCCAGCTGCGACATACCACCAATCGTTGATCTGGCCCTGCAGCTGTGCTTCGAAACCATATATTTCAGAGTCAACCACAACCAGCGTACCTGCATTGTCATCGATAATGACACCGGTGTTCGGGTCAATGATGGCGGGTGCCTGCTGGGGTGAGCTCTGCTCTACTTCAAACAAGGCTGCAGTAAAACTCAGACTGTCGGCAAAATCCCATTTCAAACCCACTTCCAGATTCTGGAATGTGTTCGGGTCCAGCGTGTCATCATCCGGGGTATTTGGATCATCGGGGAGGTCGGCGAACTGCTCACCACTGCGCGGCAGGAAGCTTTCGCTGAAGCTACCGTAAATGGAGATGTTTTCCCTAGGCTTGGCAACAAAACCAAGACGTGGTGAAAACTGAGAATCTGTTCTGCTGGTGATATCACGTTCACCGGTATCAATGAAAGTTTCAATGTTGTCTACAGTGATATCAAAGCTGTCAAAACGCACACCCAGAACCAGGTCAAGCCACGGTGCTACTTCAATTTCATCCTGGATGTAAGCAGAAAAGACCGTAATATCCGCTTCTGTTAAGTCATTCAGATCTGTCGTGAAGCTGTTTGTCGTCGGGTTACCGGATGCGTTAACCCCTACTCCATTGATTAAATTAAGCGGACGATTTGCCAGGAAAAACTCAACATCGTCCTGGGTCTGGTCGAAGAATGCATTGAAACGGTCATTGTTGTTAACCGTATCGATAAATTCGCCGCCGGTTACGATGGTGTGGTTGATGCTGCCGGTTGACAGCTCACCAATAAAATTGGCGGACAGTGTCAGGTTCTGGCGCTGGGTTGTATCGACATAGCCGTCAAGACCCACAACATTGGTGGACTCATCGAAGCTGACTGGGAATAAGTTGGAATACAGCTTGTCATAATCCGCATAGGTGATGTTGAAATTACCCTTCAGGCTGTCATTGAAATTATGCGCGATGGTGGCTCTGGCAATATGCGCCTGAATGTTAGAAGTGTTAAGTTCAGGATCACCGAAGGTGATGTCATCCAGTTCCTCTGCAGGCCTGCCATCAGCACCGGCTGGAATACCACGGTCCAGGAATCGCTCGTTGTTGATATATTCATAGGACACATTCAGCGAGGTGTTGGGCGAAAGCTCAATATAAGCGGTCGGATTAAAACCAAAACGCTCGCCGTCAAAGAAATCCCTATGATTGTTCAGGCCTTCATAATAAGCGTTCAATCGTACAGCGGCGTTGTCGCTGACACCGTAATTTCCATCCAGTTGAACCGTGGTTGCACCAAAAGTATCCAGCGCACCCAGGTAACTGCCGAAATTATGACCGATAACCGCTTTTTTGGTGACCCGGTTGATGATACCGCCGGTGCCGCCGCGGCCAAAGAACAGCGCGTTGGGACCTCGCAGAATCTCCACCTGTTCCAGGTTATACAGTGAGCGATAGTACTGAACGTCATCGCGTACACCATCAATAAAGAAATCAGCGGTTGAGCGAACCCCACGGATCACGATCGCATCACGGTGGCCCTCACCCTGTGATTGATTGACACCTGGTGTGTAAAGCACGATATCGCCAATGCTGTCGAAACCCTGCTGGATAATCTGATCAGCGGTTACGATTGAGAGCGATTGCGGCACATCGATAATCGGTGTCGGCGTTCTCAACGCCTGGACCTGATCGGTATAAAGGTGTTCACCCACAACGGTGATGGTGTCCAAAGACTCATTGTCCAGCTGGCCAACTGCGTCGGCCTCTGCATCAGCAGCAGTTGCAGCTTCCGCTACCACACCCTCTTCCAGTGTTTCATCCTGCTGGGCCATGGTGAGGGGTGAGTTAAACAGCGCAATCAGTGTAATGGCACTGCTTAAACCAATTATCGACTTGTTCATTCGGGTAATCTCGCTTAAGGCAAATTAAAGTTAACTTGTTTGTAATTGAAAATCATTCGCAATTGTAAGTCATTCGCGAATGTAAATCTATTACAATTTACAAATCAGCCATTCAGCGACTTGTCAGGATAAAAAAGATTATGTTTTTGTTGATGCCGCCAGGCCTGATAACCCATTGATAACTGGGCCAACAGTTACTAATTGAGTGAATTGAGATTACTTTAGAATGGTGCCGGTTGACGGATTCGAACCGCCGACCCACTGATTACAAATCAGTTGCTCTACCAGCTGAGCTAAACCGGCATTCCAGATGGGAGGCGTATTTTAACTGTTTGGTGGGTTCTTCTACAACCCTGGTGAATGCTCTGCCGGCCATCACCCGTTGGAGCACGTCTCCACGGATGGAAAAAGCTTATAACACCCTTACTGTAGGAGCTGACATGTCTGCGACCGGGAATACCCGGATGCATGGTCGCAGACATGTCAGCTCCTACAAGAGTATTCAATATCCGGATCAAAAAATGCAGTTGTTGCGCTGATGTAAACAGGCTGTCATATAGATGCTATATCCTGTGCGCGTTTCCCAAGAAATGCACAACGTACGTACAACAGCTGTTTGATTTTGAATTTACAGTTCAGGAATCGGAAAAACCAATAACAGGTAATGGATTACCTTTTCATTGCAGCGAAGCCACGGCTTCGCTTTTTTATTGGATAAAAGGATTAATCAAGGACTGCCTGCATTGCCGGGCTGATCACTGTTTCGAAGCCGGATCCCGCTTTACGAACCAGAAACAATGCTGCTATTGAATGCGCTTCCGCCAGCTGCAGCCCCTGATCTTCTCCCAGCACCAGCAGAGCCGTTGCCCATACATCAGCCTGCATGGTGGTTGCTGCGACTACCGTAACCGATGCCGTCTGGTGCTTCACCGGGTAACCGCTGCGCGGATCGATAATATGGGAAAAGCGCCGGCCATCCTGTACATAAAAATTCAGATAATCACCGGAGGTGGCCACTCCCTGATCGTGCAACCCAAGTACCTGCTGTGCTTGAGGCGTTTCTGCATCCGGTTGCTGAATACCGACCTGCCATGGCCGGCCATCTGGATTAACACCGGCAGCACGCAGCTCACCACCTATTTCAACCAGATAGTTGTCGACACCGGCGCCCGACAGATGATCCGCGAGCACATCGGCGCCATAGCCTTTGGCGATCGCGGATAAATCGATCTGCAGCCCGCTTACACGCTTACGCAACCCGGGCGGTTGTGTACGCCACTCCAGCTGGCCATAACCGATACCGGCCATCAGCCCGGCAACTTCAGCATCGGCGGGACGTTGCGTGGTTATGCGTGTTCCGAAGCCCCAAAGCTCCACCAGCGGCCCGACCGTGATATCAAACGCCCCTTCGGTCAAATGGCTGATCTGCTGAGCCGCCGCCGCCACGCCGGCGAACTCTGCTGAAATGGGAAACCAGTCTGTTGATTGCGACTGATTAAAACGGCTGATCTCAGAGTCCGGCTGGTAAGTGGACATCTGACGGTTAATCTCTGCCAGCAGCTGTTCCAGCCGGTTTTGCAGCTCGGCTGTATCCAGCTGGTCGGGAAGCGCATGCATCTGGATCGAATACGTGGTCCCCATAGTGAGCCCATCGATATAAACCACTCCATCATGTCGCTGTGCATCACAGGCAACCAGACATAACAATGCACCCATCGTTAATAACCAGCAATGGAATTTATCAATACTCACGGCATTACGCCTGGCCCTGTCCAGTTAATCAGTATGGTTTCACGTCATCACACAAGCTGCAATGATTGTGAATCAATCCACATCCAGCCGGCATGGGTACTTCAGAAAGAAGCAAGCCGCACCAGAGGTGCGGCTTCACAGTTAAGGATCAGATTTTCAACCCGCGTTTTCCGCGGGCAGTCATCATTATTCTGGAATCGGGCTGCCGGGAGTCCATGGCGCACCGGCATCACGCAGACGCTGCTCCAGTGCCGGAATCCGCTGTTCGCTCAGTGATTTCAACCGTTGACGGATATCGGCAAATTCCTGCTCGGCAATTTCCAGACTGCGCCGGTGAGTCGGTGTCGGACCATAGGTGGACAAGCCTGTACCAATGGTTGCAACAAACATTCTGGTACCGATGGTATGCGGGCCTTTCTCGCCGACCTGGTTCTTCGACTGGTTGCCACCCAAGACTTCTTCAATCGCGTACAGATCCTGTTCCAGCTGATAGATTTCGCGGCCCATGCTGCCGGGCTCGGCATTGCTGCGTTCCAACGCGGTCTTCAGATTACCCAGCTTCTCACGGCTGCTGGCAATAACCTGATTGGCTGCACTGGTAGCACGCTGCAGATCAGCAATCTGCTTCCAGAATGCGACGGTTTCTTCCGGTTCCGCGCCGGCCAGGGCGCCGGTGCGCATACGCTCAACGGTAAACGGACGTGGTCCTGACAGCTGAGTGGTCTGGCCATCAATCTGCTTGGCCATTTCCACCGTGTAATCACCGGGAACAGCCAGATGACCCTGTGGCTGGCCACCAAACGGGCCACCGCCGCCGCCGACTGCATCAGTTGCAGGGAAGCGCAGATCCCAGGCTACCCGGTGGAAACCTTTACCGGCAGGACCATTAATCCGCCGCACCACATTTCCGTCGCTGTCACGTACTGTGAGAATGATCGCAGGCGCAGGCTGTCTGCGTTCCGCCTCAACCGCATCCCATCCGGGGAACGGCACATCATCACCATTTTCAATCAGTTCTTTTTCATTTTCCGTGCGGCTCTGCTTATCTGTTTTGTAGCCATCCGCCAGATAATAGGTAAATACGGCCCCAAACGGCGGGTTGGGCGCATTGTAATGCGTGGCACCCTGCGAGCCTTTCTCACCGAATCCGAGTACCGGGCGCTCGATGTACCACCAGGCTTTACGGGTATCGAATAAAGTAGCTTCTTCATCCAACATGGCTTCGGTAACGTCACGCAGCGGCGCGTAATCATCCAGTATCCAGAAGCCACGGCCGAAACTCGCGCCTACAAGATCATTCTCACGGCGCTGGATGGCCAGGTCACGGAACGAGATGGTTGGTACATCACCGGTCAGTTGTACCCAGTTGTCACCACTGTCAATGGTGAAGAAAATACCGAATTCGGTGCCGGCAAACATCAGCTCAGGTTTGACATGATCCTGAACCACGCGCCATACCAGGTGACGGTCCGGCAGATCGCTGGCAATCGAAGTCCAGCTGCGGCCGCGGTTGGTGCTTTTCAGCAGGTAGGGTTTGAAGTCGCCAAATTTGTGATTATCCAATGCGACATAAACGGTATCTGCATCAAACAGATCAGCCTTAATGTCATTAACAAAGGCAGTATCCGGCACATCGGGCAGATCACCTACTGGAATTGCCGTCCAGTTTGCTCCGCCATCACTGGTTACCTGGATGAAGCCATCATCGGTACCGGCGTATAAAATCCCATCCTGAACCGGAGATTCCGCCAGTGAAGTAATGGTGTTGTAAGTCGACATGGCCAGCACATCCCATGGAGCATCCCAGCTCCACTGCCGGTCCATTACTTCCAGGGTAATGCGTTCCTCATTACGAGTCAGATCGCCCGACAGTGCCTGCCAGGAATCACCGCGGTTATCTGAACGCCACACCCGCTGCGAAGCAAAGTAGATTCGCTTGGGATCATGCGCACTGACCAGAATTGGTGCGTCCCAGTTAAACCGCTCGGTCGGTGCACCGGCTTCGGGCTGAGGCTGAATGTAGACAATTTCACCGGTGGTCCGGTCTACCCGCACCAGGTTACCCTGCTGCCATTCGGAGTAGATGATATCCGGGTTGCCCGGCTCGGTTGCCGGTTGATGACCATCGCCGAACAGCGTGATGAACCAGTCGGCTGTGCGAATCCCATGGACATTGTCGGTACGCGATGGCGCGCCTTGGGTGTTGTTGTCCTGGGTACCGCCGAAAACATTATAAAAAGGCTCGGCATCATCAACCGCCACTTTGTAAAACTGAGTGACCGGCAGGTTGGAAATGTAACGCCAGTTTTTGGCTAGATCGAAACTTTCATACAGACCGCCATCGGTGCCCACCAGCAGATAGTCCGGGTCATCCGTAAATACCATGGCATGGTTGTCACTGTGCTTGTGTGCTTCTTCCATAATGCGGAAGTTGCTGCCACCGTCATCGGACACCTGCACGCGGACATCCATCAGATAGATGCGATCAAACGCATGCGGGCTGGCGACCAGTTCCTGATAGTAATGCGGACCGGTAGCTCCGGAAACGGTATCCGAGCGTTTTTCCCAGGAACTGCCGCGGTTGGCGGAACGGTACACCGCACCGGTACGCTGATTCAGCTCAATAGCCGCATACAGCACATCCGGGTTCTGCGGTGAAATGGCCAGGCCGATTTTACCCAGATTGCCACCGGGCAGGCCTTTGCTAAGTTTTTCCCAGGATTCACCACCATCTGACGAACGGTGGATGCCGGAATTAGGTCCACCACCCACATAGGCGGCTACGGTGCGATGATGCTGCCAGGTAGCGGCATACAGTACGTCCGGGTTGCGCGGATCAATCACCACATCGGTAACCCCCGTCCAAACGTCATCACCTTCATCACCGACCAGGGTACGTTCCCAGTTCTGGCCGCCGTCGGTTGTTTTATACAGTCCACGCTCACCACCCTTGTTCCAGAGTGGGCCCTGAACGGCCACCCACAGGGTGTTGGAGTCTTTCGGATGAACGATGATCTTACTGATGTGCTCGCTGTCTTTCAGGCCCATGTTCTGCCAGCTGGCGCCACCGTCCTGACTGCGATAGATACCGTCGCCATAACCAACGTGACGGCCGCCAACATTTTCACCGGTGCCCACCCAGACCACATCAGGGTTGCTTGGATCTATGGTGATGCTGCCGATGGAATAGGAACTCTGCCCGTCAAAAATTGAGGACCAGGTTGTCCCGGCATTGGTTGATTTCCATACGCCGCCTGAGCCAACCGCCAGATACCAGATATTATCGTTCTGCGGGTGGATGGCGATATCGGCAATACGTCCGGACATGAACGCCGGTCCGATGGTACGCATTTTCATACCGCTGAAGGTTGAGCCGGTCAACCGCCCTTCATCATCCTGGGCCATGCCAGCTGACGTGGTCAGCAGCAGTGCTGCCACTACCAGATAACGGATCAAAGTCATGGATCTAACTCCCTGCATTAACAAACCCTGCATGATAACAGCCGACGGCCAGCAGCAGTGGAACTGTTCAGAGAGTTAACGCACCTTAGGCGGATTCTGTCGCATGTGCTCGTAAAGCAGCTGCTGCATACCGAAAAACACCAGCCTGGGCTCGACTCTGACAGGCAATTCCCATAGATCCGCGATGCCGCCTGCAAAACCTCCTGTCAGTACACATAAAGGCTGATCAAGTCCTGCTTCAATGCTGACAGACACAAATCGCTGCAGCGCAGCCAGCTGGGTTTGCCAGATCCCCGCTTCCAACGCGTCGGTGGTACTCACAGCAAGTTTTACCGGTTTACCCGGCTGCGCACCGGGGCGATACAGATGAGGGAGACGCTGCTGCTGCAAACTGCGCATGCCGGCAGCACCCGGTACAATCCAGCCACCCAGGTGCTGTCCGGAAGCTGTTACTGCATCAATAGTGGTTGCTGTGCCGAAGTCAGCAACCACCAGATCCTGCCGGGACAAGCTGAATGCACCGGCCATGGCGGCCCAGCGATCCACTCCTAGGTGTTCGGGCACAGAATAGGCATTATGTAATCCGGCTGCTGATGCAGTGCTGCGCAACCAGGTAATGTCCATGGCCCAGTGCCGGCGACATTGCTGTTCCAGTTGCTTTGCCAGTTGTTCATCCGTGACATGCAGCGCAATAATTTGCCGCGGTACCGTGGTTACACCAGACAGCCAGTCAGCGTCCTCATAACTCTGCGTCAGCAATGTAGCGGTGGATATATCGCCGTCATCCAGCAATAACTTCAGGCAACTGTTGCCCATGTCGATGTACAGCTTCATGACTCAGAATTGATCAGACGGATACTGGCCTCACTGGAATGGAAGGTCATTACGCCATTACCGGTATCCAGTACAAATCCGCCATCCTGATCCAGACCTGCGGCACGACCGGTATAGCGCTTCCCGCCCTGCTCTATCTGCACCGGCTGATCAGCCAGAAGGTCATTTTGCCACCAGCTGGCCACCACACTGCAGGCGGCTGTCTCGCCAAAATGCATTAGGACATTGCTTAATTCGTTCAGCACACCGGCAGCCAACTGGTTTCTGGTGAATTGCTTGGCCGCCGCGCGGCAATCTGCCAGCGGCTGTGGCATTGGTTCACTCTCTGGCCAGCGCACGTTGATGCCGGTTCCAATTACAACCGTAGTCTGGTGCGGACCGCTAGACTGCAGTTCCACGAGGATGCCGGCCAGTTTGCTGCCATCCAGCATCACATCATTTGGCCACTTCAATTGCACAGCCAATCCAGTTACCTGTTTGATTGCCTGCAGCACACCAAGTCCAGCCTGCATGCTGAGCATGCTAAGTGCCGAGGCTGGATGCTCAAGCGGAGCTCGGACAGATAATAAAACCCCGCAACCCGCCGGTGAACTCCAACTGCGGCCTCGCCGGCCACGGCCGCCGGTTTGTTCTTCCGCCAGGCACGCCACAACACCCGGTTCCGGTTGTTGTTTAACCCAGCTGTTGGTGGATTCGGCCACATCCAGCACTGTCAGCCGGTCGATATACTCAGCTGCTTCAGCGGTTAAATGTGATTGGATGAAGCCCGCATCCAGTTGCTCGCCGGCGTTATCCAGGTCTGTGGACTGCATGCCGCTCATCGCAGCCAGTTTTTAATCCGGATACGTTCGAAGCGGTTTTCATTGCCCTGCGCCAGGCGCTGAATGTTACTGCGGTGTGTCCACACCATCAGCAATGCGGTAGCCACCGCAAAAGCAAGCAGCGCAGTGCTTGGGTTACCCAGCAGCAGAAGGATAAACGGAACTGCGATACCCGCCATGATAGTCGCCAGTCCCACATAACCGGTGATAACCAGTATCACCAACCAGACGACTATCATCCACAGCATCGCCATTGGCGCCAGCACCGCCAAAACCCCTACCAGAGTTCCCGCTCCCTTACCGCCGCGAAATCCATAAAAGACCGGCCAGATATGCCCGATAATAGCCGCCATACCACAGCTTACAGACTGCCAGATCAGAGGTAATGCACTCTGTGGATCACCACCCATCGACCAGTTTGCGACCACCGAAGCAGCCAATGCTCCCTTGCCGATATCGATGATAATCACCCCCAGAGCAAACCATAATCCCTGGGTGCGCAGCGCATTGGTGCCACCGGCATTCCCGCTGCCCTGGGAGCGGATATCCACATTGCGCAACCGCCCCAGCAACAGACTTCCGGATATCGACCCGAGCAGATACGACACGATTATTTTGATAACCAGCTCAATCATCAGCAGCGTCCCCTGTGCTTGAATTCTGTCCACCGGTTAGCGGGCCATCCCACTGTTGTATACCGACCACCAGAACACCCGGACCGGCATGCACACCCACTGCCGGGCCTGTTTCGCTGATCCAGCACTGATCCACCTGTGGGAAACCGGCCAATATGCGATCGCGCAGTTCCGCTGCTGAAGCATGGTCATCACCATGGGTAATCATTATCCGGTAGTGCTTGTCCCCATCCAGGCGGCGCAGTATCCAGCGGGCAAACCCAGGTACCGGCTTCTGCCTTGCCAGCATTGCACCTCTGGGCTTTAACAGGCCCTGCTGTGTGGTTCCCAGAATCGGCCTTATCCGCAGATACCGTGCTACCGGGGCCAACCATTTGGGCGCACGACCGCCACGGGCGGCATAGTCAAGGTTTCTGGTAGTAACGTAGGTAACCGTGTCATTTTTCAGCTGTTCCAGGCGCTGCAGTAACGATGCTATTGGAATTCCCTGTGCAGCCATTTCAGCCGCCGCTATCACCAGCAAGCCCTGTCCGGCAGAACCGTTGGCGCTATCGAAAACGCGTATGGCGTCATCATCACCGGCCGCAGTTACTGCCGCCTGGTAAGTACCACTAAGCGCTGCCGAAACCGATATATTCAGCACATCACTGCCCTGCCCGCGCAGCAGTTCATAACTGCGGCGATAATCACCGACCGGCGGCTGTGAAGTCTGCGGTGACTGCTTGCTGGTGGCAAGCCGCTGGTAAAACTGGGCGATGTTCATGCTGACCCGGTCCAGATAGTCATGCCCGCCGAAATTAAAACGCAACGATACCCGCTGCACACCCAGCTCATCAGCCAGCTGATCGGGCAAATCGGCGCCGGTATCGGTAACAATGACCAGCTGGCCGGCACGTTTGGCTGCCTGCGCCTGACTGAACATGTCATCAGCCTTTTGCTGACTCAGCTCTCCCAGCTCTTCGCAGATCAGAAACGCCTGCTCCGGCTGATCTATATGAATATGCACACGCAGCCGGCTCTGGTCACCGGCAATCACCACACTGCTGGAATCAAGCTGTTGCAGCATGCCCAGTAATTGCTGCCGGTCCAGATTCTCACCCTGAATCAGGCATTCGGTACAGTACCTGTGCTCCGGGTCATCATGATTGATTAATACTTCGAAATCAGGCAGATCAACCGACCGGTGGGTTTTGATTTCCTGCAGCTCGCCGGTTTCCATGAAGTCGACGATGCCTTCCAGCAGATCAACGAAACCCTGTGCGCCGGCATCAACCACACCTGCTTCACGCAATACATTTAATTGTTCAGGCGTGCGTGCCAGAGCAGTGCGGCTGCTGGCCAGGCCCTGCTGCATTAATTTCCGGATATCCCGGTGACCTGCCTGCACCTGTGCCTGCACACTTTCCGCAAATGCCTCCAGTACCGATGGGAGTGTGCCCGCAACCGGGTTGGCCATAGCCTGCCAGGCAGCTGCAGCGGCTGAGCTCAAAGCATCGGCAAGATGCTCAGCGAAAAGTCGGCGTGGATTGCTGCAGCCCTCAAAAAAGCCCTGGAAATACTGCGCCATGATGGCGCCGGAATTACCCCTGGCACCATCCAGTGCGGCTCCCGCCAGCCGTTTCAGATAATCGCAGATGCCGACCCCAACGCTGGGACTCAAAGCGGCCGCCAGGCTGCGCAGCGTAAACATCATGTTGGTGCCGGTATCCCCGTCGGCTACCGGAAATACATTGATCTTGTTGATATATTCGCGGCGGTTACTTACCCGGTTGATACCGGCCTGCAGTGCCCGCTGCAGCCTGGGTGCATCAATATAAGCTATCGCCTGAACAGGTTCTCCCACGTGTTCTGTCATCCGGTTATGGTCGGCGCGAGTGTAGCATGATCGCAACTGCTGACATGGGCTGATTCAAGGATTGCAACCTCCCGGTTCAGATATTGCCTGCCGCAACACTTTATTGGTGACCTGTTGCCCTGCCAGCATTCCACCCAGCCGCAGAGTACTCCCGTCAGACAGCACCAGCAGGCCACGATGATCCATGCTGGGCGTATCAACAGGTGGGTGGCAGCGCCATTGTCCATCGGAAAAATCGAAACTGATCACACTTTTCAGTGGTTCAGATGCCGCTTCGTTGTAACCGATGCCGTCATAGTTATACGGATTATCCGACCCTCCTACAAACATCACACTGCCATCGGCCAATGCAGCCGCTGCAGCACGGTATCTTCCTGTTACAGGCATTGACTCGGCACGGCGCCAGCCGATACGGCGTATATCAGAACTGCTGATAATTCCCTGCCAGCAATCATCGGTTAATACAAAATCCCGGCCACCGGCCTGCTGATATTCAATTTTCACGCCGCCGCAAACCAGCAGATTGCGATCGTCAATAGCGCCAGCATGCCCGAACACCGGCTCTCCGGGCCAGGGGGTTCCCTGCTGCCAGCGATTTGTCTCAGTGTCATAAATCTGCACCAGGTTGACATTGCCGACATCATGCCAGCCACTGATCAGATAAATATAACGGTCCTGGTAAACCAGAGCGGCGGCATCATCGACCGGCACCGGCATATCCGCCATGCGTTGATAAACCGGCCGGCTGCCGGGGTCCACCCGAAAGGTTTCCGGTGTCGATACTTCACTGTGATCTTCCGCCACGGTATAACCGCCGAACACCCACACCGTCTGACCTGCCGTTACCGCTACAGCTGCCAGCCGACCCATATCACCCGGTACCGGCGGCAGTTCCTGCCATTGATCAGCACCGGCAGGCAACCACCATGATCTGTTGGTTACATGCTGCCAGCTTTTGCCGGACAACAGGCCGGTAAAGCTGTACAGAGCCAACCCGTCTTCACCTGATACAGCAGTTACCGCGTTATTGCTGACCGGAACCGGCATGTCAGGTATTTCATAAGCCATGACACTGGTCCCGAGGAGTAGCCCGGCAAACATATTCCAGGTGTGCTTAAACATAATTTCTCTCAATCAATTGCTTAGCGCATCATACCTTCAGTCAATGCTCAGCGCTTTTGGGAACACGGCAGGTCAAAATCCAGCTGGCATAAAAAAAGGCCGCTGAGCGGCCTTTTAAAATCAGTTTGGTGTTTGATTAAACGGTAGTTTTGCGTCTAACCAATACGGTGCCAACCATCAGGACCAGCGCCAGTGCCACCAGGCCAAAGATGCCCAGAGTCGGTACTGCTGGAGCAGGTGGCAGCGGTGTGCCCAGTACAAATGAGAAGGTATCAACACCGATGAAGTTGGAATTGGAACCTACCGGACCAGCGTCCACATCTACAAAATGACGGAAAGCCAGACGGCCGGATGCACCCGGGTTTACAGTAAATTCAGCCCAGTCATCGGGGAAACCACCCATCGCCAGCGTTGGGTTGATGTCCAGCAGCAGGTCGTCATAAGTACCTACAGTGGCTGGGTCGGTACCAACATTACTGCCGCCCACATCACTAAACCTGACCTGCATACGATCCGGGAAAGTGTTGCCGGTTACTGTACGGGCCCAGAAAGTTGCGGAATCAAGGAAACCCACGTCTGGAACCAGCAGCCAGTTGCTCAGCTGTGAACCAGCTGTGCCGTTAAAGTTAGAAGCTGCATAAGCTTCCGGAGCGCCAGCCTGTGCATTGAATACCGCCGGATTACCCTGGAACCAGTCCGGGTTTGTGCCGATGGCATCAGATGTGTTGATTGATTCCCAATCACCTGCCAGCAGTGCAGCGATGTCCGCGAAGTCTTCAGCAGAACCGCCACCGGCATTGGTGGATGGTGGGGTGGTGTCTACCTGAGACCCCGGACGGGAGCCATCTTGAGCGTTAGCGGCAAAGACCAGAATGAGTCCTGCCAAGAGTATGCTGATTTTATTCATAAGCAAGTCCATAAGTTAAATACATGCCTTTGCCGAAAGCGATAGGCAACATAAAAAATTAATCTTCAAATCCAAATGTGCTGATCAATTCCGAGCCTGGATGTACAACCAAATGTTGTCGATTTGGCTGCAAACCAGAGAGTACTTGCTCTGTGCCATCAGTCCATTGGATATGGACTTCTGCGGAGGTATTGCTACCTAAGCCAATATGAATCGTGCTTTCGCTACCAGACCCAATCGCATCACCACTAAATATATGATACAAGGTTGCCGTGCCATCTGCACGCGTTACCCGTAATTTTGTCCCGATTGCATCTCGGTTGACGTTATTTCCGCCATCCAGATTCAGGCGAAGCCAGTTGTTGTTCCCCGGCGTAATGTTCTTCAGCAGTCGATACCCGCTGCCGTGATCACCGACCAGCAGGTCCACTTTTCCGTCACGGTTGTAGTCCCCGTAAGCCGCTCCGATGCTGGCTGCCGGATGACTGGCACCGGAAACCGCTGAGATATCCTGAAAGGTGCCATCATGCTGATTCCAATACACCCTGTCTGAATTATGTTCATCATCGTTGAAGGTAGAGATAAAGGCATCCTGCCAGCTGTCATTATCCATATCAAAAAACAGCGTAGCCCAGCCAATGGCATCGACTGAAATACCTGCTGTTACTGAAACCTCCTCATAGACCGGCTGCCCCTGCGACCACTGGCTGGCCAGCAGCACCTGCTCACTGATACTGGAGAACAGCAGATCATCATCAAGATCATTATCGTAATCCGCAACTGCAATACCCATGCCATAGACCGGCCTTCTGGTATTGGTCTGAACGGAGACATCGGTAAAACACCAGCCGCCGCAACCCGGGCCATCATTCCGCCACATGGTGTTGCCCCAGTGCTTATCATTAACCACATAGATATCCTGATCATCATCATGGTCAAAATCGAATATGCCAACAGTAAATCCAGGCCCACGGGTCAGCATGTTATCCAGCATGCTGGACATGTTGGTAAAGGTGCCGTCGCCGTTGGAGAAAAACAGCACATCCTGATTAACCGGGTCGGACAAATCCGGATGGCCAATGACGGGAAAACCGACCACCACCAGATCCAGCCAGCCATCGTTATTAAAATCGCCCCATGCAGCTGACTCATCCCGGCCATCATGCCCGGTGCCGCTGCTCTCGGTTACATCAATAAAACCCTGACCACGATCATTCCAGAACAGATGATTGCTGCCGTTACCGGCCAGATAGATATCAAGCCAGCCATCATTGTCATAATCAGCAACTGCCACACCGCCTGACTGATGGCCCGGCATAACAATATCCTGGCTGAACGGCGCCTCAACAAAGCTTAGGCCCTGCTGATTCAGCAAAATGGTATTTTGTCCGTCACTACTGGTTAAAATAAGATCCAGCCACCCATCGCGGTTGATATCCGCAAAGGCCTGACCGGTGATTAAATAGGTGGCATGGTGGTTTACGTTGACACCAACAGCATCGCTGACATCCTCAAACCATGATGACGAGCCCAGGATAAGTAACGAATTGATGATGGACAACATAATATTTCAGCTCCCGGAAACAGCCAGGTCAAAGCAGTATGCGTAGCCGCCTGTATTTATTTTTATTGCTATGCGCATTGATACTAGCAGGCTATTGCTGGACCCGTCCAGGTACATCATTATGCTGGGCAGGTGAGCAGCATACTTTGCTGCAGGTTCAGTTTTCACCCTATTACTGGCACCGCAACAGGGTGTTGTACGAGGACATCACCGCCTTCAACCTGATTGAGTCACCCGATCATCCCGGGCACCAGGCACTGGAACTGGTTACCCCCAGGTTCAAGCTGATTTATGGATTTGCCGCTTCGGACTGGGTTACAGATCTGCCCGAGTTTCATGCAGAGGTGCAAAACATCATTATCAATCAAAGTGGTATAAGCTGCCGATTCCGGTGGGCCACTCTCGGCTTTATCAGTGCTCTGCTTGTCGGCCTGGTTTGTTCAGTACTGCTGATGGTGACCTTTCTGAAGAGGGCTCCCAATAAACGATAAGTTTTGCCGCTGATAAAGACTGCGTCAGGCGCCCGTTATTGCTGATTAATAAACTTATCAATTTGCTCACGGCTGAACGGCCAGCTGAGACAGGATTCAAAATCCATAGTAGCCAAAACCGGCACCTGCTCTCCGAATCGACGGATTAGTGTGAGGTCTGAATCAATATCCAGCTGTTGATATTGCCCGCCGAAACCCAGCTCCTCAAGCAGCAGTTCTGCCTGCTCACATAAGCAGCATTGTTCACGTCCCAGCAACAAAAAACCCGATGGCGAAGCGTCACTCATGAATTAGGCTATACTCTCTGGCTTGCACATGCTGATTGTATAGGGAGACAGTAGCTGATGCACAGAATTCGTTATCAGAAACACCCATTACATATCATATGGGGATTCGCTGTTTCTAGCGCATTGCTTACTCAAAACCTGCCGGCAATCGAGTTCACTGATGTCACATTGTCATCCGGTTTTTCCGCCAGTCACTTTGCCAATAAACCCAGTTGTGGACAAGCCGTTGCCGACTTTGATCATAACGGCTGGCTGGATGCTTTTGTTACCGGCTATTTCGACGACAATCATCTGCTGCTTAATAATGGTGACGGCAGCTTCAGTGAATCTGCACTCTCTACACAGCTAAACCCGTCAGGCAGTGATTGCGGCCCCGTCGCTGCAGCAGATTTTAATAATGACGGATGGGCGGATTTGTATGTGGGCTGCGACGGCAATAATTATCTGTTCCGCAATGACGCAGGTGCAGGTTTCACCGATGTTACTGCCATGGCCGGCGTTAACCACACTGCCCGCACAGAAGCAGTGGCATGGGCTGATATCAACGGCGACAGCTGGCTGGATCTCTATGTCGGCACTTATCCTCCGGTACTCAACCCTGTCATAGATGACCCTATCAACCAGGATCAAATCTGGCTGAGCAACGGCGACGGAACATTCACCAACATCAACCAGGGATTTGCCGCCGAGCCACTCACCCGACCTGTTCTGGCAGCCACATTTACCGACCTGGATAATGACGGTGACCTGGATTTGTATATAGTCAACGACAAGCTGGTCAAAAATACACTGTGGCGCAATGACGGCCCGGGTTGCGGCAGCTGGTGTTTTACTGATGTATCGGCTGCGACCAATACTGATCGCGAAGTCTACGGAATGGGTATTGCCTCCGGCGATATCGATCTGGATGGGGATCTCGATCTGTACTTTTCCAGCATTGCCGAACAGGTAGTACTGCGTAATGACCTGGACCTGGGCTCATTGGCGTTTACAGAAATCAGTGATTCATCCGGTTTAAATTTCAATGCCGTCGGCTGGGGCACACACTTCGCTGATTTTGATAATGATGGCTGGCTGGATGCTTACCTGGCGACCGGCGGTACTACACCGGACGTAAATACCGACCGTGTGTATTACAACCTTGCCAACCTGCAGTTCGATGATGTCTCCATCACCAGCGGCGCCAGTAACCCGTTGAACTCCAACGGCACATCACAGTGGGACTATAACGCTGATGGCCGGCAGGATTTGATTGTATGTAATAACAGCGATGCTTATGCACTGTATGCCAATAGCACCGCCATGACTGATAACTGGATTGCCATCGAGTTGAGCGGTGAAGATGCCGATATCAACCGTGACGCCATCGGCGCACGTATCCACTTGTCTACAGTTGACGGCATTCAGATGAGAGAGGTCACCAGTGGCCAGAGCCGTGGCGGCAACAGCAGCCTGATTCAGCATTTCGGCATCGGCGCTGCTACTGCAGTTGATTTGCAGATAAGCTGGCCGGACGGTGCATCATCAGTTATCAACGGCATTACCGCCAACCGGTACCACAAGTTCCTGCACCCTGAACCGGATTTTATCTCCAGCACCGGCTTTGAATAATGCCTGAGCAGCTTTTGCTGCTTCAGCTGCACTTATGAACTGCTCATTTCCCAGGCAAAAACTGCTCAGCCGGCAAACTAAAACCAACCGCTCAACAACAGGCCGCAGTTTTAAATTTCCGACTGTTCAGCTGTTTATTCAGGCATAAAAAAAGCGCTGCTCAATGGCAGCGCTTTTTAACCGAAAAATCGGATTTTTGTTTGGCTTCAGGCTTTGCGGCGCATAACCAGCAGAGTGCCTACCACCAGCATCAGTGCCAGGGCAAACAGGCCAAACATGTTCAGAGCAGGAACTGCAGGTGGTTCAGGCAACGGTGTGGCCAGACCCAGTGCAACATCACAGGCACCCTGATCTACACAAACCAAACCAAACCCTGGAACTTCAGCTGCTGCTGCAACATCTGCCAGGTTGGTGTCCACTGCGTCAGCTACGTCATCAAATGACTCTGCAAACTCAATCCGGAGGATACCGTCAGCGCCTGCAATAACACCAAACATGGTTACATCGTCAACACCGCCAGAACTGAAATCCATGGTGCAAGGCATATCAACGCCCACACCAGGAGTAAGGATTACACCGGTAGTCAGCGCAGAGTCGGTAAAGAAAATGTCTGCCTCACTACACCAGCTGGCGCCAACACTGTTGAGATTGACGTCGAAAGAAATACCGGTCACTTCATTACCAGCACCGATGTCCAGATTCATTACGATGTTGTCTGAGTCCCCTTGGACATCCCAGCTATCAACACCATTAACACTCAGAGGCGAAGCACTGGCACCGCCAAGTGTAGAAATTTCATTTGCTTGCAGGACTAATGAGCCATCCAAGCTGGATGCCAAACCTACGGCACCATTTTTTTCTTGAGCTATAGCTGGTCCGGCAAAAGCTATTGCCAATACAGCAAGAAAAGTAAATAAACGCATTTGTTTCTCCAGGAAATAGGGTAGAGTTCCGTCAGCACATACTGTGACAACAGCACAATAAAATACCCGCATACTTGTTAAATGGCAACATAAGTCAGGCATTTTTTTCGCTTTTTTTAACAAAACATGAAATTAACCGGCGTATCCACCAACCAATCCAAACTTTCGCGATAAAACAAGGGTTCCAAGGGCAATCTAGTTGCCCTGTTTTCGTAGTTTTCTTCACCCAAAATAACCGTAAATCGAGGCATTCTGAATCTGCGGCATAACGCCTCAAAGCTTTAATGAAATTCGCGTTTGATAATCAGTTGAACATGCCCGATGCACAGCACTTACACCTGACGCAATGAATAAAGTTTTGCACCAGCAGCTGACCGCAATCGTTTGATCGCTTATCATCGGTCATGTTTACAGCTTTAAGTTACCCGGTATGTCAATCAGTATTTTTGATCTGTTCAAGATAGGCATTGGTCCTTCCAGTTCACACACTGTCGGTCCGATGCGGGCTGCAGTGTTGTTTGTCAAACGCCTGGAACAGGCTGAGCTTATTCAGTCTGTTGATCGAATTGCCGCTGAACTCTATGGCTCACTGGGGCATACCGGACGCGGACACGGCACTGATAAAGCTGTGCTGCTTGGTTTGGAAGGACATTTGCCCGATACGGTCGACCCGGATTACGTACCTCAACGTGTCACCGAAATTCTTGAGCAGCAGACCATCAGCCTGCTGAACCGGCACCCGGTAAAATTCAAACACCGCAAGGATTTGATTTTTCATAAAAGGCAGACGCTGCCTCATCACCCCAATGGGATGCGCTTTACCGCATTTGATGCTTCCGGACAGCCACTGCTGAGCCGCGATTACTATTCAGTGGGCGGCGGCTTTGTGGTCAACAATGACGAGGCTGAAGAAGACCGGATTGTTGCCGATACCACTCAGGTCAAATACCCGTTTAAAACCGGAGAAGACCTGTTTAACGCCTGTGCCACACACAATATCCGTATTGCTGAACTGATGCTGGCCAATGAAACCGCCTGGCGGGATCGGGATACCATCCGCAGCGAGCTGCTGAATATCTGGGAAACCATGCGTGCCTGTGTAGAACGCGGGTGTCATTCACCTGGAGAGCTGCCTGGTCCACTGAAAGTTGTCCGCCGTGCGCCAACATTGTTCGCTCAATTCGGCAGCGACCCGCAAAGCGCTCGCGAAGATCCTCTGGAAATTCTGGACTGGGTCAATCTGTTCGCTTTAGCGGTGAATGAAGAGAATGCAGCCGGTGGCCGGGTTGTGACTGCACCGACCAATGGCGCAGCCGGCATCATTCCTGCCGTCATCCTGTATTACAAGCATTTTGTGCCGCATTCGGATGAGGACGGCATCCTTGAGTTTTTACTTACTGCGGCGGCCATCGGCATTCTGTACAAGGAAAATGCCTCAATCTCCGGCGCAGAGGTTGGCTGCCAGGGTGAGGTCGGCGTCGCCTGCTCAATGGCAGCCGGTGGTTTGACGGCTGCCATGGGCGGTTCCTTGTCACAAATAGAAAATGCTGCAGAAATCGGTATGGAACACAACCTTGGGCTGACCTGCGACCCGGTCGGCGGGCTGGTGCAGATACCCTGCATTGAACGTAATGCAATGGGCGCAGTGAAAGCCATCAATGCCAGCCGCATGGCGTTGCGCGGAGACGGCAAACATCAGGTGACGCTGGACAGGGTTATCAAAACAATGCGCGACACCGGCGCTGATATGAAAACCAAATACAAAGAAACCTCTCGTGGTGGCCTGGCAGTTAATGTCATTGAGTGCTGAGGTTGAAGGATATGTCTGCTCAAGCTTCTTCTCGATTCCCTCAACTGACCGTATGGCTGCCAGCCTGGGTCGATGAATTTCTGCCTGATCCGGATACCGTGTTTCCAAGTGTGGAAGATCGAATGCAGTTGGCCATTGACCTCGCCAGGACTAATGTTGAACAGGGTACCGGTGGGCCATTTGGCGCAGCCATATTTGATATGGACAGTCACAAACTGATTGCACCGGGCGTCAATGTAGTGGTGCCCAGCTGCTGGTCCGGCGGGCATGGCGAAATGGTTGCCTATGCCATTGCTCAGCAGGTATTGCAAAACCATGATCTGGGTGGTCCGGGCATGCCCCGTCTGGAACTGATAACCAGCACCGAGCCTTGCTCGATGTGTTTTGGTGCAACCCCCTGGTCCGGCATCCGGCGGCTGGTCTGCGGCGCCCGTGATGCCGATGCCCGCGCCATCGGCTTTGACGAAGGCCCCAAGCTGGACGATTGGGTGCAGGCGCTGGAGTCCCGAGGGATTGAAGTGGTTCAGGATATACTGCGGGAACAGGCCAGCCGTGTGTTGCAGGACTATGCAGCGAATAACGGTGTGATATACAACGGCCGGAATGATTAACCGGCTGGCAAAAACGAACGGGAGCTTCCATGTCGATGCATGACTTTATCCAGGCACTGCCCAAAGCAGAACTGCATTTACATATCGAAGGAACACTGGAGCCGGAGCTGATGTTCGCGCTGGCCCAGCGCAACGGCGTCGAACTGCCGTACCACTCAGTCGAAGCACTGCGGGCTGCATACGATTTCGGAAATTTGCAGGACTTTTTGGATCTTTATTATCAGGGCATGAGCGTACTGCAAACCGAGCAGGACTATTACGACCTGACCATGGCCTATCTACAGAAGTCCCGCGCACAGAATGTACTGCATACCGAAATCTTCTTTGACCCACAGGGGCATACCGAACGCGGGATCGAATTCTCAACAGTTTTTAACGGCATTCATCAGGCGCTCAAAGACGGCCGGCATGAGCTGGGCATCAGCAGCCGTCTGATCATGTGTTTTCTGCGCCACCTGGAAGAATCCGATGCAATGGCAACGCTACAGCAGGCAATGCCGTATAAAGAACACATCATCGGTGTCGGTCTGGATTCCTCCGAACTGGGCCATCCACCCGCCAAGTTCAAAAACGTATATGCACTAGCCAGAGAAGCAGGATTCCTGCCTGTTGCCCACGCCGGTGAAGAAGGCCCGGCAGAGTATGTTGCAAGTGCGCTGGATGATTTACAGATTGTCCGGATTGACCATGGCAACCGCTGCCTGGATGACCCGGCACTGGTTAAACGGATCGCCTCGGAACAGATTCCACTGACGGTTTGTCCGTTGTCCAATCTGAAACTGTGCGTCGTGACTGATATGCGTCAACATCCATTGCGGCAAATGCTGAACAGCGGCCTGCTGGTGACCCTGAATTCGGATGATCCTGCCTATTTTGGCGGCTACGTCAATGAAAATTATATTGCCGTTCAACAGGCGCTGAATTTATCCCGGACAGAGCTGGCCGACCTGGCGCGCAATTCATTTACCGCATCTTTCCTGAGCCGGGAGGACAGGCGGGAAATGCTGGCCAAAATTGATCAAGCGGTAGCCGGTTAACAGTCTCAGCGATGTCGGAATACCCACGTGACCTGATTGGATACGGCGCTGCCCCACCCTACGCCGACTGGCCGGGTGATGCCCGTATTGCTGTCCAATTCGTGCTTAATTACGAGGAAGGCGGCGAAAATTCCGTGCTCCACGGCGATCGGGCATCAGAGACCTTTCTGTCGGAAATCATGAATGCGCAGCCTGTGCGCGGCATGCGCCATTTAAGCATGGAATCAATCTATGAATACGGCAGCCGGGTCGGTGTCTGGCGTTTGCTGAAATTATTCCAGCAGTTTGATATTCCCATCACAGTTTTCGCTGTCGCCATGGCGCTGGAGCGCAACCCTGCTGCTGCCCGGGCATTTGTTCAGGCCGGTCATGAAGTCTGCAGTCACGGCTATCGCTGGATCAATTATCAGCAGGTTGATGAAGATACCGAGCGTGAACATATCCGGCAGGCAGTTGATATTATTACCCGGCTTACCGGTCAGCGGCCACAGGGCTGGTATACCGGCCGCACCAGCCCCAACACCAGACGGCTGGTGGTGGAAGCAGGCGGTTTTTTGTACGACGCCGATGCTTATTGCGATGATTTACCCTTCTGGACACAGGTCAACGATAAGCCGCATCTGATAGTTCCCTATACACTGGATGCCAATGACATGCGCTTTGCCACAACCCAGGGGTTTAACAGCGGTGATCAGTTTTATACCTATCTGAAGGACAGCTTTGATGTTTTATATGCAGAAGGTCAAACGACTCCGCGAATGCTGTCCATTGGTTTGCATTGCAGACTGATTGGGCGTCCGGGGCGTTTTGCTGCACTGCAGCGTTTTATCGAATATATCCGCGGCTTTGAACGTGTCTGGTTTGCCCGCCGAATCGACATAGCCAGGCACTGGCACGAACGTCACCCGTTCCACCGGAGTGCTGAATAGTAACGATGCGCGGACCAGCCCCTGCCGAATTGAGCAAGTCTGAATTTATAGAGCGCTACGGTCAGCTTTACGAACATTCACCATGGGTTGCCGAGCGGGCTTTTGATACAGGTCTGGATATTACCCATAACGACACTGCCACACTTCATTCGCTGCTCTGTAAAGTCATGTTGAATGCTGCCAGAGATAAACAGCTGGCGTTGATCCGGGCGCATCCCGATCTGGCAGGCAAAGCTGCATTGGCAGGCAAACTGACGCACGACTCCAATACTGAGCAATCTTCCGCCGGACTGGATCAGTGCACCTCAGCTGAACTAGAACGCTTCCACCAGCTGAACAGCGACTATAAGGCAAAGTTTGGTTTTCCCTTTATACTGGCCGTAAAAGGCATGCATAAGATGGACATTCTGGCAACTTTTGAACAACGCCTGCTGCACAATTCGGTAGAGCAGGAGTTTGCCTGTGCGCTCGAACAGATCAACAAAATTGCCTGGCTGCGTATTCAGGCATTATGACTGCCGAACACCCATTTACCGAATGGATTAACCTGGCTCAACCCAGGCTCGGCGCCACTGTGGTTTATGCCACAGATGAATTCTTTGCTTCCAAAGAACGTTTGATTAAACCGGAACCACCGGTATTCATTCCCGACAAATATGACGAACACGGCAAATGGATGGACGGCTGGGAATCCCGCCGAAAGCGTGACCCGGGACATGACTACTGCATCATCAGGTTGGGAAGCCCCGGGATTATCCGGGGGTTTGAACTGGATAACAGCCATTTCACCGGCAATTATCCTCCGGCCATCTCAATCGACGGCGCGCTGACCGAGTCGTGGTCCGGTGAGCAGTGCACATGGACCGAGCTGGTCCCCCAGCAGGCTGTGGAAGGCGATCGGCAACATTGCTTTCCAATTACCGAGAGCCATCCCTGGAATCACCTGCGGCTGAATTTATACCCGGATGGCGGTGTCGCCCGCCTGCGGGTGTATGGCCAAGTGAAACGGTTATGGAAAGATCATGATTTCCAAATAGAACACGATCTGGCTGCCATCGGCAACGGCGGCCGGGTGTTGTGCTGTAATGATATGCATTACGGACACATGAGCAATCTGATTGCGCCGGGAAGAGGTATCAATATGGGCGATGGCTGGGAAACCCGCCGGCGGCGCAAACCCGGTAACGATTGGGTCATACTGGCATTGGGACACAGCGGCATTATTGACCGGGTGGAAATTGACACTGCGCACTTCAAAGGCAATTACCCGGAAAGCTGCTCGCTGGAAGGTGCTTTATCGGATGCAGACCCTGATGACCGGTTCGATCACGCCGATCTGAACTGGAAACCGCTGCTGCCACAGGCAGGCCTGGGCCCCGATCAAATCCATACCTTCAGTACAGAAATCCAGCAACACGCACCTGTCAACCGTATCCGCCTGAATATTTACCCGGACGGGGGCATCAGCAGAATTCGGCTGTTCGGCAAGCTTGCCCAGTTATGACCGGTCCGGTACTCAACGCCGTTGCACTGAACGCAGATAGTTTTGCACCGTTTGGCGAGGTGATCCAGGCGACCGGTGATGCGTTACCGATTAATGCCGGTAGCTGTCAGCGATTTGATAACCTTGCCCGGATAGATGTCAACCGGGATCAGGGACAAGTCTGTCTGGCCATTTTCCGCGCACAGCCATTTGATCTGCCGCACAAGATCACTGTAATGGAACGGCACCCGCTTTCCAGCCAGGCATTCTTCCCGGTTACCCGACAACGCTTTCTGATTGTGGTCGCGCCTGCAGATCAAACTCCCGCAGCCAATAATTTACGTGCGTTTGTCAGCAATGGGCGGCAGGGAATCAATTACGCTGCCGGGGTGTGGCATCATCCGCTGATCGCTCTGGACCGGGTCAGCGAGTTTATCGTGGTTGATCGGCAGGGGCCGGGTACCAACTGTGATGAGCTGGACCTGTCCGGGCAAGACATTACGATTAATATCATCTAAGGCCGGAACCACCGTATGGACCCTTATTGGCACGAATGGTTGAATTTACTGATCCGCTGGATTCACGTTATTACCGGCATTGCCTGGATCGGCGCATCATTTTATTTTAATTGGCTGGAAGGCAACCTTGAGCGTAACAATCCATCCAAAGGACTGGCCGGTGATTTATGGGCGGTGCACGGCGGTGGTTTTTACCATGTGCAGAAATATGAGGTAGCACCGGCAAAGCTGCCCGAATTGCTGCACTGGTTCAAATGGGAAGCCTACTCAACCTGGGTCAGTGGCTTTGCATTATTAATTATCGTCTACTACCTGAATCCCGTGTACCTGCTGGGCAGCAATCCGGCCGGGTTAAGCAATACCGCCGGCATAGCTCTCAGCATCGGCGGCCTGATAGCCGGCTGGCTGATTTATCATGGATTATCAGGCACCCGGCTGGTGGAGAATCCAATCTGGTTCACTGCAGTTTTTGCACTACTGGCAATATCGGCCGCCTATGGTTACACCCAGGTTTTTGATGGCCGCGCCGCATACCTTCAGCTGGGCGCAATGATCGGCACCATCATGGTCGCCAATGTTTTTTATGTGATCATTCCGGCACAGAAGATCATGGTCACCGCGATGCAGCGGGGTGAATTACCGGATCCGGCACCCGGTAAAAATGCTCTGCGCCGTTCGCTGCACAACAATTATCTAACGCTGCCGGTGCTGTTCATTATGATCAGCCATCACTTCCCCAGCACTTTCGGGCATGCCTATAACTGGGCCATTCTGGCCGCGCTGGCGTTGATTTCGGCTGCCGTCAGGCATTATTTCAACTTGAAAAACCAGGGACGGAAAATAGTCTGGATTTTGCCTTTGGCATTGCTGGCAATATTTTCTCTGGCACTGATCAGCAAATCTCAGCCCCATTCAGCAGGTCAAACGAATGCGCCGTTATCTGGTCAGCAACAAGCCGGCAATATCAATGCGCCCCCTGTTGTCAGCTTTGATCAGATACGCAGCATCATTCAGGCCCGCTGCGTCAGTTGCCATTCCGCCACCCCCAGCGATACCGTTTTTACTGTTGCGCCACTCGGTTATGTACTTGATACCGATCAACAGATTATCGATACCAAAGATAAAATTTACCTCCGCACAATTGCCACTCAGACTATGCCGCTGGCCAACATGACCGGTATGACCGACCAGGAGCGCGCACTGCTGGGGGCATGGATTCAGAACAGCCAGTAACCCGGCAGATAACTTCAAACCCTCCATGCGAGTTACTTCCGGTTTAAATCATGCTTTTGCCGCATGGCTCAGGTATGCTTATGTTGCGATCAATAAAACCGTTAACACCGGCTGTCTGTACCAATGAGCGGATTGACAACACATGTACTTGATACTGCCCGTGGCTGCCCTGCCGGCGGTCTGACTGTGACACTGTACAGGTTGGATAATGAACGCTGGGAAGTCACCAGAACAGTCACCAATGAGGACGGCCGCTGTGATGCTCCTCTTATCAGTGCCGAGGCACTCCAGCCCGGCCGGTACGAACTGGTGTTTCATGCCGAACAATATCTGCTGAAGCACCACCCCAATCTGACAGCGCCATTGTTCTTAGGCGATATCCCGGTGCGCTTCAGTATCTCAGCAACAGACCAGCATTATCACGTTCCATTGTTGCTGTCGCCATTCGGGTATTCCACCTACCGGGGCAGCTGATGCGCCGTCAGATCAGATTTTTGCTTAACGGCAACACCCATCAGGTTGAAGATGTTCCGCCGACACTGACGGTATTGCGATATCTGCGCGAGCATCTAGGTCTGTGCGGCAGCAAGGAAGGTTGTGCAGAGGGCGATTGCGGCGCATGCACTGTTGTCATCGGCGAACTGCATGATAACGGGATACGATACCGCGCAGTAAACAGTTGTATCCAGTTTTTACCAACCATCGATGGCAAATCGGTGATTACCGTGGAAGCGCTTAAAAATCCGGATGGGTCGCTGCACCCGGTACAACAGGCGATGCTCGACAAACATGGTTCGCAGTGCGGATTCTGTACGCCGGGATTCATCATGTCGCTATTTGCGCTTTATCACAGTTCAACCAAAAAACTGCCGCTTGAGCGTACCGCCGTCAACGATGCCATTGCCGGCAATTTGTGCCGCTGCACCGGTTATGGACCGATTGTCGATGCAGCATTATCCAGCTGCTCAGGTCCGGCCAGCGATAGCTTTACGGCAACTCAGCCCAGACATCTGCAAATTCTGAATGAGCTCGACGATGGTCAAAGCCTCACATATGAACATCAGGGCAAGCGATTTTTCGCACCACACAGCCTGAATGAGCTGCACTTGCTGACAGAACAATATCCCGATGCCTGCATACTTGCCGGCGGCACCGATGTCGGCCTTTGGGTGACCAAACAAAAGCGAACGCTTGATACCGTTATCTACATCAATCACGTCCCGGAATTGCAGCAGATCAATATCACAGCTGATCAGATATCCATTGGAGCGGGCGTCAATTACACCGACGCATTGAACACCCTGCACCAATACTTCCCGGACTTCGCTGAAATGACCCGCAGGATCGGCGCCGAGCAGGTCAGAAATGCCGGCACCATTGGCGGCAACATAGCCAATGGCTCGCCTATCGGTGATACCCCACCGGTATTAATCGCGCTGGGCGCCAGGCTGGTGTTATCCGGCCGCCAGGGCGAGCGGGAATTGGCGCTGCAGGATTTCTTTGTTGAATACGGCAAGCAGGACCGCCGCCCAGGTGAAGTGGTTTCCCGTATTGTGATACCTGCCCTGCCGGCGGGCGCCCGGCTGTTCTGTTACAAAATTTCCAAGCGGTTTGACCAGGATATCAGCGCGGTATGCGCTGCATTTCTGGTGGGCGTTGATGAACGGCAAACCGTTCACCTGTTCAGAGCGGCGTACGGTGGTATGGCAGGCATTCCTGCCAGAGCACTACAGCTTGAACAGGCAGTACTCGGACAACACTGGAATGAGGAAAGCATTCAGCAGGCCATACCCCGGCTCCGGAATGACTTCACACCATTAACCGATTTAAGGGCCACTGCCGACTACCGCATGCAGGTGGCCGGTAATCTGCTGATGAAATGCTATCTGGAATCTACCGGTTCCGATAACAGCACACGGTTGTTCGGACACTCGGCTAACAGTTATGGCCAACGCTGAACTGCCCAGCAGCATTTCCGGCGGGGTCCGGCAACCGCTGACACATGACAGTGCCCATAAGCATGTCAGTGGTGAAGCGGTATACATTGATGATATTCCGGTACCCGCAGACGCCCTGCAAATTTACATCGCGCTCAGCCCACATGCGCACGCACGCATCGACAGCATGGATTTAACCGCAGTCAAGGAGGACCCGCGTGTCGCCGCGGTAATCTGCGCTGCTGATATTCCCGGATGTAACGATGTCAGCCCGGTATTCGGTGATGACCCCATGCTGGCCGATGAGCTGGTGGAATATGTTGGCCAACCAATCTTCGCAGTTGCCGCCGACAGCCGTGATGCTGCCCAGCACGCGGCCTCCAAAGCCATTATCAACTACACTGTTTTGCCTGCTGTTCTGACCATTGAGCAGGCGCTGGCTGCTGACAGTTATGTGGTTAAACCCCGAATTCTGGAACGGGGAAACACCGCACAGGCACTGACTGATGCACCGCTGAGAAAACAGAACCATCTGTATATGGGTGGGCAGGAACATTTTTACCTGGAGGGTCAGGCGGCGCTGGCTATACCACAGGAAGACGGCGATGTGCTGGTGCACTGTTCGACGCAGCACCCCAGCGAAGTACAACACCTGACCGCCAGAATACTGGGCACACCGGATAATGCGGTAACCGTGACTGTGCGGCGGATGGGCGGCGCCTTTGGCGGCAAGGAAACCCAGGCAGCCGGCTATGCCGCCATTGCCGCACTGATAGCAGTAAAGACCGGGCGGGCTGCCAAAGCCATTCCCGATCGTGATGACGACATCCTGACCACCGGGAAACGGCATGATTTTCTCTCCAGGTACGATGTCGGCTTTGACCATACCGGCCGGATAACGGCACTTGATGTAATGCTGGCCTCCGGCTGCGGACGCTCTGCCGATCTGTCTCATGCCGTCAATGACCGTGCAGTGTTTCATATCGACAATGCTTATTTTCTGGAAAACGTAAGTATCCGGAATTACCGCTGTAAAACTCACACCGCTTCCAACACAGCATTCCGCGGATTTGGAGGCCCTCAGGGCATGATGGTCATCGAACATGTGATCGACCAGATTGCGCTAACAACCGGGCTGGACCCGTTACTGGTCAGGCAGCGCAATTTTTATGGCAATGGTAAAGATGAGCGTAGTGCGACACCTTACGGGATGATTGTCGAAGACAACATTGCCCCACAGATGACAGCAGCCCTGGCAACCCGTGCAGGCTATACGCAGCGCCGTGCAGCTATTGATCAATTCAACGCTTCCAGCCGCTGGCTGAAAAAAGGCATGGCATTAACGCCGGTCAAATTCGGCATTTCCTTTACCACGACTTTTCTTAACCAGGCCGGTGCTCTAGTGCATGTGTATACCGATGGCTCAATTCATTTGAACCATGGCGGTACTGAAATGGGTCAGGGCTTATTCATCAAAGTTGCCCAGGTGGTTGCCGAAACATTCCAGGTAGATATAGAGCGGATCAAAATATCCGCCACCTCCACAGACAAAGTACCCAATACATCAGCAACTGCGGCATCCTCGGGGAGTGATTTAAACGGCAAGGCAGCTGAAAATGCCGCGCTTAAGATCAAGCAGCGGCTGATGGCGTTCGCCGGTGATCGTTTTCAGGTGTCTGCGGACGAAGTCATTTTCGAGAACAATATGGTCATTGCCGGCAAAAATCACATCAGCTTTGACGAGCTTGTCAAACAGGCCTACCTGGAACGTATTTCATTATCCGCCAGCGGCTATTACCGCACCCCGAAAATCAGTTATGACCCTGATACCGGACAGGGCCGCCCGTTTTATTATTTTGCTTATGGCGTAGCTTTATCCGAAGTGATCATTGATACCCTGACCGGTGAAAGCCGGGTTGAACAGGTGGATATCCTGCACGATGTCGGCCACTCACTGAACCCGGCCATTGATCTCGGTCAGATTGAAGGCGGTTTTATTCAGGGCCTGGGCTGGCTCACCAGCGAGGAACTGTGGTGGAATGACACCGGTAAGCTGATGACCCATGCTCCATCCACCTACAAAATCCCTACCGCCGGCGACCGCCCCGCTAAATTCAACATGGAACTGCTGGCAGACAGCCCCAACCGGGAGCAGGCAATTTTCCGCTCCAAGGCGGTGGGGGAACCACCGCTGATGCTGGCCATTTCAGTGTTCCGGGCAATCAGCGATGCGGTAGCAGCCTGCGGAGACGGCAGCTGCTTGCCTGAACTGGATGCACCCGCAACACCTGAGCGTATTCTGAAAGCTGTCAACTTGATCTCAGGTTCAGACTGAAGCCAACACCCGACTATTTCTGATCAGCCAGCCGGTATTAACCGCTGGTCTTCATAGCACTGGATGTGCCCGCCGTTTCCTTTTGCTCAGGCCGGTACCATTTCGCCAGTCGCTCTGGTTTGATGCCACACAGATACATGACCACCAGAGTAATATTCAGTAATTGATGCATCAGCGGCCCATGTTTCCAGTAGCGCCGGTCGGAACTGATCACAGGCTGCTGGATTTTGATCAGCCGTCCATGCTGTTTTAAGCGGTATTGGATCTCCAGATCCTCCATCATCGGCCATTCTTTGAATCCATTAATCGATTCAAATATCTCCCGCCGCATAAATTGGGCCTGATCCCCGTATGTAGTCCACGGGTGATTGATTCGGCTGCCCAGGCTACACAGCTTCAATACCCAATGTTGCCGGGCAAACCCCAGATAGAAGCTGCCACCGGCAACTTTATTTTGCCTGCAGGTTTCACGCACCCGGTCTAACGCTCCAGCAGGCAACCGGCAGTCCGCATGTAAAAACAGCAAAATGTCGCCACTGGCAGCCGCGGGACCAATATTCATTTGCCGGCC
>JANQPN010000050.1 GCA_028289455.1 Wenzhouxiangellaceae bacterium
GGGCCGCTATGAAGTCACCAAGAACGAATGGGACAAACATGTGTTTAAAGTACCCAGTCTAAGGCTGGCAGTGAAAACACCCCCTTATTTTCACGATGGTTCCGCTGCAACAATCGAAGATGCGGTCAATACCATGATCGAATTCCAGCTGGGTAGAACCGTTCCCAATGAAGACCGGGACGCCATTATTGTGTTTTTGGAAAGTCTGGTTGGGGAATTTCCGGAGATCTGAAGATGAAATACTACTACGTATTATTGCTATTTTTCGTGCTGTTGATCGCTGCTGTATTCGGTCAGTTTTATCTGCGCGAGGAAGCCACTAATGAAGCCTGGCAGGCTGATGCCAATGCGCATCTGGAGCAGTTGCTGGTGATCGACGGTAATATCAATGAATCAATGGTTAAAACCCGTTTTAATCTGGAATTGAATTACGATAACCTGACCAACAACACACGGGCTTTTTCCGATCAAATAAATGCGCTGGTAAGCCACGTCAGCAACAAGCCTTCTATCATGAATGCACTGCAGGTAAATATTGATCGGCTGTGGGTTATTTTCGAAAACAAAAAGGATGTTATTGAAAGCTTCAAATCGCATAATTCAGTGCTGAGAAATTCGGTACTGTATACACCAGCGGTCGGTAATGAGCTGATTGATATTTCCAGCCGCATGCCTGAATTAATGCAGCTGGAAAAATCGCTGTATGAATTAAATACCAATATTCTCAAGTACTCACACAGTAATTTCGATGAGCACCCGGATACCATTCGCAGACAGCTGGACAGTCTGCAGATGGGAGAGCATGAGCTGCCTGATTATGCCAGTATTGCTTATTCGGAATTCAGCAACCATGTTCAGACAGTACTAAATGAAAAGCCTTCTACCGACCAGTATCTGGCTTCGGCACTATTGATACCAATTAAGGAGGATGTGCTGGAAATTCAGGATGACCTGTTTCATCTGATGCGCGTTTCAAATACTTTCGAAAGCAAATTTGATTACTTCCTGATTGCCTATTTTGCGATATTCGGCTTAAGTTTCATGCTGCTGGCATTTCTGCTGTATAACCGCAACAAAAGCGTGGATGCCGCAGTTCAGTCACGGACAAGAAAAATCGAAGCTGAATATGTCAACTTAAAGAAGGCGGTAGAAGAAAACCAGCAGTTTGGTAGTGATGATGATGTGCAGTCGCTGCAACAGCTGGATGCCAGCCTGGGTAAAGCCGGCCGTAATCTCAATGCACTGCAGTTCCAGGTGGTTGAAGTCAACCGCCTGGTGGATTGGATTAAAAAGCTATCTGACTCGCTGACACATGGAAATGTGGATAAAAGCAAAGCCAATGAGCTGATTAAGAAAGTGGTAGTGCATTATCGCGACCTGCATAAGCGCAGTGTATTTGAGAACATGCAAAGCGTGCTGAAAGACTCTGAAGAGGATCTTCAGAATGCGCGTGAAGTATCGGTTGAACTGGGCAGAACTGCCAAGCCTTCGACAATTTAAGTCAATAGAACTGCAGTACCGGCGGTGAGCATCTCGCTGCCGGTATGCCTGGTTACTGTGAAAGACTTTTCCGCAGGGCCGGTCAATTTCGGTGATGAAAATGCTGCCGTTGTTTGCAGCGGCGAGAAAAGTTTGATCGATTTTTCAAACGAGAGGTGGTTGCCTGGAAGCAAATCACTAATTATTTATTGGCAGGATGTCGGGGCTCACTTATGAAAATATTGAAGTATTTATTCTTACTGATGACAGCAGGCAGTGTTGCTGCTGCAGAAGTTGAAATTGGATTTCGTTATCAGCCTGTAGATTCCGATGCTGAAGTTTATGTTCAGCATATCAGAGCGGAGGAAAATGGTGGTGAAATCAGTGCTGAAATCGGGCAGTCCGACCGGCGTCAGAATACTTCCATATCCACCCCTGAATTTGATCAGCTGATATTAACGCTGCAGGAAAGTATCGGCAGGTTTGAGTTTGACACAGGTTTGGAAATATCCCCGCCGTATATAGAAGTGGTACTGAGTTTTACCGGGCGGGACCACAGCATAGAAGTCAAGGAAGTCTATGCGGAAGGCGATACTCCGTTCCAGTATGTACAGCTGCAGCAGCGTTATTTTCAGCAGATTCTTCAATAGTCAGTTGCTGCTGCAGTAATAAAGTCAACAATTGTGAATTAGCGCCGGATTAAGCAAAGATTAAGCTACCGGTAGTTACACTGACAGCCTGTTTGTTAGTAACTCCTGGAGTAATTCAATGACTCGAATACGCACAAATATTTATCACGCTGTGGCTATGCTGTTACTGGTTGCGCTGGTTTCCGGTTGTGCGACCCATCGTGGAACCGGTGCAGTTGCCGGGGGAGCAATCGGTGCAGGGATAGGCACCGCAATTGATGGTGGTGGCGCCGAGGGTGCAATTATAGGCGGATTGCTCGGGGTCATTATCGGTTCTGAAATAGGCCGTGGTCTGGATGAGCGTGACCGGCGCCGGGTTTATGACTCGCTTGAACGCTCTCCATCCGGCCGGAGTACCGAATGGGTCAACCCGGACAGTGGCCAGCATTATGCGGTTACGCCTCGCGAAGCCTATCGGGGCCGTCGAGGACAGCCCTGTAGAGAGTTTGTTCTGACCAGTGATGAATACGGCAATCCGGTTACCGGTACCGCCTGCCGTAAAAGAGACGGCAGTTGGGAAATGGTCAATTAAGTATTGGTGTTATAACTTAGCTCACTGTACTGCAAAGGCCGGCAGAGTTATCTCTGCCGGCTTTTTTGTATCAGTACAGCTGGGTAACTTTAAGTGATGGCTGTTTAATGCCGGGAAAAAGCCAGTTTGGCTTTTATCAGTGAACCGGCCAATTGGGTTTTGCTGAATAGCTTCCGCATGCGTCCGGTAAATCCGGTACGGTTCGGAAAAGATAACCACAGCCGCAGCAGGTGGCGCCTGCGCTCCGGTTCGGCAAAATCCGTATAAGCTGTTCGCGCATGCAGGATGGTATGGTTGGAAAGCAGCTGGATATCACCCGGGTGTAAATCCATGGAAAGGTAATATTCAGGTGAATTGGCAATGCTGTCGTATTCATCCAGCAGGGTTTGTACATCTTCCGGCAGAGGGCCTACCTTGGGGTATTGCTGCACGCTGCGGAAATAGTCGCTATGGAAGAATGTGCGCAACTGGCCTGCATAATACCGGCAGGGTCTGATTGGGATGGTATTAATGCCGTTTTCACCGTGGGCATCCAGCAGAAACGGGCGGTATAAACGATTGATCAGATCCGGTCTTCTTGTCAGAATTTCATTGTAAATGCTGATTGAGCTGACGATACGGCTCTCTCCGCCCTGCTGTGCCGGCTGCAGGCACAGCAGACCTACTGCATCAGCTGCGTCGCAGTGATAAGCAATATTGTTACTGGTCTGATAATAACGTTTGGAAGTGTCCGGCTGTCCATCTGACGTATCGATAACATGTCCCAGCAGGTCACCTTCGGGGTTTTGTGCGCCGGGAATACCCAGGTGCAGTCCGAAACACCAGAAGAAAATTTCTGCATCCTGCGGGCTCCACTGTTCAACCGGAATGCCGCGAATCAGCTGGAAGCCCAAACCGGATTCTATATTCGAGCGCCATGCAGTAATTAATGGCTGCAGCCCGGGCAGTGGGAAGTCATTTTTTGTCAAAGCCTGGGTGAATTTGAATTTGCCTTTGGCTGTTTCCAGTGCGGTCTGAAGTTCGCTGATCTGTTCAGCATTCAGGCTGTACTGCCACTGGCTGTCTTCTCGAACATCTTCCGCAGTCCACGCCGCTTTGCCGGTGACCGGCTGGCGTAACACTTTGCTGTGCGGACGGCTGAAATAGTGCAGCGTCTGCTGCTGGAAACTGAAATAGCGCCGCTGTTTCCCGATACCGTTCTGACGGACCGAATCAAGCGCTTTTCCGGATCGTTTTTTGACTTCTCCGAGCCAGCGCCGCGCCCAGGCAAACTCCAGTCCCAGTATGCCCAATCCTGCGGCAATCACCAGCACACCGGGCCCGGGCGTTAACAGCATGACCAGGCCGATCAGCAGTATCGTGCCACCGACTACTGCGATGACAATCCGCCGGGCTGTTTTATAAACAATCTGTCCGGTTCGGTTAAACACAATGGATCAGCCGTTGTTTGTATTTCAATGGAAAAAAGTCTTTTCCCATTGATCATGGTTTTTCCGGGCTTTGCGTAAAGCCGGCAGCCAGGCAGCCACGGTCAGGACTATCCAGTTGAAAAAACTGCCCGGGAAGCGGCAGGGGCGAACAAAGTCTACGAATAAAACAACCCGCTGTTCGTCGGTATCATTCCATACTTCATGGTTAAAGGTGTCGTCGAAAATCAGGCTTTTGCCGAATTCCCAATGATGGATCTCATCATGAATCCTGATGCGGCATTGTTCTGCCTGCTGAGGCACGCGCAGCCCCAGATGGTAGCGCAGCACGCCTTTAAATGGTCCATAGTGAGCCGGCAGGTGTTTGCCAGGTGACAGAATCGAGAAAAATGCCGTTTTCATACCGGGTATGCTTTCCAGAACTCTGGTGGTTTCCGGGCACTGCTGGCAGTTCTCTTCACACCGGATACCGTAGCCGAAGAAAAACCAGGTTTTCCAATGGTTATCGGTATTAATGTTATCCACACCAGGCGTAACATCCTGAAAGTTGGGCAGCTCATCATGTCTGAGCAGAACACTTTCCAGTTCTTTTCGGATTTGCTCAGATTGCTGCTCGACCTTATCAACCCATGGGAAAGTGCGACGGTCAAATACCGGCACGTCTCCATAAATTGAGCTTTTGGCAATCTGGCGTTCGGCAAAATGCAGTAAGCGGGTACCCAGGCGTGACCAGAAACCGGCAGTGGCCATATCCCGGATTTCAGCTTCATGCTTGGTTTCGGGCGGCTGTTCAAGCCGCTGTACACGATTGTTGCCGTCAATAATATCCACGGAATCCAAAGCCGTGTCATTGCTGCTGTTCATAGTTCAAGGATTTTATCGGATGATAGTCCTATTTTATCATGCCGATGGTCATATGGCGTATTCGGGTGACTCCAAACACAGCCTGCAAAAAGACGGCACTACCAATCAATAATGGGCGCTGATTTAAACAATTAGCCTCGCCCATCAGGGTTTACGGCTGATGAATACATTCAGGCCTTCACCAAAAATACCCAGCCGGCGATTATTGGGCTGAATTACTTCAGTATGCATGCCGCTGCTGGATGAAATGACCTGAAATAAATCCTGACCCCAATCGGTAATCACCAGGCTGCCTTTGCGATCAATGGGGTTGCCGTGATATTCGGCAGGCAATAGGTGGGTCATGCTGCCATCAGCTTCACGCCGTGCGCGCTGGCGCGATTCAGGGAAACCAAACCATGGAATGGTAAATACATGCGCGCCACCGGGTTTAAGTACCCGGCTGATTTCCGAGAAAGCCTGCTGAGGGTTTATCAAATGCTCAAATACATCCTGAGTGATCACCAGATCAAATGCATGATTGTCGAATGTCAGGGCTTCCAGGTTTTCACAGCGATAACCGAGGTGGGTGGTACCTGAATCAACATCGGGAAAATAATGTGAGGCGGAATAGCCTGCACAGTTGTCACGCAGCATTTGCGAGGCTGCTCCTCCAGGTGAGGATTCGTGAATATCAGACTGCCTCCAGGAGGGGAAGTGCTGATCGAGAACACTGATCAATGCCCGCCAGCGGGCAATACTGTGACATCGGATGCAGCGCAGCTGTTCGCGGTACCAGTCGCCTGTTTTGTAGTACAGGGTATGTTTGTTGCAGATGTTGCAGCGGCCGCGGGTAACACCGCGGCGCATGCTGTGTTTGATGATTTCCAGCGCGCGCAACGAGCGCACCAGCTGTCAGCGGCTAGTCTGGCTTATAACACATATACCAACAGGAACAGCGCCAGCCATACCACATCAACAAAATGCCAGTACCAGGCAACGGCTTCAAAGGCAAAATGGTTTTCATCTGAAAAGTGACCTTTGGCGCAGCGCAGCATAATCACGGTCAGCATGATCGCCCCCAGGGTAACGTGCATGCCGTGAAAGCCGGTCAGCATAAAGAAGGTCGAGCCGTAGATGCCTGAA
>JANQPN010000079.1 GCA_028289455.1 Wenzhouxiangellaceae bacterium
TTCAGCGATGAATCAAAATAAAAAATGTCCAGTGGAATCTTGGTGTTCTTCATCCAGAACGAACGCCGGCGCTCATCCGGGAAAATAAACAGCATGCCTTTGTTATCGGGCATTTCCTCAACGAACATCAGCCCGCGGGTGCGTTCGGCATCATCGTCTGCGATATCGACGTAAAAGCGCTCGCCGGCCAGTGTTACCGATGGTTCATCACTGGCGCAGGCAGTAATGTTTAGCAGGCATATGGCAATTAACAGGATGTTGCTTCGCATGATCAAATTGGTACTGAAGTTGAAGTGGAATTTTAACCCGGATGCCATCAGGAGTGTACCGGCCGGCATTCTGGGTAAAGCTTGGACCCCATTAATCAGCCTGATACTGCATTGTTAAATCCTGCGATAGGAAAATAATTGACGCAGCCTGTCAGCCTTCCAGTAAAGCCCGCAGGTTGCTGAGTTGGTCGTCTCGGGCCTGTTCGTGCCGTAGTACGTCACGATCCTGGTCCCGGCCATACCAGTAGATTCCTTCCTGCGGCAGCTCTTCCAGAAACCTGCTCGGCTCACAGCGCTGGGCTTCACCAAAGCGCACACGCTTGCCGGCATAGCTGATGTTCAGGCTTTGTTGGGCGCGAGTTATGCCGACATACATCAACCGCCGCTCCTCCTGATCACTGCCTTCATCCAGGCTGTTCTGGTGTGGCAGCAGACCTTCTTCAACACCGATCAGATAGACATGAGTAAACTCCAGCCCTTTGGCGGCATGCAGTGTCATCAGCCGGATGGCATCGTCCTGCTGCTGATCATCATCCAGGTTGCTGAGCAGGTTGATCTGGGCAGACAGTTCTTCCAGAGTTGCATTGTCAAGCGACTGGGTAACCCGTTCCAGCCAGCCCAGCCACTCATTGACGGCTGCTATCCGTTTCTCGGCATTGGCCGGGCTGTCCGCCTGATCTATCAGCCATTCCCGGTAATTCAGTTGATCAACCAGATTGCGCACCGCCTGCAGTGCATCGCCATCATCGGTAGCAGCCATGATCAGACGGGTAAACTGATCAAGAGCGGCCCGTTGCCGATTGGCGAAGGTGTGCCGGCAAGCGTCATCAGTGGCGGCATCGAACAGGCTGCAATGATGCAGGCTGGCAAAGTCAGCCAGTTTGTTGATACTGGTGTTGCCCAGTTCGCGCCGGGGTGTATTAATTACCCGCAAAAAGGCACTGTTGTCATCCGGATTAACCAGCAGGCGCAAATAAGCCATCAGATCACGGATTTCCGCTTTATCAAAAAACGATTGTCCGCCGGTAATTTCATAGCGCAGACCAGCTTCACGCAGAGCGCGCTCGAATGGCCTGGCCAGGTGATGGCTGCGGTACAGGATGGCAAAATCCTGCAGACCTGCGCCGCGCTGGGTGCGCCGGTCCAGCTCGCCGACAACCCGGCGGACTTCGTCTTCCCCGTCAGCACAGGGAACCACACGGATATCATCACCTGGACCCAGTGCACTCCACAGCGTCTTGTCGTATTCATGCGGATTATTGGCGATAACCTGATTGGCAGCCGACAGAATTTTTCCGGAGCAGCGGTAATTCTGCTCCAGTTTGATGACTTTCAGGTTAGGGTAATCCTGACCAAGCAGACTGAGATTTTGCGGTTCGGCGCCACGCCAGCCGTAAATGGACTGGTCATCATCACCCACCGCAGTCAGCCCGCCATGTTGTCCAACCAGGCGACGCAGCAACTGATATTGTGTGGTATTGGTGTCCTGGTATTCATCCACCAGCAGATACCGCAACCTTTCCTGCCATTCCGATTGAATATCGGGATTGGCGAGCAGCTCCAGCGGTATTGAAATCAGGTCATCAAAATCCACAGCATTGATTCGCTTCAGCTGTTGCTGATAGCTGGAAAATACTTCAACCAGCCTTGCTTCACCCGGGCTGTCCGCAACTGTCAGCGCGTGCTCCGGTGAACACGCTGAATTCTTCCAGCGCGAGATTTGCCCACGACACAGTTTCAGCTGTTCCGGCGGTGTATTGGCAGGCAACAGATCCTTCAGCAGGCGGCTGGATTCAGTTTCATCCAGAATGCTGATGCCCGGACGGTAGCCGGCAGCATCGGCGTGCTGTCTCAGCATCCGCCAGCCCAGCGCATGAAATGTGCTGACCTGTAGCGGTGACTTGGTTTTTTTGAGCAGCTTATTGGCCCGCTGGCGCATCTCTTTAGCGGCTTTGTTGGTAAAGGTAATCGCGGCAATACGCTCTGCTGAAAGCCCGCACTCGCGAATCAGAAAGGCCAGTTTTTCAGTGATAACCCGCGTTTTACCACTGCCGGCACCGGCAAGCACCAGCAGTGGACCGTCGGTATATTCAACAGCGGCCTGTTGTTGGGGGTTGAGTTTGGGCGTTGGCATAGAGCGATATTCTAGCGGAGCCAGAAAAGTTTGTTGGACAATCTTTAGCCAGTCATCAGGCGATATAGATTACTGTGACACAGGCGGTCTGCAGTCTTCAATGATGGACTGGAAAGCTGCGGTTACCAATATGATATGCCCGGGCGGTGTTTGGGAAATCCGGCAGAAACTGTTCTGGTGAATGTATCGAATCAGACTGTCTGCTTCGCTAAAAAGCTTAAGTGATAGATCTGCTATTGATGCAACAGATGGCCGGGTTTAATATTTTTGCTATGTGCGAGAAGATAAACAACAAACGCTTGAAACCGGACTGGAGTTTTTCAAGCAACTTCCAGATTAAATGAAATGAAAAAAACACTGATAATTTTGTTAATCGTGGTCATGGCAGGTTGTGATTCCGTTTCAGAAATGCGGGAGTTCACCAAAAAGCCGGCGATTGCTGAAGAATATATAAAGGACAGATACGGCTGGGACTCTGAAATCAGCTTCAAAATGAACAATGACGGCAGGCCGGAGTACATAAGACTGGAGTTGTCTATATCGGATGTCAGGGGTATGCAGATATCCGAATTGGAAAAGATTGCCAATAAAATGCTGGACGATGTATTCGAAACCGAACCGTATAATCTGTATGTGCAAATTGCTGTGGACAGACAGGTCAGTGAAAGTGACGGCTGGTAATTGAGTGAGTGCTGAGAGTGTCTGAATCGATTCAGGAAAGTGTGCGCAGTGAAGTAGAGGCACTGCATGAATTTTTCTGCCGGTGGTTTCCCGGAACTGCCCGGAAAACCGACTTCGAATCGGATTTCATTGCCAGGTTTGATCCATCACTGGTGTTCATACCGCCTGCAGGCTATCTGCTGGGTCTGCAGGATTTGAGTAATCTGGTATACAAGGGTTATGCATCAAACCCGGATTTTCGAGTGCAAATCCGAAATGTGAAAGTGCAGCGTGAATTTGACGGTTATGTGCTGGCGACCTATGAAGAATGGCAGCGTAATGCCCTGGCTTCACAGCCGCCGGATAACGGCAGGGTGGCTACCGTGGTATTTGCGTTGAGTGATTCACTCAGGTGGGTGCATATCCATGAAACCTGGTTGCCGAGGGATGTTATGGACGCAGACCCTTATGATTTCTGAAGCCATATAAAATCAGACCGCACATCATTGATGTGCGGTTTCATCCTGAAAAATATCTTCAATCGATAGCTCAAACAGCCGTGCTGCTTTGAAGGCAAGCGGCAGGCTGGGAGCGAACTTGCCTTTTTCTATGGCGTTGATGGTTTGTCTGGACACTTCCAGTGCAGCTGCCAGGTCCGCCTGAGTCCAGTCCCGTTCTGCGCGTAGTACTTTCAGCCGGTTTTTCATTGGTAGCGTACCTTGCCATAGATAATGCCCGCCATATAGGTCAGCGACATCAGGATAACCAGAAAGCTGATTTCAGCATCAAACGGTATCGTATTGTTGACATCCAGCAGTGAATAGCTCAGGCCGCAGACAATACCCACACCCAATGACAGGGCCATGGCTTCAAGCTGAATCTTTTGCTGCAGTTCATCCAGGCCTTGCAGGTGGTTTTTATTGGCAATGATCATTCCGATGCCCAGACCAAGATTGACAAGGATTGAAGCTATTGTCAGGAATGAACTGGAGTCCCAGATGAATTTCGGACCAAATGCTGCCAGCGCCATGGATAGCGTCCAGGCCAGTGTCCACAGGCCCAGCCGTACTGTGTTTTTTTTCTGGTCTTCACACCAGTTATTGGAGTCAGTATTTTGCAGGTTCATATTATTCTCCCGGATCTGTATCCGTCGTATTCGTTAAAACAATCCAAGGTTTAGAAGGAAATCAATAGCGTTCTGTGAAGTACCCGGGCTATCCAGCTGTTCAAGTCCGCGGTTGGCAATGGCCACAATTAATGTCCACGCTGCCGCTAAAATGCTCGAGCGTAGGCAACGTTTGCGCTTTGCCCGCCTGTTGGTACTGTCTTGATAGGTGTTCATATGTCTATCTCTATTTACTTAATGTAAAGTTAGTTTTACTAAAGATAGTGTTTTTAAGTCTTAATGTCAAGTTATATTTACATAAAGGAAAATAGATATTACTAAATGTCAGGTAGGAATGGCTTTAGCGCTGGTAGGGAGAAGCTTGAAACTTAAGCCACAGAGGGTGTTGCGTGAAGCACTTGGCCATCAATGGCCAAGCGCCGCAGTTTTAATTGAAGTTTAGCTGCCGGTAGGCTTTAAGCGAACAACCTGCCCAGTATCACTGCCCAGATAGATCAATCCATCCTGATCAACAGCAAGGCTTCGGATACGGCCATGCCGGCGGTTGACCAGGCGCTGCTCCAGCACAACCTGGTTATCTTCAATGACAATCCGATTGAGGTGCTGGTACGCCATTGAGCCGATCAGAATACTGCCCCGCCATTCCGGGAATGCAGCACCATCGTAAAACAGCATATCACTGGGAGCGATTGATGGTGTCCACACCCACAAAGGTTGTTGCATACCTTCTTCAGTGACAATGCCTTTGCCTATCGGGCCGCCATCATATTCAAACCCATAGGAGATCACCGGCCAGCCGTAATTGCCACCTGCTGCGATCACATTTAACTCGTCACCGCCACGTGGGCCATGCTCATGGCTTAGGATGACATTGATCGGTGGATAAAATATCAGTCCTTGGGGATTTCGGTGGCCATAACTCCAGATTTCGGGTTTGGTCTGATTGCGGCTATTGGCGGCGGCTGACTGATCTGCCATCGGGTTGTCATCAGGAAGCGAGCCGTCCGGAAACAGCCGGATGATGGTGCCGGTATGGTTGCTGTTGTCCTGAGATCGCGCTCGGTGATGCCGGTCACCGATGGTCATGTACAGGTAACCGTCAACAAAGATCATCCTGCCGCCATAATGGAAATTATCCTCAGAATAGGCATCCGCAGTGAACAGCCTTTCCCGTTCGATTATCAGGGAACCATCGAACTTGAACCGGTCGATCACAATGGTACTGGAGAGATCATTGCCTTCTGAATAGCTGAGATATATCCAGCCGTTTTCTGCATACTGCGGATGCAGCTCGATATCATGCAGACCTGAATCACCGGTGGCATAAACTGCCGGTAATCCGGTGACCGCCATCATTTGCCCGGTAGTAGTATTCAGTATATCCATGCTGGGAACATTACGTTGCAGAATTAGCAGTTGATCCGAACCGATAAATTCCAGTGCAGATGGTTGCGTCAAACCGTTGGCAATGATTTCAGTCTGATAGTCAGACTGGGCCAATACCGGTTGCAACACAAGCAGAAAAAGCACAGCAGGCATTTTTCCGGCAGATCGGAAAAAGTGATACATCAATGACTCTCCCATATTTATACGAGTAAACTCGTAATATAGTCCGCAGGCCAACTCCGAAGTTTCAATAACTTGTCGGTATTTGCTTCAGCGGCTGATATTGGCATTCGTCAAAATTTTTGATCATACTTTGCTGATGGCAAAGCTGTATTTTTATTATTCAACCATGAACGCAGGTAAAACCACCACGCTGCTGCAGTCGGCATGGAATTACCGCGAGCGTGGCATGAATCCATTGATTCTAACGCCGATTATCGATAACCGGGACGGTGAAGGCATCGTCAAATCCAGAATAGGTCTCTCTGCCGATGCCTATGCATTTGGAGAACAGGAAGATCTGCTGCAGGTAGTGGAAAGCAGACTGGAAGGGAAGAATATTCATTGTGTACTGGTTGATGAAGCGCAGTTTTTAAGCAAACAGCAGGTCCGTCAGCTATCAGATGTTGTTGATGACCATGATATTCCGGTACTGACCTATGGGCTGCGCACCGATTTTCGCGGAGAGCTGTTTCCAGGCAGTGAAGCTTTGCTGGCCTGGGCCGATATCCTTCAGGAACTGAAAACCATTTGCTATACCGGCAGCAAAGCCACCATGGTGGTGCGTGTGGACGATCATGGTTATGCCGTAAAAGACGGTGCCCAGGTCGAAATTGGCGGCAATGAGCGTTATGTGCCGGTCAGTCGCAAAGAGTTCAAGGCGATCCTGTATGGTGGCAAGAAAGTAAAAGTTATCGATCCGCCCGGGCAGGAAGCATCGGCCCGGCAACAATCATTTTAGGAATTTCCATATCAACCAATGCGTATTCTTACAGTAGACGATGTGCATGCTGCAGTGCCGATGCTGCAGGCTATAAAAATTATGTCGGAGGCGGCTGTAACCATTCATACAGGCAGTGCCCGGGCACCCGAACGACTGGGTATAGATGCTGGAGATAATGGTCGTTTGCTGTTGATGGGTGCAACACATACTGATCTGGGAATGGTGTGTAAGACGGTATCGGTTTTCCCGGAGAATCGGACTAAAGGCCTGCCGACCATAACCGGCCTGGTTCAGTACCTGGACGGAGAAACCGGCGAGCCTCTGGCGATAATGCCGGGTGGTGAGCTGACGGCATGGCGAACCGGTGCTTTGGGGGGCGCTGCCATTGATCATCTGGCCCGTGAGCAAATTGATTATGCGTTGATTATCGGGTGTGGAGCCCAGGCGGTTACACAGATGCAGGCACTGCTGGCCGTGCGGCAACCCCGGCGGATTGGGCTGTATGACCGCAACCCGGATTTTGTTCAGGCAATGATCGAGTCAAACAGGCTGCATGTGAGTGCTGAACTTGTAGCTGTAGATAATCTCGACCGGGCGGTTGCAGACGCTGATATTGTGATTACTGCCACCAATTCTAAGAAACCGGTATTTGACGGCGGTTATCTTCGGCCGGGTGTACATATCAATGCCATCGGAAGTTTTAAGCCGGAAATGCGCGAGTTGGATGCTGAAGCAGTTGCCGGCAGCAGGATATTCGTAGACAGTGCATCATCTGTCGCCCTGGAGGCTGGAGAATTGATGCTGGCAGCCAGAGCTGGCGTGACCCACCGCGAGGATTGGGTTGAACTGGGTGAAGTGGTAGCCGGAAAGCATCCTGGCAGAATCGGAGATGACGACATCACTTTATTCAAGTCTGTCGGTCATGCGGTGCTTGATCTGTATATGGCACGGGCTGTGTATCAGTCAGCTGAACAACAGGCAATAGGCAAACGGATAAAACTCTAATGACCAGCATACAGACTTTGGACCTGCACACTGCAGGCGAGCCATTGAGGATTATCCGTAACATCCCGGAAGTCGCAGGTAAAGATGTACTGGATGTCCCCGGTGACAGCATTCTGGCGAAACGCCGCTGGGCACAGACACATCTGGAAACCATGCGTTGTCAATTGATGCTGGAACCTCGCGGCCATGCGGATATGTATGGCGCCATATTGACCCCGCCGGTTACGCCGGATGGTGATGTAGGTGTACTGTTTTTGCATAACGAGGGTTTCAGCACCATGTGTGGTCATGGAATCATCGGGATCGTCAAGGCAGGTCTGGATCGGAGGTTATACCAACCGGCCGACATCAGCGATATCCGTATTGATACACCGGCCGGCAGAGTGGTGGCTGCTGCTCATTTTCAAGGCGATAAGGTAGCCACCGTAAGTTTCCGGAATGTGCCTTCATTCATGCTGGCCGATCGGCTGAAAGTTGATTTGGGTGATGGCCTGGTCATTAATGCCGCACTGGCCTTCGGTGGCGCCTTTTATGCCTATGTAGATTCATCAGAAGTGGGTTTAAGTCTGCAGCCAGATCAATACCCGTCCATCGTCAGCTGGGGTAAGCGAATCAAGCAGGCTTTTATGCAACAGCATTCGATTCAGCATCCGGCTGGTGAGCAGGATCTGAATTTTCTTTACGGCACGATCTTTGTTGAACCGGTTGCCGGTCAGCCTTATCCTCAAATCAGCCGCAATGTCTGTGTATTTGCCGAAGGAGAAGTGGATCGCAGCCCCACCGGTACCGGTGTCAGCGGACGCGCAGCGATTCATCATGCCCGTGGTGACATTGATCTGGGTGAAACGATCAGCATTCAAAGCATCGTTGACAGCGCCTTCTCAGTCAGATGCCTGTCTGAGGCAGATATTAACGGAGTAACCGGTATCGTACCGGAGGTATCCGGACAGGCTTTTATTACCGGAGAACACCATTTTCTGCTGGATCAGTCAGATATATTTCTGAATGGGTTTCTACTCCGCTAAGCCATTGGCTGCCGCGATATTTGGAAAATTTTCAAAATAGTTGCATAACGGCTGTACACATCATTAGGCTTGATGTGGATATTTGATGGTTCTTGCAGGTCTTATCGACAGATGAGAGTTAAAGTTTTACTGATAACAACATGCATGCTGGCCGACAGTTTATGTGCGCAAACAGCTGGAAAAGACCTGGCTGCAGCGGCATTGGAAAGAACTGCGCATACAGTCAGATATGATGGCTCATATTTTTCAATAGGCTATCCGAATGGCGATGTTCCCGAAGATGTCGGGGTTTGCACAGATGTGGTCATTCGCGCCTATCGCAGCCTGGATATTGATCTGCAGCGTCTGGTCCATGAAGACATAAGTGCGAATTTTGACCGGTATCCATCACAGCGAATCTGGGGGCTGACAAGCACTGACCGAAACATAGATCACCGCCGGGTACCTAACCTGCAGGTTTTTTTCAGCAGGAATGGCGAAGCGTTGCCGAACACGCAAAATCCTGACGATTATTCGGCTGGTGATCTGGTTACCTGGATGTTACCCGGCAATCTTCCGCATATTGGTGTCGTCACTGGTCAGCGTAGTGAAGCCACTGGAAATCCCATGATTGTGCACAACATCGGCGCAGGGCCAAAGCTGGAAGATATGTTGTTCAGTTACCCAATAACCGGCCATTATCGCTATATGCCATTGCATACAGCTGATTAAAATGGCTCATTGATATGCGCCAGCGCATTTAATCTGACTTTAAACCGGCTGATTGATGGCAACATCTATACTGATAATCGCAACAATCTAATACACCACTCGATTTGAAAGCCGCCACCGCATCAATAACGCCACATTTAGACAGCCGAGGCGTTCGTCTGGACTTTGGACAGTTTGTCAGCCCGCCGAGCAGACGGCTGGATGTCGATGGGCTGTTGTTTTCAGAAATGACCGGTCTGTCTCCCACGGGTGTACCGAGACACACCCATGAAGCGGCGCACTTGTGTCTGGTAACTCATGGTGTTTACAAACCCACTGCACGCAATGCATCTGGCCCGTGTTCCAGCTGGACAGTGCTGTTTCATCCACCGGCAACACATCATGATGACTGCTTCGCGACAGATGGGGGAGCGGTGCTGATGGTGTCGCTATCCGCAGAGCGGTTTCGAGATATCAACCTGCAGGCACGGTTACCGGAAGAGTCAATTGTGTTGAATGGCTATCAGCCGGGTTTTCTGGGCGCAAAGTGGTTATCAGAATTCAGGCAGCCCGATGACATTTCTACCACGGCTTTGGAGTCTCTGGCTCTTGAACTGTTGTCGGATGCAGGCAGGATCAGTCCGGCATATCCCGGTTCTCCCGGTTGGTTGAAACGGGCTCAGGAACGTATTGAAGACTGTCACGCCGAGCAGATTACCGTGCGTGATATCGCCGACAGCGCCGGCGTACACCCTGTGCATCTGGCACGGGAATTTCGGCGTTTCTTTCGCTGTTCTCCTGCTGACTATATTCGCTTCTGCAGGATAGACAGAGCCCGCCGGCGGATGTTGCATCGTGATATTTCACTGACCCACGTGGCACAGGATGTGGGCTTTTTTGACCAGAGTCATTTTACCAGAGCGTTCAAACGCACCACTGGAATCACTCCAACTGCTTTTCGTAAGCTGATCAGCAACTGAGCGCCGACGGATTTGACGTTGTGCGTTGCCATGTTGCAACTGTACAAGCGCACTTAACCAATCAAATTGACAATGGTACCCATGTCAATCTGATTGAGGTGAACCATGTACAGTCAAAAAATAAGACGATTAGCCGGCATGATGGCTTTGTGTATCAGCATCAGTATCTCACTGACTTTGCATGCGCAAACCCATCAGAGCAACCATGCGGCTGAAGAAACGCATGACGCGCTTTCCACAGCACTGAACAATGCCAGTGATGCCAACTTCAGGCACGATATTGAACAGGAGCGCGAAATTTTGAAAGCCGCGGAGCAGCTGGCGGGAACCGTTGAGGACAGGGCTGATGTGCAGCAGCGACTGGCGGTGCTCGACTGGCGATATGCGGCGAACTTTGATGCGGCAAGAAAACGTCTGCAAAAGGCAGCGGCAGACTTCGGAACAGCAGAAACCTGGCTGGCTATGGCTCGGATGGAATTAGCCGCTGGCCGATATAAAGCCGCCCGGGAAGCAGCCAATAAGGCTATGGGTGCCGCAGACACCGAAACGTTGAGGCAGCAGGCTTATGTGGCTGCAGCACGGCCGGTGGTTGCCGGTTCAATAATACAACGCAGTAGCGGCCAGCCAATTGATGCCGGGTTGCTCACCGGCGCATTACAGCAGCTCGACAAAGTGGTCGGAGGAGAAGCCGGGACCCTGGAGTCTGCCAGACTGTTAATGCAGGCTGCATTGCTCCTGGGTGATGGCGCAACTGCCTTGCATGCATGGCGGGCATATTTCCAGCTGGCGCCTGGACAGCCGCTGCCAAATGCTATTGCTGATGGTGGCGCAGTGCTTGAGCGTGTTTTGAAAAAATGGAGTGGGCCGGGTAAAAACGATACAGATGATGGTGAGTTGATCCAGGCTTTGCAGCATTCACGCTTTTTTACCGAGGCAGATTTGATTGCCCGGCATCCTAATATCCCAGAAGCAGTGCTCAGCCGGTCAAATATTCAGGATTTGCTCAACTATGTCAAAACCATTAAGAACCTGCGTGCACATACCGAAGAATACTACCGGCAGACGTCGATTGGGTCCGGAGACCTCTCCGCTTATGTCGGCCAGGCTGCTTCGATGCTGCGGGAAATGGTAGCCACAATGCATGATCCGAAAGCCGGGAGCGTCACCTCGAACGAAGATATATCGGCCTATCTTGAAAACCGTTATGGTGCCTATGTGAATTTTGGCAACACTGCCGGATATTTTGATCTGCATATGGGTTACAGCATCATCGATGAAACCCGCACCGTTGAGCAGTACGGCAATCGTGCGGAGTTGCGTTTTGTGGTGCTGGACAACATGGTGTCAAACGGTTTTCAGAGCTGGGCATGGGAGGGTGGTGCTGAACATGGTGGATGGGCTAACAGCGATGCCATTTATCAGGTCCGGTCAGCATACGCAGATAATCCGATGCAGGCATGGCGGCAGCTGAATGCAACTGTGGAGCGAGACAAATTCATTGCGGAAATGCAGCGTGAAAGTGCTTTGGATGATCAACGGGCCACCGATAACGCCTATGCATTTTTGCCCGGCCTGGAAATGCGTCTGAGACATCAGGGTAGAACGCGGCTGTTACAACGTTTACGCGATAACGGCTATCAGGGAGAACAGTTAAGATTGAAGTTCATGCAGGAAATCCGGTCAGCAGTGCGCGAAAGCTCTATCTTTGCTCATGAAGGGCGGCATGCCATCGATAACCGTGCCGGAGAAGCCTCCAGTGATGAACTGGAATACACCGCCAAGCTTGCAGAGGTGGCGTTTGCGCCTGAGCCCAGGTTGACATTCGGCGGTATTTTCGCCGCCAACATTGGTGATCCCACCAGCCACGGTCAAGCCAATCTGAAAGTTGTCAAAGGTGTAGTTGCCTGGATGCAGCAGCATCAGAATGAAATCAACGGATTCGATGCCGGGCGTCCTGTACTGCCACAGTTCGACCTGCTGAGCGATACACAGATGCGCAGCCTGTTCAGGTCTATGGATCCTCTATATAAGCTAGAGAATTCTGCTTCTGTTACAACAAATTAGAACGTTACCGATTACTACAGCTGCCGGGGTGTCCCGGCAGCTTACCGTTGGTCGATTTCCCAGCTGTTTAAATCATTTACCACAAACCGGCATCAAAGATATTCAGAGCCGACTTTGCTTCAAAAAGACTAAAGTCCAAAAAATTATTTCACCGGCACTGGACATTTAAAGATTACACGTGTAATCTTTAAATAAATTACAAATGTAATCGTTATGCAGATCAGTACAGCAGAAAGTGTGGTCATGGAAGTGATGTGGCGGGATGGTCCCTGTTACGCAGAGCAGATTGTCAGTGAAGTAACTGCTAGTCGTGACTGGACTGCGGCGACGGTCAAAACGCTGCTCAACCGGTTGCTGAATAAAGGTGCTGTCCAGGCCGAGCGCATCGGCAGGCGTTATCTGTATACGCCTGTGCTGAACCGAGACGACTATATTACCCAGGAAAGTCAGGGGCTGCTGGACAGGCTTTTCGATGGTCAGGTGGCGCCATTGGTCAGCTACTTTTCAGAACAGCAGAAGCTGAATCAGAAAGACATTGCAGAACTGAAACGCCTGATAGGAAAGCTCGATGACAGTGAATGAAATTCTTCGCGAGCTGTTGAGCTTAAACCTGGTCGCAGGTCTGGCCATAATATGGGTGCTGTTTACCCGAAGCTGGATAAGAGCATGGTTTGGTGCCCGGGTCGCCTATGTTTACTGGCTGCTGGTCCCGATGGCAGTGATAGCCAGTCTGCTGCCCGCCCGCACTGTTTTGCAATCACTGCAACCATCGCCGTCAATGCTGATGCAAGCAAGTTCTGAAGACGCAGGGCCGGGTATACCTAATCAGCTGCAGGCAGTATCAGTAGATACAGCCCAGTTAAACTCACAAGCGGCTGGTGCATTCAACTTTGCCGAGATAATGCCATCCATGCAGGAGCTGTTAATGGGTGTATGGATAGCCGGTTTAATCATTGCTGTTGCTGCATTGGTGAGGCATCACCGCCGGTTTATCAAAAGCCTGGGACGGTTGAGTGGTGATGCTGCTTTCGGCAGGAATGTTTTTCGATCAGAATTCTCTCATGGCGGCCCGGCGTCTGTCGGTATCATCAGACCGTGGATTGTGCTGCCTGCTGATTTCGAAACGCGCTTCAGCGAGCGTGAACGGGCGATGATAATAGCCCATGAGCGTTCGCACATAGCCACCGGTGATCCTGTAGTTAATCTGTTGGCTGGATTGGCGGTGTGTATTTGCTGGTTCAATCCATTAATGCATATGGCATCCAGGCAATTGCGCCGGGATCAGGAACTGGCCTGTGATGCTGATACGATAATCCGGTTTTCGGGATCTCGCCGGATATATGCTGAAGCGCTGCTAAAAGCACAGTTAACAGTGAGCTCTCCTGTTCTTGGCTGCGCCTGGCTGACCCATCCTTTGAAACAGAGAATCACCGGGCTGGCAGGTACTCCCAGGTATCACCGCCAGGTGGGTATGCTGGTTAATAGCATATTGATCCTGTTGGCTGCGACCGTTTCGTGGGCTGCTCAGTCACCTGTGGTGATTACCGAGTCGGCGGAGAGCAGCAGGGTGCTTGATTCACAAGTCCCTGAAACCGATAGCCTCCGGGGATTGAATGGCAACAGCGGTGAGTATGCCGCATTGCCGCAGACATCGGTTTATGCTGCAGATTCACTGGAACTGGAAGAAATAGCAGCGCGGCTCACAGTTATCCCGGAAAGCCGCAATGACATAGCACTGACCATTATGCCCTCCGGGCTGCTGCCCCAGCCTGATATACAACATCAGGGTAATCATTTACTGATTTCCGGTGGGCTTCAGCTGAGCAGATATCCCTGCCTGAAAAGATACGGCGGGCAGGGTGCTGTATCGGTACCGCGATACGGCGATATACCGTTGCAGGACCTGCCCGAAATTATTGCTCGTGTGCCCTACAGTATCGATCTCAGTGTGCATGGTCTGGTATTGGCTGAAATAGGCCCTTCAAGTGGCGGCATGCTAGAGAATCATGGTTGCGGCGATGTCTATATTGAAGATGCATCCGGGCCATTGGATGTGGCTTTGTACGGTTATGGTGATATCGATGTAGGTCAAGTCGACGGTCCGATTACTGCTGAACTTTTCGGTTTTGGTGAGATGCGTCTGGACAGTGCCCGTGCCGCCCGGTTGGAACTGATAGGCATGGGGAATCTCATTGGTGGAGAGTTTGCTGAATCTGTGGTTGCGAGATTACAGGGCGAGGGTGATATGCGGCTGGAGCATCTGGGTAATGGGGCGGAGTTGAAATCATCGGGTACCGGGGAAATGAGCCTTGGCACTATCAGTGGTTCTGTGAAGCTTGAAGCTGAAAGCTCCGCACCGGTTTCAATCGGGACGGTTAACGGCCCACTGATGGATATTGAGGCCGGCAGCATTGGCAGTGTGGACATACAACAAGGTCTGGTTGATCAGTTCAAGGTGCATGTTAAGGGCCCCGGTGGCATCTATTTCGGTGGATCAGTGGGTTTTCTGGAGGCCCGGTTGAATGCCGGCAGCGGTGATATTTTTGTTGGCTCTGCTGAGCGGATGGAAACCCGGGGCAACGGTCCGGATTCAGGAGCAGTGAAAACAGGTAAATAACAGATTTAAAAATGCCGGGATAGCAGCGCTGCGACTGTTTTTCTAATCCCGGCCTTTCAAGTTCCACCGGCAAAGCAGTGGAGCAAATTCTTTCGAAGTAACCACTGAATCTTTCATGGAGACATAACTATGTATCAAAGGTTTTTGATAGCAATGGTAACTGCTGTCGTATTGGTATGGCCGGTGCCTGATGCCCGGGCGGAAACCACAGAAGTCTGGCAGCGGGATATCCGGGCGATTATTCAGGATGTGCTGTCGATCCATCCTGAACCATTCGGAAAAACCGGTGAGCTGGTGTGGCGCCGTGAGGCTGCCAGACTGCAGCAGGATTTGGCGCAGCTGAATGAGCCTGAGCGGGTTGTCAGGCTGATGCAGCTTATTGCCATGATTGGTGACGGGCATACCCAGATCGAATTACTGGATCAGAAATATGCGCAATGGTATCCGTTGCGGATGTATCAATTCAGTGATGGCTACTTTGTCACTGCTGCGCACCGATCTGTGGATGAGCTGGCCGGTGCACAGATTGTCACCATAGCCGGTCAGCCGGTTGACCAGGTTGTTGCCGCGGCGCAAAGCCTGTTCGGTGCCGATAACCAGTTCGACAAAATGGAGCGGTTGTACGCGGTACATAATGCGTACCTGATGACAGGTCTGGGTTATGCCGGTGCTGATGGTGTATTGTCCATGGAGTTCCGACTGTCTGATGGCAGACAGGTTGTTCGCCGGTTGCAGCCGCGACAGACTGACGAGGGCTATTATTCTCAGGGCATCCCGGTTTTCGAATGGCATTATCCGTCAGAGGTATATGGACTACCGTTTGATCAGGCTGAAGACTGGATAACGGCCTACCGTGCCCAGCCTTCCAGTGCATTTGAAACACTTGATACCAACCGCTCTCCGTATATGCAGCATCGCACACTCTATACCAGACGCGCCATGCCGGATCGGGATGCCTATTATGTTCAGTTCAATCAGACTGATGATTCCGGTATGACCGGTTTCATGAGAGAAGCACTGGACGAAGTCGATCAGCTGAAGCCCAAATACCTGATTATCGATATCCGCTACAACTTTGGGGGAGACGGCAGCACAGTGGCTCCGATGATTCGTGACTTTATCCGGCGTCAGCAAAATAAATCGTGGGAGCAGCTTTATTTGATCACCGGAAGAAAAACCTTCAGCGCGGGCATGGCCATAGTCGATGCTTTTACCGAGCACACCGATGTAACGCTGGTCGGTGAACCGGCCGGGGCACCGCTGAATTTTTTCGGTGATGCCGAGTCCAGACCTTATCCATCGCTGGGCCTGCGACTGTCGGTTTCCGCCTTAGTCCATCAAATGAGTGATTCTGCTGATTTACGGGCGTATCTGCCGGTAGATGTACCTGCACCGATGTCATTTGAGGACTATGCAGCCGGTCGCGACCCTGCTGTAGATCCAATTCTTACCGGCGAGGAAATGCGCAGCATCCCGACAGTTATCCTGGCAGAAGGCGGCGCAGCAGCGCGGCGCGTGTACCTGCAGCGGAAGCAGCAGTTCGGTGAGCTGGACTGGTTTGCACCACCCGGAGAATTCCCTATTCGCGTTGCAGTAGACAGGCTGGAAGAACAGGGTCGATTTGAGCAGGCTGTGGAAGGTGCCAAACTGAACAGCGAAATTCATCCTTACATCTGGAATACCTGGTACAACCTGGCTGATGCGCAGCGGCAGGCAGGCTTAATGGAAGAACGCCTGGGCAGTTACAAATGCGTGACGCTGTTAGCACCTAATAATTGGAATACACCAGCTATTCTTGATCTTTTCGAGCGGCTGGATGTGGATCCACCTGTACCGCAGGGCTGTCCGGTTCAGGGTTAACCGGACAGCTGTACGGCTCTATCTAATCGGCTGCTGGTGCAGGGTCGGCGAAAAATGCCAGCAGCCTGGTCCAGGTGGCATCAACGTTGCCCTGGTTGCGATCGGGGTTAAGCATCGAGGCACCATGCACGGAATCCGGTGCGACAAACACTTCGATGCCTTGCGAATTGAGCATTTCAGCCTGTTCGGCCACCGGTGGGAACTCCATCTCACTGGCCGGCCGGAATACCAGTTTGGGTGTTGCTTCAGCGGTAGGCAGCCAATCAACGACTTCGCAGTCGCCCATTCGACTGGATGCCGGTGAAAAGGCGGCTACGCCAGCCAGCCGGTTACCGTGCTGGGCGGCCAACCGGATTACCAGTGCAGCGCTATAGCTGCTGCCGACAGCAAAAATCGGTCCGCCCGAGCCTTGCAGGAAAGCATATTTCAATGCCGCTTCGAGGTCGGGATAAGCAGCGCAATAATCATCAGTTGATTCGCCCAGTGCTGCAACTGTACGATTTGTATTACCAAGTCTGTCACCACCGCTGCGGGCATCCCAGGCAAATACTTCATAGCCTTCCTGCACCAGCCGCCGGGCAGTGTTTGAATGTTCACCACGGGCATCGCTGCCTGCCTGGTGAAACAGCACAACTGTCGGTGCGGCGGTTTGGGTGCTGCGGTAATGATCTCCAAAAACCTGTGTGCCATCAGCAGCAGTAGTCTGTACCTGCTGTGGTGCAGCAGTCAGTGGATCAGGGTGAGCGGTGCCTTTGCGCTGGAACTCGATAGCCCAGTGTGGTGACCAGCTGTTGCCCCGGTCCGAGCTCTGCAGGCCTTTCCAGCGATAGGCATCATCACGCACATCAAAAAATATCCATTGGAATAACTGGTTACTGCCTGTTTGCGCATCGAAGGGATGCAGTACTATCCGGTCAGCTTCCTGGACACCACCAAAATACAACGGCACATTATTCCGGTTGGGCAGGTACAGGCTTTCCCAGCGGCGCATGGAACGGTTGTAGATTCTCAGAATACTGGTGGCGGTGTCTGCCTGGTTGGGGTTGCTGTCATACCAGTCGAATTCCAGAATGGCGTGTCCATCCAGCACAAAGGTGGCGGTTGCATTTGATCTCCAGCGCAGTATGCCCTGGGGTTGCGGTAACCAGTGAGTGGCCTGGAATTCGCCCAGCAGGAAGTCAAACTGGGCGGCTTCGTCTGCACGGTCAGGTGCGGGCAGCCCGGTGTCATCGCGCAAGCTGAAAAAGCTCTCATCCGCAGCTCTTCTGGTAAAGGTACGGCGTGAACTGTTTTGCCAGCTGGTGCCGAAATCTGATGAGGATTCCGATAACATGACGTAGCTGTTGTCACCGGTTTTGCTTAGTGTTCTGCGAAGCAGCAGCAATGATGTGCTGCCGCCTGGTCTGATGCTGTTATCCAGCGTGAGCCGGTTATCCTGGAACTCGCCGCTATATACGGTAATGGATTCATTCCAGCTGTTGGCTTCGCTGAACGTCCATACACCGTTCCCGTCAACCGCGATAAACGCCATGGTTGACATCGTATTGCCGGCACCGTCGAAATCGGCAATACGGCTTCGTTCCATCAAGCCATGGCCGCGATTCATATAGGTTACTTTGGCTATACCACTGGAGCGCAGCGGTTCCTGATCAGGCTGATAAATCTCCAGCTCAATATCCCAGTCTCCGGTGAATCCGCTAAGCTCAGCAAGCGCTTCCGGTGCTGATTCAGCCGGCTGGGTAAAAGTAATACCCGGGTCGAACATCCGGCCGTCGCGTATCTCAGCCAGGGCTGTGGTGCAGAAAACGGCCGTCAATAGAAGCACTAAAAAACCTGAGCGCATAATTATTCCTTGTGTGTATGCCTCGCCAGCTCAAAATAAACATACACATAGTTAAGGTATTGCTGGCGGGATATGCGACCAGATACTGTGCAATTACGTCCAAAGGTGACAAATGTGCCATCCGCCGGTGGTTTGTCTGTAAAGTATGCAACTAAGTCACATTCCGCTGAAATATAAGGGATCAAACATGGCTGAATATGTTGCCTCCATAGAATGGAGCCGTTCTGATACAGAAGCGTTTACAGATAATCGTTACAGCCGGGCGCATACCTGGAGGTTTGATGGCGGTATTACCGTTGCTGCATCCTCATCCCCTCATGTTGTACCGTTGCCCTATTCGGTTGAGGCCAATGTGGATCCCGAAGAGGCTTTTGTCGCATCTTTGTCCAGCTGTCATATGTTGTGGTTTTTGTATCTTGCCGGCAACAGTAAGCGGGTAGTGGATTCTTACCGTGATAATGCCCTGGGGGTAATGGCCAAAAATGCACAAGGCAAGTTGGCTATGACGGAGGTGATACTGCGGCCTGAAATAAAGTTCAGTGGCAACAATCAGCCTGATCAATCAGAAATTGATGCGCTGCATCACCAGGCTCATGAACAGTGTTTTATTGCCAACTCGGTCAAAACAGAGATCAAAATCGAACCGCAATAGTTCAGCCACCAGCTGTTGCCGGTGGCTGAATATCAGCTAACCTTCAGATGGTTGTGATGTTTTGTTATCGCGGAAAAAACTGTATAGCACCGGTACTACACCCAGTGTCAGAACAGTGCCGATAAGCAGTCCACCCGACAGCACAACCGCCAGATCATAAAACAGCACATCTTTGGATATGATGATCGGCAGCAATCCAAGAATGGTAGTCACTGTGGTCATCAATATGGGCCGCAACCGCTTCACTGATGCTGACAGAATGGCATCGCGTACCTTAAGACCCTGGCTGCGTTCGGTATCGATCCGATCGATCAGTACAATGGCGTTGTTGATAATAATTCCGGCCAGTGACAACAGACCGAGTATCGCCATGAAGCTTAGATTGGTGCCGGGCATAATCAGCAGGCCCAGTGTGACGCCGATCAGCGTCAGTGGGATAACACCCAGAATAACCAGCGGTTTCTTAAAGCTGTTAAATTGACCGATGAGTACCAGCACAATCAGTGCAAACGCGAGGGGCATATTGGCAAACAGGGAGCCCTGTGCTTCAGCAGATGCTTCAATTTCGCCGCCGACTTCCAGGTGATAACCGGGCGGCAGGTCAAGCTGATCCAGTGCCGGCAGCAGCATTTCATGCAATGCGGAGGCCGAAGCTGACTGATGTTTGCCGGAAACGGTAATGACCCGTTCAAGATTGTGCCGGTGAATCATGGAGAATTCCGCTTCACCGTCCAGATTGGCCACCTGAATCAGTGGAATCGGTGTGCCGTTGACGCGTCCAACATTCAGCGTTCTGAACCGGTCGATATTGGTGCGTTCATCGCCCTCAGCCCGGAAGTACACGGGAATGATGGTGTCTCCCTCACGGTAGTCGGTTACTGCAACCCCGGATAATGTACTGTTGAGAGTGCTGGCAATGGATTCTGAAGTAATCCCCACACGCTGAGCCCGGGCCTGATCAACATCAACCACAATTTTCACCAGCCGGTTTTCCCAGTCGTCCTTGATATTCAAGGTGCCCTGAATATCACGCATGGCAGCTTTGACGCGTTCGGCGGCGTGGTAAATAACGTTCGCATCGTCACCATAAATCCGGTATTCGACCAGGCCGGCTTCACTGGCACCCATGGACATCGGTTTTACCGAGACGCGTGCATCCGGCATGTTTGCTGCAGCAAACTGACGCACCCGCTGAAGCATCGGCTCAATCTGATCCGGCGTGTGCGTATTGACGATCAGAAATGCACGGTGCGAGTCGGGGTCAATCGGATTCAGACCCAGATAAAAGCGCGGCCCGCCATGGGCTATGTAAGCAACGCTGGAAGTCACCTCGGGATTCGTGTCGCGGTCATTCAGCCAGTTGTTGAGTTGTTCAACGCTGTCAATAACACCATAAGTATTGGTGCCGATGGGCAGGTCGACATATACCTGCAGCTGGGTGCGTTCGGAATTCGGAAAAAATGTATTGGGGACAAACTGCAGAGCCCACAATGCCACCCATAATGCGGCCACAATAATTGCAATAAATGCCCAGCGGAAATTCAAAATGCGGGTGAGTAAATTGCGATAGGCCTGATAAAACCTGGTCGAATATGCAGTGTCTTCATCGACTGGTTCGCTTTTACCCAGCCCCCAGAAACACAACAGCGGGGTAATCGTCATGGCCAGCAGCCATGAGCACAGCAGGGCTATGGCAATCACCAACGACAGCGACCGGGTATATTCGCCGGCTTCGTTGGCGGCCAGCATCAGCGGCATAAAGGCGAATATGGTTGTCAGACTGGATGCCAGCAGTGGCATTGCCAGGGTCTGACCGGTTTTGATAACGGCTTCACGGCGTTGCTGGCCCAGTGAGAACCGGCGGCCGATCTCCTCGGAAATAACAATGCCGTTATCCACCAGCAGGCCCAGTGAAATGATCAGCGTGGCCAGTGACATGCGCTCCAGTTCAATGCCGACATAACGCATCACCAGCAGTGTCATCAGCATGGTGAGCGGTACCATCGAGCCGACAATTAGCCCTGTTCGCCAGCCCAGGAACAGGATAACCACCAGCAATACGATCACAATGGTTTGATACAGGTTACTCATAACCGACTGCACGGCTGTGGCAATCTCAGCCGGTTGGAAGGTGATGTATTCCAGCACGTATCCGAGCGGTATTTCAGACTGTAAGCGATCCAGGGCGCTGCTGAGATCTTCGCCAAACTGATGGGAATCGTAACGGTCGGTCATTTGGATGCTTAACACGATCGCCCGTTGACCATTGAAGTAAGCCGGCTTCTGCGGGGGTTCAACATAGGCGCGGGTAATGGTGGCCAGATCACGCAGATACACCACCTGTCCGGGCTGGTCGGGAACATCAATGGTTACCTGACCCAGGTCATCCACGCTTTCAAAATTACCGCTTGGTTCAACACTGAATGTGTTAAACCCGGCCTCGATTTGCCCGCCGGGAGAAATTATGTTGGTCTGTTGAATCGCATTAACCAAGCTGGTGCCGGAAATACCTAATTGGGACAGGCGGGCGTTGTTGACTTCAACAAAAATCCGCTCCGGTTCTACCCCAAACAGTTCGATCTTGCTGACACCGGGTACGCTGTAGAGCTTATTGCGCAGCTCGCGGGCCGTGGCACGCATTTCCGCGGGGCTGAATCCGTCACTGGTCAGTGCAACAGTGGCCATGGCCACATCACCATAGGTGTCATTAACAAATGGCCCCTGGGTATTGCTGGGCAGTTCGCTCTTTACGTCCTCCATCTTATTGCGCAGGTCCTGCCAGATGGGCTCCAGGTCGTAATAGCTGTCATACAGCTCTACACTGACAGTGGCCTGCCCGGAGCGAGACACGGAGCGGATATCTTCCACCTCAGGCATCTCGCGGATTTTTTCTTCCAGCTTGCGGGTAATTAAATCCTCCACCCGGCTGGGTGCCAGCCCCTGCAGTGATGCATTCACCTGGGCTGTACGGATGGTGATTTCCGGGTCTTCCCGTGACGGGTGGGTCAGGAAACTGCTGGGGCCGGCCAGACAGATGATCAGCGCAAACGACAGCACCAGCATGCTGTTGCGCAGCGCCCAATGAGTCAGCGAAAACATCGGCGGCTTATTGGGCTTGCTGCGGGTCAAGCAATCGCACCCGCATGCCGTCAATCAAAAAAGATACCCCGGCAATGGCAACTATTTCACCTTCGGCGATATCTCCGGTTACCTGCAGCTCGTTGTCTTCCACATCAATAATGTTGATCGAGCGCTGTTCAACCTGTCCTGATTCCGGGTTAAACGCAAATACCGTACCGGCGTTGCTGGCGGCCGTTGGAAGTACAGCCGACATTGGCAGCATGAATGCCTGCCCGGTCGCCTGGGTGGAGTAGGCAAAAGTAATTTCGGCCGACATGCCGGGTTTAATATCAGGATCATTGTTATCCAGAATAACTGTAACTGGAAAAGTGCTGCTGCTGGTAACCCGGGAGCCAATTTCACTGATCACACCGCTAACGCTGCGGCTGTCCAGGGTTGGGAAGCTGATGTTGACCGGGTCACCCAGGTTTAGATGCTGACCGAGGTTTTCAGGAATGCCGGCATTAACCTTCTGCTGGCCATCCGAACTGACCTGGACGATACGCTGGCCGGGGGTAACCTCGGCGAACTGCTCTTCGTATTTCTCGGATACCTGTCCGTTCAAAGGTGATATCAGAGTGGACTGGCGGACATCCCGTTGTGCCAGCGCCAGCCTGGAGTTGGCAACATCTACGGCACTGCGAGCGCTGTCCCGATTAGCTACTGTGGTATCGAATTCTGATTTGCTGATAAAGCCGCGTTCATACATCGGTGAGCGCTGCTCAAAAGCACTTTCAGCTTCCTGTAGCCTGGCTCGAGCATCATTGAGTTCCCCTTCAGCGGTGCGCACGTTGAGCTGATAAGACTCATCATCCAGTCGGGCTATGACGTCGCCACGGCTGATTTCATCACCGACATTGACATTGATTTCCGCGAGCCGGCCACTTACCTGAAAGGCCAGATCGGTAACAATATCCGCCTCAGTCAAGCCAGCGATAGTACGTTGCTGCTGGGTGGCGCGTTCGGAGACAACAATGGTTTTAATAGCGCGCAGCGGCTCTTCTGCCGGTGGTTCCGGATCATTTCCACAGCCGCTGAGCAGTGACAGCAGCGCTGCGAACAGCAGGCAATAAAGGAGTTTAGGCATATCTATCTGATTTCCGTGTTTTTAATTAGGCCGATCCAATGGCCTAATACTCGCTCAAAAATTAAAGTATTGCCAGTCCGGGCTGGTCAGGGAAGTTGTAAGAATGATAAAGGGCAGCGTGTGAATGCGTAGTGTGTGGTTATGACTAGGTTAGGGTGGATTGTCTCGGCGAAGTTGACCGGGACGGTTTGCCGCAGCAGCTAGATGAGGTATGCCGGGAATTGGCCAGGCTTATTTGTTGTTCAGATGTTCCTGCAGACGTCTGAGCTGTTCCGCCAGAACACTGTCTACCACCGGGGCCAGTGCTGTCAGGTCGGTATCGGTAAATCCATTGACATAATATTTCCAGCTGATGGTAGTACCGTCGGAATCATTGGGTAACAATGACCAGATCATGGTGCCATCCAGTCCAAAATCCTTCAGCGGGCCCAGGCCGCCTTCGAAAACCACCTTGCTGTTCTCCACCCAGATGGCAGTGTTCAGATGATGCACCAGATTGCCGTCCCAGCGTTCGCAGTAACAGCGCTTATCGATCTGCAGATTGGCACCGACGCCGGAATAGGTATGCTCCGGATTCCACCATTCGCCTACCTTGCCGGTCATAACCGCGAATACAGCTGCAGGTTCAGTGGTTACATCGACACTTTGTTCAATGATGAAGCCTTCAGCAGATGACTTGGCAACTTCTGCATAAGCAGTGTTCAAACCGATAATGGCAAGCAAAATACTAATAAGTGAACGCATATTGAATTCTGACCCGATTGAGATAAGCGCAGTTTATATGATGCAACACGATCGATCTTGTAAAAATGTATATACCGATGGTCCATTGACTGTTCAACGCTTTTATAGATGACGTCTGACGGCGACTGGCTTAGAATTCTTGGGTTGCAGTATTTAGTAGATCGCTTCCGTGAATAATCCAACCCCGCAAGACCCCAACAAACCTTTGCCGTTTCAAATCCATTTTTCACGGCAGTTTTCCTCCTGGCTGACGGAGGTGCAGGCCAGTTTAATGTGCACTACCTATCAAACCGGCAAAGTGTTTATGTTTGGCATGGGGCAGCAAGGCGTATCAGTAGCCGAACGGACTTTCGCACGGGTAATGGGCCTGGGGGTGGACAAAAAAGGTTTCTATATGGCCAGCCTGTTTCAGCTTTGGCGATTTGAGAATATTTTGTCCAAAGGTGAGAACTATCAGAATTACGACCGCTTGTATGTGCCCCAGTTTGCATGGACCACTGGTGATCTGGATATCCATGATATCGGGGTGCAGGCTGATGGCCAGCCGGTATTTGTGAATTCGCTGTTCAGCTGTCTCGGTCGGCCATCGGTTGAATACAGTTTTAATCCGGTGTGGAAGCCACCGTTTATTTCCAGGCTGGCGGCGGAGGATCGCTGTCATCTGAATGGTTTGGCGATGATTGGCGGTGAACCGGCCTATGTTTCCGCCGTCAGCCGTTCTGATGGCGCAGAAGGCTGGCGTGATCATCGTCAGGATGGTGGAATAGTTATTGATGTAAAAGCCGATGAGATTATTTGCGATGGTTTATCGATGCCGCACTCACCACGTTTTTATCAAGGCAGGCTATGGCTGTTGAATTCCGGAACAGGAGATTTTGGTTATCTCGATACCGACAGCGGCCGGTTTGAAGCGGTTGGTTTTTGCCCCGGGTATGCACGTGGGTTGAGTTTTATCGGTAAATACGCGGTGGTTGGACTGTCCAAACCTAGAAACAAATCGTTCAGTGGTCTGGCGCTGGATGCTGCATTGGAAAAACGCGCCATCAAGCCACGTTGCGGCATTGCTGTGTTTGATCTGGAAACCGGCGATAATGTCCATAATCTTTGGTTCGACGGAATTCTCGAAGAGCTCTATGACGTGGCGGTTCTACCGGGTGTAATCCGGCCGCTGTTGCTGGGGCTTAAAAGCGACGAAATCCGACGGGTTCTGCGCCTGCCTCCGGACAGTATCTGATTGTCCTCCAGCGAACAACAGTTCCAGCAGGCATTACGGCTGCACGCTGATGGTGAACTTGACAGGGCGGTAGTGGCCTATCGGGCAATAATTGCTGAACATGAGCATGCCGGAGCGCTGAGCAACCTGGGGCAGATTCTGCGCCGCCGCGGAGAGCTGGGGGAATCGCTGGAACTGCAACAGAGAGCCTGTGCTGTGCCGGATGCCAGCGCTGAAATGCATTTCAATATGGGTAATGCATTACGTCACGCCAATCGTCTGCCGGGCGCCATGGCCGCTTATCAGCAGGCGCTTTTGCTTAAGCCTGAATTTGCACTGGCTCATTGTGCACTGGGTATTGTTGTACAGCATTTGCAGGGTGCTGCCAGGGCGCATAAGCATTATCAGCGGGCGATTGAGCACGACCGGGGTTTATGGCGTGCCTGGTTCGGACGTGCCGAAACCAGCCTGGAAACAGGCCCGGCCGACAGTGTAATCAGCGACCTGCAACAGGCGGTTAAGCTGGCGCCGCAACAATTGCCGGTATGGCGGCTTTTGGCACAGACACTGGCTGCCCAATCCCATTTAGATAGTCAGCTGTATCAGCTTATGATTCAGGCCTGCCAACGCTGGGCTGCGCTGGATCAAAAGGCTACTCAGCCATTGATAGAAATTGCCAACAGAGAATGGGAAGCCAGGCAGCATGAGGTATCCATTAACGCATTGCGTGAGGCTGTTGAGCGCAGTCCTGATGAGTTCGCCTTATTGAGTTTTTTGTCGTTGCGGCTGGCAGAAGTTCATCATGTAGGCGAGGCGGAGCTGTATTGTCAGAAGGCGCTGACCATACAGCCCGATGACGATATTATGCTGGCACATGCTGGCAAGCTGCAGATGCTGCAAGGCAATGTGCGGCAGGCTGTGCAAAGTTTCGGCGAGCTGTATGCCCACGACCCCGAAGGTGCATATGGCGGACGCAACTGGCTGTTTGCCTCGTTATATGATGAAACACTGGATGCTCAGACCATCAGCCAACGGCATAGCAGGGTTACTGCGGGCTGGCACCTTGAAAAGAGCACACAAGCGGCTGATTTATCCAGACAGCAGCCAAAGAGAATAGGATATCTGTCGCCTGATCTCACTGGAGACCATCCAGTTGCCCAGTTCTTTGAGCCGGTGCTGGCGAATCACAACCACCAGCAATTTGATGTATTTGTTTTTTCAGCCACCGATAAAGTCGATGACACCACCAGGCGCTGCCGGCAGCTGACGGTGCATTGGCATGATGTACGGGCATTGGGTGATCAGGAACTGGCTGAACTGTTGCATTCGCATCAGCTGGATGTGCTGATTGATCTGGCGGGACATACCAAAGGCTCACGACTGAGTGTGTTTGGTTACCGGCCGGCAGCCGTGCAGATGTGTTGGCTGGGTTATCCCTACAGCACCGGGCATCCGGCCTGTGATTATCTGCTGGCTGATAAAATCGTCTGTCCTCCGGAATTGGCCGGACTGTATACCGAGCAACTGTTATATCTGCCCAGTTGTGTATTTTGCCAGCCCAGGCTGGATGGAGGGCTGAGCAATTCCGGACCATTGGCTGAAAAGCCGGTGACATTCGGTAACTTTGGTGCATTTCAGAAAATAACGCCGGCTACTTTTGATCTATGGGTGAAGGTTTTACAGGCTGTTCCGAACAGTCGGCTGATGCTCAAGAACGGGTCGTTTGCTGATGCCGGTTTGCGCGAGCGGTTTGCCCGCCGCCTGATCGATGCAGGTATCAGCAGCAACCGGTTTGAATTGCGCCAGCCATCACCATTCGCTGACATGATGGCGGAATACAATAATGTTGATGTGGTGCTGGATACACTGGCATATAACGGTGGAACTACAGCCTTTCATGCCTTGTGGATGGGTGTACCTACTCTGACATTGCCTGGAGAAAAATTCTGCAACCGGATGGGGGCATCGATTATGCAGGCGGTTGATGCCGGAGGTTGGGTAACCGATAGTCAGGCTGGTTATCTGAGCCGGGCAAAACAGGCTGCGGTGCAAGTACAGGAATTGCGTCTGCAGCGCAGCAGTTGGAGAGAAAAGCTACAGACCGGTCTTCTGGGGAATCATGCCAGATTTGTTGAACAACTGGAACGCACAATCACTGCAGCCTGGCGCCAGGCGGGTAAGTAGCAGCAGTAGCTGATGGGTTTATTTTTGCTTGGTTGTACCGGCAGCAACAGGAATCACATAAGCAATCGCCCCACCCACAACAGCAATAATCAACTGTATCAACGGCAGTTGCTGCAGCACGCTGGCAGGGCTCCCATAATCGCTGCCCAGCAGTGCATTACTCAAATTCCAGGCTTCCAGGGCAACCATGACTATACAGGTCAGCAACAGCACCACATCTCGCTGGCGCTGTTCTTCAACAATGACGTTGTTGAGTAACCACATCACTGCGTAGGGGCATAACGCCCATGCCATGGCACCACTGGCGCCCTGCCACCAGCTCAACTGGGCCGGCGCACCGATGGACATAATGACACCGATGGCGAATAAGGCGCCCAGTAAAGTGAGTAAATTCGTGGCTCGATCCATGATTAAAACCCCAAGTGCAGTTCGTTCGTATTATTCAGTTAGCGTAGCAGAATCTGCTGGTGTGTGGCTGCTTAGCAACAGCTTGAAACGTTTGTTGGCCTGCCAGGCGGAATATACCGAAACACCAAAGGGAACCAGAAAGGTTAATCCGAACTTGAGCCAGTTCACCTCCATCAGTGAGCCGCTGAGAAGAACATCGCCCTGATTGATCAGGTTGAGGATAATGCCGACCACCAACGCTACCTTTAGCCCGGTCGCTACGGCAGCAGGGCGGAAAATTTCTTTTAAAAAATGCATCTTGTCTGGTTTATTCAGTTAAAATAGCCGGTTGCTTCGCTTGGCCCGAACTCAACAGGGGCCGGTAATCGTCAGGAACCCTAAAATTATGTCTGAAATGCTCCGCAATATTGCGATCATTGCACACGTTGATCATGGCAAAACCACGCTGGTGGATCAACTGCTGCGCCAGTCCGGCACGTTGGATCAACGCCAGAATATGCCGGAGCGGGTGATGGATTCCGGAGACCTGGAACGCGAACGCGGAATCACCATTCTATCCAAAAACACGGCGATTACCTGGGGTGACTATCGTATCAATATCGTCGATACCCCCGGGCATGCTGATTTCGGCGGCGAGGTGGAACGGGTGCTGTCAATGGTGGACTCGGTATTGCTGCTGGTTGATGCAGTGGATGGGCCGATGCCGCAAACACGGTTTGTTACCCAAAAAGCCTTTGCGCTGGGATTCAAGCCGATTGTAGTGATCAACAAGATAGACAGGGACGGTGCGCGCCCTGACTGGGTGCTGGATCAAACCTTTGATTTGTTTGATAACCTGGGTGCCACCGATGAACAGCTGGACTTTCCGGTGGTTTACTGTTCGGCCCTGCAGGGGTATGCCAGCCTGGACAGTGATGTACGCAGCGGCGATATGCAGCCGCTGTTTGAAGTCATCACCCAGGCGGTGCAACCGCCACAGGTGGACATCGATGGCGCATTTCAGATGCGTATCAGTTCATTGGATTATTCCAGTTATGTCGGTGTTATTGGTGTGGGCAGGGTGCAGCGCGGTCAGGTAAAAACCAATATGCCGATTACCGTTATCGATCGTCATCAGCAGACCCGCAACGCCCGGGTGTTGCAGGTGCTGGGCTTTCATGGGCTGCAGCGGGTTGAAGTCGAACAGGCTCAGGCTGGCGACATCATTGCGGTAACCGGTGTCGACGGTATTGGTATCTCCGATACTCTGTGTGCCCGGGATCAGGTTGAAGCACTTCCGGTATTAAGTGTGGATGAGCCGACCATTTCCATGCTGTTCAGAGTCAATGATTCTCCGTTTGCCGGCAGGGATGGCAAATACCTGACCAGCCGGCAGATTCAGGAGCGGCTGGATCGGGAAACCAGCCATAATGTCGCACTGCGGGTTGATGCTACCGAAGATCCGGAAAAATTCCGGGTGTCCGGGCGCGGTGAGCTGCATCTGTCGGTGTTGCTGGAAACCATGCGCCGTGAAGGTTATGAGATGGCCGTGTCCCGTCCGGAAGTCGTGGTGCGTGAAATTGATGGAGTCAAACACGAGCCATATGAACTGCTGGTAGTGGATATGGAGGACAGCTACCAGGGGGCAGTGATGGAAAAGCTGGGCGAGCGCCGGGGAGAACTACGCGATATGCGTCCTGACGGGAAGGGCCGGGTGCGTCTGGATTATGTCATACCCGCCCGTGGTTTGATTGGATTCCAGAACGAATTCCGCACGCTGACATCAGGCACCGGGATACTTCATCATGTGTTTGATCACTGGGGCCCATTTAAGGCGGGTGATATCGCACAGCGCAAGAACGGGGTTCTGATTTCCAAAGGCACTGGTAAGGCCTTGGCTTATGCGCTGTTCAGCCTGCAGGAGCGTGGCCGTTTGCTGGTCGAGCATGCCGAGGATGTTTATGAAGGGCAGGTGGTCGGCATCCACAGCCGCAGCAACGATTTGACTGTCAATCCGTTGAAAGCCAAACAGCTGACTAATATCCGGGCAGCCGGTAAAGATGACAGTCTGCTGCTGACACCGGCTATCCGTTTCACACTGGAACAGGCGCTGGAGTTTATCGACGATGATGAGCTGGTTGAAGTAACGCCGTCAGCTATCCGGGTGCGCAAAAAACTGCTGCTGGAACATGAGCGCAAGCGCGCAGGGCGACAAACTGAGGCATAAACCGGGTATCTCCCAGGTTATAAAAACAGCAGATTTTGCCTGCTGTCAGGCATAGATACGCTACAGTATGGCCAAACTGTATCAACCATGTTGATGTAGTTTTGGTTATTTTGCTAAATTCTTAATATTCATGGCCAATTTGCTTGCAATACGGTCAGGCAACTACCTAATATAAGTTACCAAATTGTTAACCGGCTGCCTTCGGGGAGAAAAATGAATAGAGTTTTCTGTTTACTGACGGTGGCGATGGTATCGTTTTTGACTGCCTGCTCGGATAGCGGCAGTGTCGACTTTGCTGTCCCCACCCCACCTGCTACTACGGATAATGGGCAGGTTGTGACTGCCATTATCACCGCCAATTTTGATCCAGCCAACGCCATTATTCCGTTCCCCAATAACTTACTGCTTCTGGGGACAACCGATATAACTGTCAATATTCCAGTTGCTGACCCAACCGATTTTGGTGATCCAACTGTAGCGCTTAATGCATTGGACGGATTCAGTACGGTGTCGCCCTGGACCACCAGTTTTTCTTCCCGGATCAATGCAGCTACCGTCATTTCAGGAAGCAGCGTCAGGGTTTTTGAGGTGACACTGGTTCCCGGTACAGCTGCGGTATCTGGCGTGGTTCGTGAATTGACGCCCGGTGTTGAGTATGTGGCTACGCTGTCATCAGCAGATACAACCGGTCAGACATTGGCCATCGTACCGCTGCAGCCGCTGGATCAGTTGACCAGTTATATGGCTGTCATCACCGATGATGTGCAGGATACGGCAGGCAATGATTCCACACCTTCCCAGGCCTACTTTGTTGCCAAGCGTACATCACCGTTGGTAGACGCCAACGGCAACACTACCGATCCGGTATTGCCAACTCCAAGTGCACAGGCGCTGGAACCTCTGCGCCAAATCATTAATACCTATGAAGCAGCCGCAGCGGCGTTTGCCGGCATACCTTCTGAAGAAATTGTGGTCAGCTGGGCGTTTACAACACAGTCGATAACGCCGGTGCTGAGTGTATTGCGTTCGGTCGCGGCACCTGCGCCGGTCACCGTAGGACCTACTCTACTCACTACGGCAGATGTGCTCCCACCAGGTGCATCACCTGGTATTGCTGATATTTTTGTCGGCACGATTACCATGCCTTACTACCATGGCATTCCATCAGCGGCCAATCCGATTGCACCGCTGACAGACTTCTGGCGTGCTGCGCCCGGTGCCTATGTTCCGCCATTTGATGCCCTGGGTCTTGACCCGACTTCCACCAACCTCACGGTAGCCAATCCATTACCCGTAGCGACCGGTGACCAGACAGTACCGGTGCTGATGACGGTACCGAATGCCACCAGCGGCATGACCCGGCCGGCAACCGGTTGGCCGGTGGCAATATACATGCATGGCATTACCCGTAACCGCAGCGATATGCTGGCGATAGCCGACACCATGGCTTCAATTGGCTTCGCTGTGATAGCGATTGATCAAACCCTGCATGGTATTACCGATACCGCTTCACCACTGTACATTGAAAATACGCCATTTGGGCCTCTGGCCAACGAGCGAACCTTTGATCTGGACGTGGTCAGCAATACCACCGGTGCCCCAGGACCGGATGGTGTAATTGACTCATCAGGTACGCATTTCGTTAATCTGAGTAACCTGCTGGCTTCACGTGACAATCTGCGTCAGTCACAGGCCGACCTGTCGGTACTGGCGTTGAGTATTGAAGGCATCAACTTCGATGGCGATCCGGATAATACCGATCTTGATGGCGCCAGTATTGGCTTCATCGGCCAGTCGCTGGGTTCCATAGCCGGCATTCCATTCCTGGCGGTAGAGCCTACAGTCAATACCGGTCTGTTATCAGTACCGGGTGGTGGTATTGCCAATCTGCTGGCAGGATCGGCCAGTTTTGGTCCGGCCATTGCAGCAGGTCTGCAGGCGGCAGCGGGTATTGAACCCGGATCACCAGATTTCTTCGCGTTTCTTGGTGCTGCACAAACGGTGGTCGATGCTGGTGACCCAATCAACTGGGCGGGCCTGACCGGTGCAACCAATTCCATCCTGGTGCAGACAGTCATTAATGATCAGGTCATTCCCAATACTGTTCCCGGCGCTCCACTATCAGGTGGTTTCCCGCTGATTCCTGCACTGGGTGTGCCATCAATCAGCAGCAGTGTCGTTGACCCTATGGGGGTGAGGGCGAATGTCACCTTCCTGCCGCCGGCCTCGCACGGATCATTACTTGATCCGACAGCTTCACCTGCCACCACTGCAGAAATGCAGGGTGAAATGGCCAGTCTGCTGGCCAGCGGCGGTGTCAGCGTGATGATCGCTAACCCTGACGTAATTCAGGATTGAGGGAGTTGAAGATGAAAGCAATCAACAAAAACATCAAAACAACCCGCCGTTTCCGCCGCAGCTGTCTGAGTACGGCAATTTCCGGCGCCCTTATCCTGGGTGGACTGGGCTTAGCCGGTAGCGCTGCAGCGCTGGAGTTTGATCTGAGTGATGAGTGGACTGCAAGGCTTGATACCACGATTACCTATGGTATCGGTATCCGCGTTCAGGAACGTGATGAAGACCTGGTCGGTTTCGCCAATCTACTGGAAAATCCGAGTGCTTTGACTACCCAGGAACTGATCGATTTACCATTCGGCCAGTTCTCGGTGAATGGTGATGACGGCAACCAGAATTATGATCAATGGGATTTGTACACCAACCAGGTACGCGTAACCAGTGAACTGGATGTGACCAACGGCCAGTTCGGCGGATTTTTCAGAGCCACTTACTACTATGACTTTGAAAATGAAAACCGCTCTGAGCTGTCGGATACTGCCAAACGGTTTGTCGGTACCGATCTGCAGCTGCTGGACGCCTATTTATATGGTGATTTCGATATCGGTACCGGTGTCGGCACCCTGCGTGTAGGCCGCCAGGTGGTCAGCTGGGGTGAAAGTACTTTTATTCAGGGTGGTCTGAATGTCATCAATCCGGTAAACGTGGCTGCGCTGCGCACCGCCGGTGCAGAATTGCGTAACGCTTTTCTGCCGATTGAGATGATCTGGACCAGCCTCCCGATTACCGACACGCTGTCGTTTGAAGGTGTTTACCTACTGGAGTTTGAGCAGATCGATCCTGATCCGGCCGGTACCTATTTCAGCGACAATGATTTTGCCACGCCAGGTGGTGAATTCGCGATGCTGGGCTTTGGTCTGTTGAGCGATGACCGGCTGCCGGACGGCAGCCTGCCTTTCGGCGCCTTCCCGCGAGTTGCCGACCGAGCGCCTGGTGATGGCGATGCTCAATTTGGTGCAGCCTTACGCTGGTATGCAGAATCTTTGAACGATACTGAATTCGGTTTCTATTATCTGCATTACAACAGCCGTCTGCCGTTGATCAGCGGTACTGCAGTAACCAACAGTAATCTGTCCAGTGGCACCTTCTTTGTTGAGTATCCGGAAGGTATCGATTTATTCGGTGTCAGCTTCAACACCACTCTGGGTGGAACAGTGTCGCTGGCCGGTGAAATCACATACCGTGATAACCAGCCATACCAGATTGATGATGTGGAAGTACTGTTTGCCGGCCTGACACCATTAAACACTGTCATTGCCGAACCAGTGGACCGGTTTGTCAGCCAGTTGGGCGAGTTTGCACCGGGTGAGGAAATCAGTGGATTCATTCGCCGGGAAGTGACCCAGGCACAATTTACGCTCACACAGATATTGGGCCCGGATAATTTCCTGCAGGCTGATCAGCTGGTACTGCTGGCTGAAGTAGGCGGCACCAAAGTATGGGATTTGCCCAATCCGGATGTACTGCGTCTGAATGGTCCCAATACCAATACCGGTGGCGGTTTTGATGAAACCACCGGTAATTTACGTAACCCGATCACTCAGGTGGAAGGTTTCCCGGATTCCTTCAGTTGGGGTTACCGGACAGTGCTGGCGGCAACCTATAACAATGCGATCGGGGCGATTACGCTGACACCCAGGATTTCCTTCAACCATGATGTGAATGGCACAACCCCGGGTCCCGGCGGGAACTTTATCGAGGGCCGCAAGGCCATAACGCTAGGTGTGAATGCCTCATACCTGGCCAGTTGGACGGGTAGTTTGGCATATACCATTAATTTTGGTGCCAAGGAGTTCAACACGTTACATGATCGCGATTTTGTAACGCTGTCGATCAGTTACGCGTTTTAGAGCCGGTTGGCCACTTACATGTTTTTCGGAGGAACAAATCCTATGCGTTATCAATATTCTCTGCTGGTTGCCGGTTGCTTGATGGCAGCTACAGCCATGGCCGGCCCCAAGCCTGATCAGGTCAATCGACTGGACACAGATTTGACGCCGATGGGTTCTGAGCGTGCCGGAAATGCTGATGGCACTATTCCTGCCTGGGATGGCGGCATCAGTACGCCACCGGCCGGCTACACCAAAGGCGATCATCATCCTGATCCATTTCCGGACGATGAAATACTGTTCACCATCAATGCCGGAAATTATGAACAGTATGCCGATAATCTGTCGCCGGGCCAGATAGCAATGCTGACCCGTTATCCTGACACCTATTACATGAATGTATATCCCAGCAGGCGGACAGCAGCATTTCCGCAGCGTGTGTATGATGCAACCAAAGAAAATGGAGCAACTGCGACATTGATCAACGATGGTGAAGGTGTGGCTAATGCCGGCGTGGGTTTCCCGTTTCCATTTCCTGAAGATCCCAAGGAACTGATCTGGAATCACAAGCTGAAATTTAAAGGCATTGGCGGCGTACGTTACAACACCCAGGCGGCAGTAACTGCAGGCGGCTCGTTTAATTTGGTCAAACTGCGTGAAGAATTTCTGGGTCTTTACTACAAGGAAGGCGAAACAGTAGAAAGCATCGACAACATCCTACTGTATTTCTTCCAGGAAGTGGAATCACCTGCCCGTTTGGCTGGCAGCATTCTGCTGGTCCATGAAACACTGAATCAGATCGAACAGCCGCGTCAGGCATGGGTATACAACCCGGGCCAGCGCCGCGTTCGCCGTGCACCGAATATTGCCTATGACAATCCGGGCACTGCCTCGGATAATCTGCGTACCACTGACATGACCGATATGTTCAACGGCGCCACTGACCGGCACAACTGGACTCTGGAAGGCAAAAAGGAAATGTACGTGCCGTATAACTCCTATAAAGTTCACTCAGGTGATCTTGACCCGGATGACATGCTGATGGAAGGTCATATGGACCCTGCATTGATGCGTTATGAGCTGCATCGTGTTTACCACGTTGAAGCAGTACTCAAGGATGGCGAACGTCATATTAATGCACGGCGCAGTTTCTTTATGGATGAAGACAGTTATCAGCCACTGATTGCCGATCATTATGACAGCCGCGGTGATATCTGGCGTTTATCAGAAGCGCATTCCATTAATTACTACGAAGTTCCCACATTCTGGACCACTATCGAAGTACATTATGATCTGCAGTCAGGTCGTTACCTGGCGGTTGGTTTGGACAATGACGATACGGTCAATACCTTCGACCAGGATTTGTCTCCTGCCAACTACACGCCTCAGGCATTGCGTAAACGCGGCCGCCGCTGATTACTGGCGTGGCTGGAACAGCGCTGCTGAAGCAAGCATTAACTCGTCGTACTGCTCTCCTATGGAGAGCAGTATTGTTTGGTGTATTAGCACTATCCTCTGTTGCCATAGCCCAGGAGGAGCCTCAGGAAGTCTCATCGCTGGCTGAAGGCAGTGAAGTCATTCCTGCCAGACTGGCAGATCAATCGTTATTACTGGATATTACCGAAGCGGCAGATGGTCGCTTGCTGGTAGTAGGTGAGCGCGGCCATGTGCTGGTGTCTGATGACAGTGGCGACAACTGGCGGCAGATTCTGAATGTGCCTACCCGGACAACATTGATTTCCGCAACAGCTCAAGGCAACCGGGTTTGGGCGGCAGGACATGACACCACCATTATCGCCAGTGATGATAACGGGGAAACCTGGTCCGTGCAGTTCGAAGATCCCGGTGGCGATCCACTGATGGACATTGCCTTCGATGAGAACGGCGACGGGATGGCTATCGGTGCTTACGGCATTATGTTGCTGGCGGAAAACAATGGGCAGCAATGGACCCAGGAGTTCATGATCGATCTGGTGTTACTGGATGATCCCGGCAGTGATGAAGGTGAAACCACAGATCAAGAAGGTGATCTGGATGACAGTGGCTTTCTCGATCAGGACGCAATAGCTGATTTCGAAGATCTGGATGTTGAATATCACCTCAACAGTCTGTGGCGGCTGGACGCTCAGCAACTGGTGATCGCTGCTGAGGCAGGGCATGGTTATTATTCAGATGATAATGGTGCCAGCTGGCAGATATTCCGGTTGCCCTATGACGGCTCGCTGTTTGGAGTATTACCGCAGCGGAATAATTCCAACTGTCTGCTGACTTTTGGCCTGCGTGGTAACGTATTGCGCTCGTGCGATATTGTCACGGGCTGGGAATCGCTGGATAGCGGCGTCAGTTCCAGCCTGTTTGATGCAGCCTACGATGAATCCGGTTATCTGTGGCTGGTCGGCGCCAACGGCACCTTGTTGCGGATGCGCAATAACGGTCAGTTTGAGCTGATCCCGATGGATACCGGTGATGATTTTAACGGTTTGCTCATCCGCGGTGAACGGCTGATCATGATTGGCGAATCAGGCGTGCGGACGATATCCATGCCGCATGGCGGAAATGCCGGTTCTGCCGGCACACAGCCTTAATATTCAACGCTTACTTTAATTTTATCTGCGAGTCACCCGAATGAACGCACCCGGCAATTCCACTAACGGATTCATTCAATTTGGTCAGCGGCTGGTGTTTGGCGCCAGGCCGATAATCTTGATTCTGTTCCTTCTGGGTACGGCAGCGATGCTGTACCAGGCCAGCAAGCTACGCGTAGATGCCGGCTTCATGAAACAGATTCCACTGGAACATGAATACATGCAGACATTCCTGTTCCATCAGGAATTCGGCGGTGCGAATCGTCTGTTGGTCGCGTTGATGGCCGAAGATGGCGACATGTTCGATGCCGAGTATTTCCAATCACTTGAAGATTTGACAGATCGGGTGACTTACATTCCAGGTGTTGACCGTGCCACTGTCCGCTCAATATTTACCCCCAATGTGCGCTTTGTTGAAGTGGTCGAAGGTGGCTTCTCCGGTGGTAATGTCATTCCATCTGATTTTCGTCCCGACCCGGAGGTGTTTGAAAGAGTCAGGGCGAATATCGTCAAATCAGGCGAAATCGGCCGCCTGGTAACCAGTGATTTCAGCGGCGCCATGGTTTGGGCGAATCTGCTGGAAGAAGACCCGTTGACTGGTGAAAAAATCGATTATCAGCAGGTTGCAGCTGAACTGGAAACCATCCGTTCGGATTTCCAGAATGAAGCCCATTCGATGCATATTATCGGATTTGCCAAAATTGTTGGTGATATTGCCGACGGCGCCAGGTCCGTCATCATGTTTTTTGCTTTTGCAATTGTCATCACCCTGATCCTGTTATGGATTTATGCCCGTTCCATCAAGCTGGTGCTGGCGCCGATGCTGTGCGCCATCGTTGCGGTTATCTGGTGTCTGGGTGGGCTGCAGACCATGGGTTTCGGGATCGATCCAATGAATATCCTGACGCCATTTCTGATATTTGCCATCGGGGTCAGCCACGGGGTGCAAATGGTCAGTGGCTGGATAGTGGAAAAATATTTCACCGGCAAGTCTCCGACAGAATGCATTGAGGAGAGCCTGGCGGTTGAATCGTTGCCGATCAATACCAGCCTGGGCGCAGCCAAAGGGGCTTTTGCCCGTCTGCTGGCGCCCGGTGCCATCGCATTGTTAAGCGACACCATCGGCTTTTTGACGATTCTGCTGATCGATATCCGCATCATCCAGGAGTTGGCAATCACCGCCAGTGTAGGTGTTGCCGTAATTATTCTGACCAATCTGATACTGCTGCCGGTACTGCTTTCCTATGTGAAAATGGGTAATGATGAGGGTTACCGGCAGGCCGCCTATGACCGCGCCGGAACATCAGCACCAATCTGGGGCTGGGCGGCGACCATGGCCAAACCCGGGCCGGCCAGAGTTGCGCTGGCAGTTGCCGCAGTGCTGTTTGCATTCAGCTTCTGGAAGAGTCACGACGTTCAGATTGGCGACTCCGAATCCGGGGTGCCGGAGTTGCGCGAAAACTCCCGCTATAACCAGGATGCCCGGCTGATCAGTGAGCGCTTTGCTTTGGGTGTGGATGTTATCGGCATTATCACCGAGACTGCATCCGAATCCTGCACTGAAGACTATGAAGTGATGCGGCGTATCGATGAAGTGGCCTGGCAGATACGCAATGTCGAGGGTGTGCAAAAGGTGCTGACCTTATCGATGGTGGCGAAAATAGTTAATGCCGGCTGGAATGAAGGTAACCCCAACTGGCGGACCCTGTCGCGTGACCAATTCATCATGCGTCAGGCCATCAGCGGCATCGAAACCAACACCGGACTGTTGAATGCAGACTGCAGCGCCATGCCGATTCTGGTGTTCACCGAAGACCACAAGGCAGAAACCATCAAACGGGTGGTGGCAGAAGTCAAAAATCTGCGTGAACAATACAATCTTTTACCGGAAAGTGTACAACTGGTTTCCCAGGATGATGACACCAGTACTGCAGCCGAGGCTGACAGTCCCGCTGATCTGCAGGCCAATGTCTGCGCAGAAGCAGACGAATCCTGTCTTCGGATACGCCTGGCTACCGGTAATGTTGGTGTGATGGCTGCCGTGAATGAAGTGATTTCTGCCGCACAGACGCCGATTCTGTTGTGGGTATACAGCGCTATTGTGGTGCTGTGCCTGATTACATTCCGCTCGATTGCCGCGACCCTGGCAATAGTACTGCCGTTGGCCCTGGTGTCTTATCTGGCGTATACCGTAATGGCGCTGCTTGGCATTGGCTTGAAGGTCAATACACTACCGGTGGTGGCATTGGGTGTGGGGATCGGTGTTGATTACGGCATCTATATTTACAGCCGGCTGCAGAGCCTGCTGAAGGAGGGCTGTCCTCTGGATGTGGCGTATTATCGGACCCTGCGTTTGACCGGCAGGGCAGTACTGTTTACTGCGGTTACCCTGGCGGTTGGCGTTGGCACATGGCTGTTCTCACCACTGAAATTCCAGGCCGATATGGGTCTGCTGCTGGCGTTCTTCTTCCTGTTGAATATGATCGCCGCGATATTATTGCTGCCGGCATTATGTCAGGTGTTACTGTCGAAAAAAGCGAAAAACGCCTGATCACGTATATCAACCGCCGGTTGCACTATCGGCGGGTTTCAGCCTGAAACTGCAGCTTTGGGAAACCCAAAGTAAAGATTATTCAACTCTCGTATAAGTGCCGATAAACTTTAGCGGCCAGTGGTCTGGTGGCTCATTGGATTTGTTGACTCTGGTTTCCCAGATAAACTTATCACTACTGATAAATTTAATTTGCGACCAGTTCTTAGAAGTAATACCACCCTTTTGTTTGATGGGTGAACCAAACATTTCGAAATTCTTTCCATCAGGCGCAATAGAGATAGTCATGAAAAATTTTTCGGGATGGTTTGAGAACATTCCAACCCATTCATACTGATCAGAAATCGAGTTGTAGTTTAGGAAGTTAAAATAACTTCGCGTTTTGTCTTTTGATGTCCCGGTAGTGGAGCATTGTAAATAGGAACTCTGGAGAACAAGCCGGCAATCGGTAATGCCGGTTTCTGTGTAGTCAAAGCCCGCCAGTTCAGTGGCCTCATCCGTGAAGCGCCATTTGCCGATAAACATGGCCAGATCCTCGGTGGATTTCTGGACGTTTTCTGTTGCCAATCCCTCTATGTAGTAAGCATACAGGCCGACAGTTATGAGTAGTATTCGCGGCCACATTATTCAATCCTCGTATACGTGCCGATAAATTTCAGCGGCCAGTGATCTAACGGCTCATTCGATCTGTTTACTCGTGTTTCCCAGACAAATTTATCATCGCTGATGAATTTAATTTGAGACCAGGTTTTAGAAACAAACCCAGCTTTTTGTTTCATCGGGGCACCATACATTTCCAGGCTTTTTCCATCCGGTGCAATGGTAATGGTCATAAAAACTTTTCCAGGATGGTTGGAAAATACACCAACCCACTCGTATTGATCTGTATTAGGGTTATAGTTCAGAAAGTCGAAGTAGCTTCGCGTTTTATCTTTTGAGGTGCCGGTTGCAGAGCATTGTACATAGGCATTCTGCAGGGCAAACCGGCACTCGGTAATACCTGTTTCCCGATAATCAATTCCAGCCAGCTCTGTTGCTTCATCCACAAAATTCCATTTACCAATAAACATAGCCAAATCCTGCGTGGATTTTTGCTTGTCTTCACTTCCCGTGACGTTTGTATTAAAGGCAACCAGGCTGGCTATTATTACTATTATCCGTGACCACATAACTCGACCTTATTATTGTTGATTAGGGTTTTAAGGCTAGCACTTGTCTGTAATGGAAAGGCGTGTTCAATCGGTGAGCTGCACTCTCCTAGAGATAGATAGGATATCGAGCTTGTAGTAAGGGATGAGTACGGTCCGCCCTGTATGATCTCTCAAAGATTAATGGCGTGCATTAATGATCAGTGCATAAAAAAGCCAAGGATTCGAATCCTTGGCTAATCTATGAAATGCGATGCTATTGATTAATCAAAATCAGATCATCAATATGATTTTTGACTGTTTACTACTGGCTTTCAAAACCGCTCTTGAATACTTCAATGCCGGGCGCGCAGTTATAGCAGACAATTGCAAAGTCCTGTCTTGGCCCTGCAGGAATCCAGGGGTCAATCGCATCGGCGGTCACATTGGAAGCCAATACCTGAAGGTTGATGCTGCCACCCTGGTGTTGTGCGGCACTCAGCATGATGCCTTCAAGATTGTTCATGGTATCTGCGCTGCCACCGGCCTGCGAAAAGCCATCAGCTGTGCTGATGTTATTGCCGAAATAGGTTTGATCATCAATGGTTAAGATCAAATCGAGATCATTGACCCATGCAGGTGTCAGGCCACCAGTGCCGGGCCCCGGTGCATCACTCCAGGCCAGCATGATGCGTATAGGCTCATCCGGATCAGCGGCTGTGTATGTTTCCTGCCAGTCATCTCCAGTATTGCTGAATATTTCAGTCTGGTCGATAAATATAACCGACTGTGGTGGATTGATCACTGCATCCAGATTCAGCCGGCCCCAGCCCTGCTTCCTGTCTGGGCGGTGTCCCAGGGTGTTGCCGTCGGCGTCGGTATTGCCGATCAGGTCCATTGTCACAGCAGTGAAGCGTGCTTTGATCAGGGCCGGACTTGGGTCGATACCGAATTCATTCCGGTACTGTTCGCTAAACAGTGACACACTGCCGGAAACAATCGGCGAAGCCATTGATGTACCGCAGAAGGTCGCACTATAGGAGGAATCGCTGTTTGCCGTGGTGCTGTCGGTGCTGCAGCCCGGAGCAACGATGTGCGGTACCTGGCGCCCGTCACAGGCTTGCCCATGTGCTGAATTGGCTGAAACACTGAAAATATCACTGCTCTGATTGCCACCGCCAACCTGGAGAACAGTCGAACCGACTGCGAACAGGTTTTTGGCTTCATCCGGCGAGCCCAGAGATGAAGGTGCACAAATGCCGACGTTGCGATCACCGTTACCATTCATAATTGACCATACCGGCAGCACCGGTTGTGATCCTGCTGTGTCGGGGTCGGCATCACGGGTGATGAAATCGATTTCCATGGTAGGGATGTCATAGCCTTGTGGAGTGCCGGTTGGACCCCAGGAGTTATTCGTCAAAACAGCGCCGGATACGGCTGAATCCTGGTAAATATCCAGCATTCCATTGACTGCCATTCCACCGGGTCCACCGCCAAGGAATGGCGGGTAACGCTGTTCTATCAACGAAGCAGCCGGAGCAACACCCTGACCGCGCAAAAAGCCGTTACTGTCGGTCACGCCGCTGATGCCGGTTCCTCCCACCGCACCGGCTACGTGAGTGCCGTGATTATCATTGGCGCTGGTACAACTGCCGTTAACACCGAGGCAACTGACCATGTTGTCTGTCAGGTCCTGATGTGTGCCACGGACGCCGCCATCAACGATGCCAACCACTACACCTGATCCATCCAGGCCGGTTGGATTCAGCCAGCTTAGATAACCCGTAAAGATCGTATTGGTATCGTCATATCCACCAACCACTGACTGGTTGGACATTTCACCACGTGGTCCGGCGTCCTGGCCGATCTGTTGCAGTGTGAAAACGCCGGGCAGTTGTGCCAGAGCCAGGTAGCTGTCCGGAGATGTTTCCAGTTGAACAATGTTGAAATGCCTGTTCAGCGACCGATTGGTAATAACGGTTACGCCGTTCTGGCGCAGGTTGCTGATGATTGCTGTTTGTGCGGGGGCATATATCATTGCCATGGCATAAACGTGGCTATCGGTGCTTTCGCGGCTTTGCAATGGTACCCGGAAGGCGGGAACGAACTCTCCGGCCCAGCGAACATTGGTCAGTGAGTCTGCGGTGCTCAGTTTGTTGGCTTCAGCCCAGACGATGTAGCTGAAGGGGTGCAGGTATTGCACTGGCTCAAGGCCCGCAGTGCGCAGTTCATCGAGCCACTCGCCTTTGATTGGACCATTAAACTGGACCAGGCGAAAATCAGCCTCAGCGTGTGCCGGCGATTGATTCCAGCCCGATTCTGTTTCAGGGAATCCTGCGCGCGGATCGATCTTAAGACTACCGACAGTCAGTGCGAATGGATTCTCAATGCGGTCAATATGTTGAGCCTGAATTAAATCGGAAGCTACAGCTGCAGGTGCCCAGATAAAGCTGCCATAATCGATGGCTTCAGCTGGTAGATTCTGTTGTAATTGAGCCGGTGGATCGTAAATTTTCACCCACGCCTCCATGGCTATGGACTGGCTCGAAAACACCATACTGGCAATAGTTAAAACGAAGAATACCAGGTTGACTCTGTTCAATTTGGTATGCATAAACGGATCCGTGTTAAGGGGTTGGTTGACGTTGGATTGTAATCCGGGATTACGTATTGTGGGCGTCAATTTATATCACTTGGACGCACAATAGCAAATCACCGTAAATGAACTGTCGAATGGCTATATAAGATATGTCGGTATGAACCGGCGGGATACCTATTGGAATCTTTAAAAGAATACATGGCCAGCATGAATCAGTGATAGTTGAAAACGATGTCGCAAAAACGGAAATGGCGCATCATTTTTATGATGCGCCATTTCCAGAGTTCTCTAAGGCTGCAACAAAAGCAGCCTTGTTTAAAGCGTGATGTCTTATTGATTAAAAGCGGTCCAGGTTCATCACTTTGGTCCAGGCAGCTATAAAGTCGTTGACGAACATTTCGCTGGCGTCGTTAGCAGCATAAGCTTCAGCAACTGAGCGCAATTCAGAGTTTGACCCGAATACCAGGTCAACCGGTGTAGCAGTCCATCTGATTTCTCCGGATTGACGGTCGCGTCCTTCATAAACACCTTCTGTGTCTGACGATTTAGTCCATTGAGTGGACATATCCAGCAGGTTAACGAAGAAGTCATTGCTTAACGTACCGGGACGGTCGCTGAAAACACCATGCTGGGATTGCATCGCATTAGCATTAAGTGCACGCAGGCCACCGACCAATGCCGTCATTTCCGGTACGGTCAGGGTCAGCAAGTCGGCTCTATCCACGAGCATTTCAGCAGGAGACCGGCGATTGCCTTCGCCGAAGTAGTTGCGGAATCCGTCGGCACTTGGTTCCAGTACAGCAAACGATTCAACATCGGTTTGTGCTTGAGTTGCATCGGTACGGCCCGGGGTGAAGGGTACATTCACATCGAATCCAGCGCGGTCCGCAGCCTGTTCAATGGCAGCTGCACCACCCAGTACAATTACATCCGCCAGCGATACCCGCTTGTTGCCGGATTGTGAACTATTGAAATTATTCTGAATGTCTTCCAGACGATTCAATACTTTATCCAATTCCTGTGGATTATTAACAGCCCAGTCATTCTGTGGTGCCAGGCGCACACGGGCACCATTGGCTCCGCCGCGCATGTCGGTACCACGGAATGAGGCAGCTGAAGCCCAGGCAGTGCGGACCAGTTCCGCGGTGGTCAAGCCGGCGTCCAGAATGTCAGATTTGAGTGCTGCAATATCGGCTGGACTGATCTGCGCGTAATCAGCTACAGGCACAGGGTCCTGCCACAGCAGTGCTTCGTCAGGAACATTGGCGCCGATGTAACGAGCGCGAGGACCCATATCGCGGTGCGTCAGTTTAAACCAGGCTTTGGCGAATGCCAGCTCAAACTCTTCCGGATTTTCCATGAAGCGTTTGGAGATTTCCCGGTAGCTGGGGTCGAATTTCAATGAAAGGTCGGTTGTCAGCATGATGGGTGCATGCCGTTTGGAGGCATCATGTGCATCCGGAACCAGGTTGGCAGCTGCGCCGTCCTTGGGAATCCATTGAGTGGCACCTGCCGGGCTTTTGGTTTGTTCCCATTCAAACGCGAACAGATTGGTCAGGAATTGTGTGGTCCATGCCGCAGGGCTTGAGGTCCAGGCACCTTCCAGGCCGCTGGTAATGGTATCGACGCCTTTGCCGGAACCGCATTTATTTTTCCAGCCGAAACCCTGCTGTTCGATATCGGCAGCTGCCGGTTCCGGTCCAACACAATCCGCCGGCTTACCGGCACCATGGGCTTTACCGAAGGTGTGACCGCCGGCAATCAATGCCACGGTTTCTTCATCATTCATCGCCATACGCCCGAATGTTTCACGAATGTCCTTGGCTGCCAGCAGTGGATCGGGGTTACCGTTGGGTCCTTCCGGGTTTACGTAAATCAGCCCCATTTGAACTGCGGCCAGAGGTTTTTCCAGTTTTCTGTCGCCGTGATAGCGTTCATCTGCAAGAAATTCGGTTTCAGGGCCCCAGTAAACCATGTCAGGTTCCCAGTCATCTTCACGCCCACCGGCAAAACCAAAGGTTTTAAAGCCCATGGATTCCATCGCAACATTACCGGTCAAAACCATCAGGTCTGCCCAGGAAAGCTTACGCCCGTATTTCTGTTTGACCGGCCACAGCAGGCGTCTGGCTTTATCCAGGTTGCCGTTGTCCGGCCAGCTGTTGAGTGGTTCAAAACGCTGTTGTCCGCCACCTGCACCGCCACGCCCGTCAGCTACGCGGTAAGTCCCTGCACTGTGCCAGGCCATACGAATGAAGAAAGGCCCGTAGTGTCCATAGTCAGCCGGCCACCAGTCCTGAGATGTGGTCATGATGTCGCTGATGTCCTGTTTAACCTCATCCAGGTCAAGGCTGGCAAAGGCTTCTGCGTAGTCGAAGTTTTCGCCGTATGGGTTGGATTCTGCAGCATGATCACGCAGTGGTCTTAAGTCCAGCTGCTCCGGCCACCAAAAGCGGTTCGATTTTGGTTCGCCCTGAGCCAATACCTGACCGGAAAATACCGATAGCGATGCTATCGATATGACGGCATAGAAAAATATTGTCTTTTTAAACATGGTGGTTGCATCCTCTGGTTTCGTGAAGGTACGCATATACATACTCGATGAACTGCATGGGTTGTTACTCGCAAGTGGCATGTTTGAACAGATTCCAGCAAGGGCACTGTGGCGAGCTGTATAGATAATAGCTTCGGGGAGCTGATTGATGAAATTGATACTTCTTATCAGATATATAGATTTTCTCAATGCAGGTGTTGCCGGCTGTCAATTTTCACCTGTTAGGGTGTTGTCGCTGAACCCCCGAGTCGATGAATTCACACAGCAAACATGAGTGAGAATAATTATCGGTGTAACAAGGCAAATTGTTGGCTTTTTGCCGGGTTTGTCGCCTATTGGTATGAGCGTTACTGAAAAAGGAATAGGTGACAACAATGAAAAAAATACAAAGCAATGGAGTGCTCAGAAAAAGCGGGAAGCTATTCACAATTGCAGCTTTGCTGATTGCATTGCTGGCGATGACAGGATGTGCTGATAAAGTCAGAGCCTTTAACCGTCCATCAGACACTCAGGCATGGGGGGCTTTGATAGATGGCACCAAAGGTGGTGCGGCGGTTAATGATGAGCGTCGGTTGGGGACCGTACAATCGTTGAATGTCGGTAATTTTACTACTGGGGGAGCTTCCAATGAGGAAGTAGCGGCGTTTACCAACCGGCGGGCGGTTAAACTTGTGGAAAACGTGAACTGGACCAATGCGGATGATGATATTGCCGATATCAACTTTCCGGCAGAAATTTCAGTACCGGTAACCGTATGGATTGTTAAGGGACCTTTCAATGCACAACGGAATCTGGCTATCGATCATTGCGTAACTACGTCCTCCATCTGGCAGAGCGAACGGATGGGTGTGCGTTTTTCCCAGTTTGAAATTGTCGATGCTACCGGTGATCCGGATGCTTCCGATTATTTTGATTTCGATTGTTCCATGCGTGCCGATATACAGAATGATATAGGCCGTCGCAGTAATCGTATTAATGTGTATTGGGTCGATACTGTGGATGGCGGCAGCAGCCGTGGACAGGCATGTGCTTTCGGCAGTGATTTTGTCGCCATGGGCAGCACAGCCAATGATGAATTACTGGTGCATGAGTTCGGTCACAATTTTGATCTGGAGCACGTTGATGGTCAGGCGACTTTTGATAATACCAATATCATGGAGAGCAGCAGCAGTACACGTGAATTTATCACTGAAGGTCAATTGTTCAGGGCTCACCTTGACGGAAACTCGGCACTGAACGGTGTTTACAATGCCCGTGCCGGTGAACCGACACGCACTTGCAGTCATGGCGCCGATAACAATAACTGCCCGGCGATTAACACTCGAATATGGGCAGATGGCGCCTTTCCGGCTAATTAAAGGAGGATGAAATGAAAATCAAAATAACAGTGATCCTGCTTTTATCATCAATCCTCGCTGCTCCACTGGCAGCACAGGATCAAAACCGGTTTCTGCAGATGTCTGTCAATCAATTGGCTGAAACCTGGTTATTGCGAAATTGTGGAACGCAGGAACAAAGGCAGCTGGATCTTGCAGTGCTGGCTCGGGCAGAGCGTCTTAAGCCGCTTTTTGAAATTGCACTGGAGCAGGGGCCGTCACAGGATTTGGTCAAATTAACCAGTGCCGGAGCAAGACAACGCTTCAATGCCAATCAGGCAGCGCTTCAAGATGGAGAAAGCCTTGGTCTATCGCCGGAAAACCTGGAGCGTGCTAAAAGCCGTAGCCTTGAGGATTACATCGCCCGTTCTGTTAACAGTCTGAATGTGGGTTATCGTGATCAGGCGCGTCTGGGCCTGCAGCTGATTAGTAGTGACCCAGGCGGGTGAGGGTTGATCTGCAACAGTAACTTGCCTGTCAATTCAAAAAAGCTTGATGTGTACCCAACTGATAGGTACACATCATCAAAAACCTGCACACATTCTCATTTGACTGAATAGCCTTGTAATCCAGTTCAGGTGGTTTCCAGATACTCAATACATTGCCGGGCTATTTTATAAGCCAGTCTTTGCAGCTCGATACGGGTGTCATCACTGCGTCCGTTTGAGGCGAACGCTATGCTGACATGATGGCTGGGAACCAGCAGCAGGAAAGCAGCGGCGCCGGTTGATGCACCGCCATGGTGGATTACTTCAACAGGTCTGTCTTCATCAAAAATATTAACGGTTTCATGGCGTCGCCAGCCCAGCGTATAAAACTGTGAATTATCAGAACCATCAGACATCGGCTGCACTTTGAACATGGCTGCTTTGCTGTCTGATGACAGCAGGTGGTCGCCCAGAACTGCTTCACCCAGTTTGACCAGATCAATTGGTGTGGCGATAAATCCGCCACCCGCCCATTTATTGGAAAGATCAACGACAGGTGTATGGCCGTACAGTCCATTGCCGGAGGTATAAAATTCAACCAGCTGTGGTAACTGCCGGGTTCTATCTTCAGGAATGGTGGAAGTCATGGCCAACGGTGCCAATACCAGGTCGTTAACCAGTTGCAGAAACGGTTTACCGGCTGCTGCCTGCATCACTGCACTTAACAGCGTGTAGCCATGTGTTGAGTAGCTGAACCCCTGGCCGGGATCGAACAGCAATTCATCATAAAGGAAATGCTCGACGGCGTCGTCGACGTCATCATAATGCTTGTTACTGTAAAAATCGGTAGGTGGAAACTGGCTCAGGTCAAAAGTGTAGTGGCGTATGCCTGCCATGTGACTGGCCAGCTGGCGCGGTGTTATTGGGATAGTCTGTCCCGGGAGATCCGGTAGATACCGTGAAATATCCGCATCCAGATCTATGCTTCCCTGTTCCGCCATCCGCATCAGGGTTACCGACGTCAATGGTTTGGAAACACTCCCGATACGATACTGATTTTTGGTCGTTGCCGGCCGCAAAGGCGCTATGCTGGCCAGGCCGATGGTACCGGCCCAAGTCGGCCGGCCATGAATTGAGACAGCACCACTGATTGATACGGTCTGTAAATCCAAGGCCGTGCTTTTCATGGTTTCAAAAAAGTGACTCGCCAGCTGGTCATGTTCATCCGTCAAAGGCCGGTTATCAGCATATTGAAATGTATCGGCAGGCAATGGTTCATGAGGGCTTTCCCACTTCCACAGCCAATACTGGATAGCAGCATAGTAAATGCCTGCCATAAGCAGCACACTACCCATGATTAAACCGATTTTTCTAAACACTTTTATCTCCTTGATATTGGTCAGGCAGGTTGTTCACGCCTGGTAGGGGTGACATTTGAATGCACCCAGATGCCTGATTACAATGAAAAAATGCTGAGTGGCTCGGGAATTACATGAATAGCTCAAAGGCCGCCGGTCAAGCCTTGCTGTCTATCAGAGCACTGCTCATCATTACGACAGTTCTGTTGGCGCTGGGGCTGGTATTAGCTCGATCACTTGCGGTTCTGGAGGATGTCTACTGGTTGGCGGATGAAGTCAAAATCCGTCCGCTCGAAGGTGCTTGGCTGGATGCCCGGGTAACGGATGTTTCCGGTACCGGGGAGTTGACAGAACTGGCTGCCGAAGTTCAGATACTGAATGATACCCTGCCGGATATACCCATCGGCATTCTGCTTTCCGGGCCTTTTTCTGCTGAAATATACTGGGATGAGGAGTTGGTGGGCGAAAAAGGCATTGTTGAGCGTGATGGCAAATCAGGCTCGCCGGGCCCAATTGACAGTATCACCTTTTTGCCTTCAAACAGGTTAAGCCCTGGTATCCATCAGATACGCTTGTTGATTTCCACCGAGCACCTGAATTATGTCGCGCCCAGAATAATCCATATGCTGGCGATTGGCCCTTATCGCAGCGATGATAGAAGGCCACTGCGATATTACGTAACACCAATCATACTCTTAGGGGGACTGGTGTTGTTGATGTTTCAGAATGCCCGGATCGCCCGCAGTGCCGGCAGTAGAGTGCACGGGGTGTTATCTGTGTTCGCATTTTTTGTGGTGGTTAATTTACTGGCTGAAATATCCCGGGCCGTAGTCAATTATCCGTATAACCTGCATTTATTCCGCGGTACTGTAATGTGGGTGTCAGCCATTGGTGCAGGTGCGAGTCTGGTGTTTCTAACTGCCGATTTACGCAGACTATGGTGGGTAAGGCTGATTTTGCTTATTTGTGCTGTGGGTTTTGTTGTAAGCCAGTTGAGTGATATCAGCGGTGACCGACAAATCGTCCATGATTTTATGATTCTCAGCGCCGCACCTGCGCTGGTATTTATGATTTACTCGCTTAAACAGGGCATTAGCTTCAGATTGATATTGCCGCTGTTCTGGGTGGCGTCTCTTGTTTCACAATTTATTTCGTACGGCATGTTTCTGGATATATATTTTTATATTGCCACCATGATTTTTCTTGCCGGCAGCTGGTATGCGACCTATGCAGGCAGTATATTGCCGGCTAACCAGTCTGAGGCGATCAGCGATGCTTACCGATTTGCATTGAAAAATGCCGGAAGAGAGTATTACGTTGTCTCAGAAAAGGTCGTCGTGCTGCGAGCTGCAAGTAATTACACGGAGCTGATTGATACGAGCGGAAAAGTGCATTTGCATGCTAAACGGCTTGGTGATCTGATGCAGGAAGTGCCCGATGATTTTATGCGGGTTCACCGCTCAGTCGGTGTCAATATGGCATACGTCAAAGAGTTAAAAAGTATGGAAGGCAGCCGCTATCAGCTGATTCTAAATGATGATCAGACCGTGCCCGTCAGCCGCTATAGGGTTACTGATATCCGTGAGCGAATGAAATTGGGGCAGGGGCTATCATAATTTCCAGTCATGCGCATTCAGTCTGCATGCTTCGGTAACCCGTTGGTTTGCATCGGCGGGCGTGGAATCTGAAGGCGTTGTTTTGATCAATCGATCAATCGCATTCAGGCGGGGTTTTAAACCTGCGCCGTTGGCAATTTGAATATTCAGCCCTGGGCGTGCATTCAACTCCAGCACAAGCGGACCCAGCTCGCGATCCAGCACGATATCCACACCCAGGTAGCCCAGTGGAACGGCGTCATAGCATTTGGCGGACAGATTCAACAGCATCTCCCAGTTGGGTACCTGAAAGCCGGTGAGGCCGGCTCCGGTATCGGGGTGCTCATGTACGTTGTAATTCTGGATCACAGCATTCACTGTGTGGCCGCTGCCGATATCGATACCTGCGCCAATAGCACCCTGGTGAAGGTTGGCCTTGCCGTCTGACTGGCGGGTTGGCAGTCGGGTCATGGCCATCACAGGGTAGCCGTGGTAAACGATAACCCGGATATCAGGAACGCCCTGTGAGGTGAGGTCACCGAATACCGGATCAAAGTGTACCAACGCCTCAATCATTGCCCGGTCTGGATGCCCTGCCAGGCTGTACATTCCGGTCAGAATGTTGCTGACATAATGTTCCAGAGTGGGCAGGTCAATCTGTTTGCCGCTGGCGGTTATCCAGCGCTGGTTTCTGCGCGAGGTAATCACCAGTATGCCATCGCCGCCGGAGCCATTGGCCGGCTTGATCACAAACTCGCCATGGTTGTGCAGTTTGCCCAGCAGGTGCGCGGCATCGTGCTGGGTGGCGATAGTGCCGAGCAGATCGGGGACATTGATGCCGGCTTCCTTCAGCCGCTGCTTGCACAGAATCTTGTCGTCCACAAATGGGTATAGTCTGCGGTTGTTGCAGCGCATGATGTATCTGCCGTTGCGTCCGTTCAGCCCGAGCACGCCATGGCTGTTCAGTTGCCGGAAAATTGCAAGCAGCGACATAATCTCAATCAGCCGTATCGGCGGGTGGTTTCGCCAAGTGCCGGAAACGTCCCAGCTCACTCAGCCGGTAGCCGGTATAACGGCCGATGGCAATGGTCAGGCCCAGCACCACCAGCAGCAGTTCCGGGAATACCAGCATCAGGTGCCGCAGGAACATTTGTTCCATGACCAGGAAGGCCAGAATGGCCATCACCAGGCTCCCCGCGCCTTCGATCATGGCGTCGCGCGGGCCACGCTCCTCCCAGCTGATGGACATGCGTTCGATCACCATGGCGATAATGACCATCGGGAACAGCGCCACCGACAGGCCGACTTCAATATTCAACTGATAACTGACTACACCGACGCCAATCAGCAGGATCACCACGATGGTTAAAACGGCAGCCAGCCTGGGCACCAGCAGCAGTCGTAACCGTTCCAGATAAAAGCGCAGCAGCAGGCCGACCCCAACCACGACCAGAAACAGGATGATGCCGGCCAGCAGACGGGTTTCACGAAAGGCCAGAGCAATCAGCACCGGCATAAAGGTGCCGAAGCTGCGCATGCCGACAATATTGCGCAGCAGCACAATCATCAGTGCACCGAGCGGTATCATCAGCAGCATCTGGTAGAGGTTCTGGGCATGCAACGGCAACCCCAGGGGTGAAAAATCAACCAGCCGGGAGTCTTTCTCGGCAGCTCGCTGGGTAGCCAGCTCCAGGCTGCTTAAGCTGTTCCGCTGAATGGTGATCTGAGTGTCAGTCAGTTCAGCGCCGGTGACCCATGCCAATGGTCCATCGCCGATCGACCATAGCAGGAAATCGTCGGGCAGAATCTGTTCCGCAGTCAAAGGGTTGAAGAACAGCCAGTTCTGCTCATTATGAATGGCCAGCCAGCGAACCAGCGGGGCGCGTTGTTCCAGGCTGTTCAAGCGGATTCCCAGCAACTGCACACTGGGTATTCGGGCACCGGCAAGCAGCAATTGTGCAGTGGTTGTCCAGTCGCTGCCATATTCCGGGCTGGTTAAAAACAACCGGATTTCCTGGCTGGGGTCGCTGCTGTTCAGCCGTCTGAGCATTTCAGCGGTATAACTGGCGATATCAGCCGAATGTTCGCGGACATCTTCAACCAATGTGGCCGCTGCAGTGGCAAACGGTTCCGGCAGATCAGGTACCGGCGGGTACTGTGGGCTGACCGGCAGGCTGGCCTCACCTGGTGAACGAAACCAGGTGGCCCGATGGTACAGGTTATGCGTGCCCCGGGCTCTCCGTCTGGCCCATTCGGCCTCACGGCCGCGGCGGTGATTTTCCAGTGTCAATCCAAAATCACGAGATACAAAGGTTTCATTCAGCCGGTTGAAACCGGGCGTACGGCCCGGTAGCCGCAGGTTAACTTTAACCGGACCGCCGGTTGCGCGAACCTGCACCCGGGCCTGTACGGTCCAGGCTTCGCTCTGTTCATCAGGAGCAATCGGAAAGCCCAGCTCGGTGACTTTGTATAAAGTAGCCGATAAGCCGGTAATTAATAAGATCAATACCAGAACCAGCCAGTGCGGTAATCGGGGAAAGGTCATCTTGTTACTCCACGGCTGCAGTGGGGGTGGTTATATCAGTACAGCTGGGTGTACTCAGCAATGTAGCGGAGGGATCAATCACAGCGATGCTTTCCAGAGCACTGCGGCCCAGCAGCAGCCGGTACAGAAAATTACTGCGATCAATCAGATTGACTTCGACTTCACGAGCATAACTGCCCAGGCAAATTTCCATCAAAACCACCGGCCGGCGCTGGTCCCGGTTGTTGTCATGCCGCTTGATGATGACATCCCTTACCCGTGGACGCTCCAGGGTAATCGGGGTGTCGGTAATCGGGTCGTTAATGGTAAAGCGGACCCAGCGCTTCCCGTTCCAGTCGAAGTACTCGATATCGGTGGCATCCAGCGATGATGTTTTGGCGCCGCTGTCCAGTTTGGCTTTCAGTCGGACTTCATCATTCAGAATCAACACCGGCTCGATCCAGCCGAACCGTGTTGGCGAAGTACCGGCGGAATCATCCGTCTGGGCACTGGCAATACTTGCCGTTATACCCAGAACAGCAACAATTTTAGGCAGCATCTGCATGATGTATAGCGGAATTATTGATCAGGTGATCAGCTACTTTTTCTGCAAACATGATGGTGGGAGCATTGGTGTTACCGCTGACCAGCTCCGGCATGATGGAGGCATCCACCACGCGGACGCCTTCCAGGCCATGGACTTTAAGCTGGTGGTCAACCACCGCCATATCGTCACTGCCCATTTTGCAGGTGCCTACCGGATGATAAATGGTTTCGGCTTTACGCCGGATAAACTCCAGCAGCTGTTCATCATTGCGGCATTCGTTCCCCGGCAGTAATTCAGGCCCGCGAAAATCACTGAATGCCGGTGTTGCCATAACCTCGCGGGCAATGCGGGCGGCAGCCAGCATCGCGTCGATATCCTGCTGGTCATCGAGATAGCGCGGGTCAATGTGCGGGGGCTGGCGCGGGTCGGTCGACTGCAGCCGGATTTCGCCGCGGCTGTGGGGGCGCAGGTAACAGGCATGGATAGTGTAGCCGTAACCAGGCAGCCGGTTGCGTCCATGGTCATCCAGCTGTGCCGGGACAAAGTGCAGTTGAATATCCGGGCGGCCATCGGTAGCCAGCTCACTGGCGATAAAGGCCCCGGCTTCGGCAACATTTGAGCTGCCAACACCGGCATGTGTCAGCCAGTAGTTGAGGCCTATGGCAATTTCATTGGGTTGATCATAGGTAACGGGTTTGCTGGATTTTTGCAAAATGCAGATATCCAGGTGATCCTGCAGGTTGGCACCTACGCCGGGCAGGTCGAGATGTACATCAATGGCATGTTCGTGCAGATGCTGACCGGGTCCGATACCAGACAGCATCAGTAATTGCGGGCTGTTGATGGCGCCTCCAGATAACAGCACTTCGCCGGCCTCGACTTCCACATCCCGGCCATTATGGTGGTAACGGATACCGCGGATTCGCTGACCATCCCACAGCAGCGCAAGCGCCTGAGCGCGCAACAGTACTGTCAGGTTATCACGACCCTTGACCGGATCCAGGAAACCGGTCGCAGCAGAACAGCGGCGACCTTCCCGCTGAGTAACCTGATAAAAGCCGAAGCCTTCCTGGCGCGCAGCATTGAAGTCCGGATTTTCAGGAAAACCCAGTTGTCTGCCTGCCTTGATAAAAGCATGACTGAGTTTATTGGTATGCCGCAGATCGGATACCGATAAAGGTCCGCCGACAGCGTGATAGTTATCTGCTCCACGGCCGTTGTCTTCGGACTTGAGAAAGTATGGCAGAACGTCCCGGTAGCCCCAGCCGGGGTTGCCGAGTTCCTGCCAGCGGTCATAATCCTGGGCCTGGCCGCGGATATAACACATTGCATTGATGCTGGATGAGCCGCCCAGTACTTTGCCGCGTGGCCAGTACAGACAGCGATTGTTCAGCTGACTCTGCGGTGCGGTCTGATAATTCCAGTTAATCGCTTTGTGATTGACCAGTCGAGACAGACCGGCCGGCATATGGATAAACGGATTCCAGTCGCGCCCGCCGGCTTCCAGCAGTAAGACTTTGGTATTGGGGTTGGCGGTAAGCCGGTTGGCCAGCACACAGCCGGCTGAACCGGCGCCAACAATCACATAATCGTACATACATCGAAAAAGTTTAGAAATTCTATGTCTAAGTCTGACATGAGCAGCGATTTTGATCAAAATTATTCAAGAATTCCGTGTGCGCAGTCGGCACACTTAGGCTGCGTGAATCGGTTCAATCAGTATTATCGTATATACACCGGAATGGAAAATTATCTTATCAGCTAAGCGGTTTGCCGTTTTCACTGTGTGTAATGTGCTTTAAAACCGGTTCTGTGAGTACTAAATGCGATAATAAGCGGATAACGGCTGCAGGCCGATAATAACTACAGGCAGAAAAGTGACTCTGACAAAACTATCTTTAGGCAATCCGGTTGCTGTGGCGGTCGGATGTATATTGCTGGGTATCTTTGGGATACTCAGCCTGTTGCGTTTGCCCATACAGCTGGCACCGGAAGTGCAGCGGCCTCAGATTACCATTTCGACAGGCTGGCGGGCTGCAGCCCCACAGGAAGTGGAATCAGAGATTATCGAGCCCCAGGAAGATCAGTTGCGTGGATTGCCCGGGATGCGCCGGATGACTTCATCTGCCGGTCAGGGCCAGGGCAATGTCAACATGGAATTTGACCTGGAAACCGATATGCAGCAGGCATTGGTGGAGGTCATAAACCGCCTGAATCAGGTGCCCAACTATCCGGTTGATGTAACTGAGCCGAGAATCCGGGTTGGATCGGATGACCGGGGTGATGCAATTGCCTGGTTTGCAATCAAGCCGGCTGAGGATAATCCTCGCGAAATCATTACCTACCAGGACTATATCGATGAAACCATCCGGCCACGGTTTGAGCGGATTGACGGAGTATCAACGGTTAGCGCATTCGGTGGGCGTAATTATGAAGTACGGATAACTTTTGATCCTTACAAAGCCGCTGCGCTGGGTATTGATGTTACCGGCGTTTCCGGGGAAGTCGGTAATAATCAGGATGTTTCCGCAGGATTCAACGAGGTGGGCAGACGGCAATATACAGTGCGCTTTGCCGGCAAACTGGATGTGGCCGATCTGGGCAACCTGGTGTTGCGCTGGGATGGCGGCCGGCCTGTTCGGTTGAGTGATATCGCTACGGTGGAGCGCACTCTGCAGGACCGGCGTTTTATCATCAGCCAGAATGGTGGACCGTCGATTGCCATGAACATTGTGGCGCAGTCGGGCGCCAATGTTCTGGATATCATGGAGCAGGTTCAAACCACGGTTGCCGAGCTTGAGAAAAATGAGCTGAAACAGGCCGGATTAACCATTACCCAGGTATATGACGCAACCGTTTATATCAATCAATCGATTGTGATGGTACGCAATAATATGCTGATTGGTATTTTGCTGGCAATCGGCGTGTTGTGGTGGTTTCTGCGGAAGTTCGCAGCCACCATGGTGGTAGCACTGGCCATTCCTCTGTGCCTGATGTCGGCTTTTCTGATATTGGACGGTACCGCCAGAACGTTGAACATCATTTCCATGGCCGGGCTGGCTTTCGCTACCGGCATGGTGCTTGATGCGGCCATTGTGGTGCTGGAAAACATATTCCGGCAACGCGAGCAGGGCCGCAGCGGTCAGGAATCAGCTTATCGTGGAACCACCCAGGTATGGGGTGCGCTGCTGGCATCTACCGCTACCACTGTGGCCATTTTCATGCCGGTGATATTTCTCAAAGATGAAGCAGGGCAGCTGTTTTCCGACCTGGCAATAGTGATATCAGCAGCCATAGTGTGCTCACTGGTGGTAGCTGTAACGGTATTGCCGGCAGCTGCATCCAGAATTCTCGGCAATACTGAAGTACATGACAATCATCGCTCCTGGTGGCGTGCCTGTACTGACTTTGTGATGCGGATCACTGATACGCCACAGCTGAGGCGGGCATGGATAATTGGTCTGACAGTGGTGCCGATTGCCCTGGTATTGATATTAAAGCCGCCGGCGGATTATCTGCCTGAAGGCAAGCGCAACTTTGTATTTGGATTTATGGTAACCCCGCCGGGGCTTGGTTTTGACACCGCTGAACAGGAATTGGTGAATGTTCTTAATCAGCGGCTGGAACCGTACCTGGATGAATCAGCTGATCCGCACCTGGCGAATTTCTTTATCGGCTATTTCGGCAGTGGCTCTTTTATCGGGGTTCGGGCAGAGCAGCCGAAGGATGTTGATAAGGTGTTGCAGTTGCTCAATACCGAGGTGATGCGTGGTTTTCCGGATACTTTCGGTGGTGCCAACCGGCGGCCGATTTTTGGTGGCCGTGGCGGCCGGCGCATAGATATTGACCTGCAGGCCGCTGATTATGAAAGCCTGTTGACTGCTGGACGGATCGGCTTTGGTGCAGTACAAGCGGCTCTGCCGGGCGCTGTGGTGCGCCCGCAACCGGGACTGGAACTGGCTGAACCGGAACTGAGACTGGTGCCTGATGATCGTCGGATTGCCGAGGTTGGCTGGAGTCGTGCGCGGATGGCCACAGCTGTCAGAGCCCTTGGTGATGGAGCATTTCTAGGCGATTATTTTGACGGAGATATGCGTCTTGACATTGTTCTGCGTGCGCAGGAATGGACTACACCTGAAGAACTGGCTGCCATGCCGCTGGCGGTACCTGATGGATCAATTCAAACGGTTGGTGACCTGGCTACTCTGCAGCGAACTGCCGGCCCGTCACAGATTCGCCGCATAGACAGGCGGCGCACGCTTACCCTGCAGGTAACACCGCCCAGCGGGATGCCATTGGAGCAGGCACTGGAGATTATTGAAACCGATGTTGCTCCACAGATTCAGTCGTTGCTGCCTGAAGACGGCCGTATAGGTTACACGGGAACGGCAGAAGCGTTGAACGAATCGTTGAGCACTATGGCAGGCAGTTTTGCACTGGCTATTGTGATTCTGTACCTGCTGATCAGCGCCATGTTCCGATCTTTTGTGGATAGTCTGCTGGTCATTACCACCATCCCTATGGCCACCGTTGGCGGGGTGCTGTTCCTGAGGCTATTGGATTTGATAGTTGGCCAGGCGATGGACCTGCTGACCATGATAGGTTTTGTGATACTACTGGGTTTGGTGGTGAATAATGCCATTCTGCTGGTTTACCGGGCACGGGAAGGCGAACGTGAGGGTATGACCAGGCGTGAAGCTGTGGCTTCAGCGGTGCGCCTGCGCCTGCGCCCAATTCTGATGAGTACCATGACCAGTGTATTCGGCATGCTGCCATTGCTGCTTATTCCCGGCTCCGGCAGTGAGCTGTATCGCGGTATGGCGGCTGTTATCGTCGGTGGAATGCTGATCAGTACCTTGTTTACGCTGGTTTTGCTCCCAAGTCTGCTGCGTTATCGTGAACAGCGACATGATATGAAAGTTAAAATGCAACAATCGAGTCGATTAAATGTTGATGGCAAGCCGCGGCTGGAGGGTATCTGATGCGTGTTTCCTTAAATAAAGCTGTGCTGTTGTGCTGCTGCGTAATTTTAGGTGATGCGATTGCCCAGCCAGGCGGCCGGCAGGGCGGTGGTATGCCACCGGCACTGGTAGAAGTTGCCGAAGTAGTGGAAACCTCTCTGGCGCCGGTCACCTGGGTGGCCGGGACGGTAGTCAGCCGTTCGGATGCACAGTTATCAGCTGAGCAGCAGGGCCGTATTCTGGAAGTTCTGGATGTAGGCAGTGTTGTTCAGGAAGGCGATGTCATTGCACGTATCGATGATCGTCCGCTGGCCTTGCGGGTTGCCGAGCTGGAGGCTGAGGTAATTCGTACAGAAGCACGTCTGGCCTACCTGGAATCTGAGTATCAGCGGCAACAGGAGTTGTCCCAGCGTCAGCTGACATCAGCCACCTTGCTGGAGCAGACGCGTTCCGATCAGAGAGTGGCCGACAGTGAGTTGAAAGTCGCACAAAGCCGCCTGGATCAGGCACGTGATGATCTTGAACGGACTCAGTTGAAAGCACCTTTTGACGGCGTGGTGGTAGAGCGTATGGTGCAGATAGGTGAACGGGTCAGTGAAGGTACTGTGGTGATCCGCCTTAAGGATCCGAACAACCTCGAAGTGATTGCCCGGCCACCGTTGTCATTTCTACCGTTTGTTGAGCCCGGTCAGTATATTCAGGTGGATTCAGCTCACAGCCAGGGTAACTGGCCGGTGCGTACTGTAGTATCACTGGGCAATGAGGCTACCCATGTATTTGAGCTGCGCCTGGATGTCGAAGCCGATCAGTTTGCTTCCGGAGAAACATTGCGGGTGGCCGTGCCGATTGCTGCCCGAGAACAAGTGGTAGCGGTGCCGCGGGATGCGCTGGTATTGCGTGGCGACGGGGTATCGGTTTATGTGGTTAATTCAGACCAGACGGTTCGCCGCATTCCGGTAACCACCGGAGTCGGTGATCATTACTATGTTGGTGTCAGCGGTGAATTATGGCCTGGGGAAATGGTAATTACCCGGGGTAATGAGCGCTTGCAGCCGGGGCAAAGCGTTCAGGTTAACGAAGCCTGATAAATTCTACTGCGCCGCTGATCCGTATCTTATGAGGTCGATTTACGGCATTAGCTGAATTTGTCTGCGTGCACGCAGAATCCATGATTGTCCGGAATTAACGCCAGCTCTGCAGGCGTTGTGGTTGCTTTCGGGCAGAGTGCTGCTGTATTGAACAACGCCGGGTATCATTTTTGATACTGGTTGTAGTGATTATTGCCGGTTTTTCCAGGCATAATGTCCGCCAGCTAGTGCTTGCGGTGAATCTGTGGAACATATTAATACCAGCGATTTTTTATTAGATGCGGTCATGTTTCTGGCTGCCGCATTATTCGGGTTGTTGATATTCCGTAGACTCGGCCTGGGGTCGGTGCTGGGTTTTCTGTTTGCCGGTGCGGTGATTGGTCCCTGGGGGCTGAATGCAATGTCCAGTCCGGCAACCGTGCTGGCGTTCTCGGAAATCGGTGTGGTGCTGCTGCTGTTCATCATCGGTCTGGAAGTTCAGCCGAAGCGATTGTGGGAAGCCAGAAAACAACTGCTGGGGCTTGGTTCATCACAGTGGCTGATAACCGCAGGCGCCATTTTCAGCATAGCTTATCTGCTGGATATTCCACTGAAAACATCCATTCTGCTGGGCTTGACACTGGCGCTGTCATCCACCGCTTTTGCGCTGCAAATGCTGGCCGAGCGTAATGAATTATCCAAACCGCACGGGCAAACGGGTTTTTCCGTGCTGTTGTTTCAGGATTTAGCCGTTATTCCCCTGCTGGTATTGATTGCCCTGCTGGGACAGGAATCAGAAGGGCTGAGCTGGAAGCCGGTCGCTGGTATCGGTTTGATCATTTTGCTGGTTTTGAGTGAACGGTATGCCTTGCGACCGTTGTTGAAATTTGTAGCACGCTCAAAAAGCCCGGAAGCCTTCAGTGGAGCGGCGTTGCTGCTGGTATTTGCGGTAGCGGTTGCCATGCATGCAGCGGAGCTGTCGATGGCGCTGGGTGCATTTGTGGCCGGCATTCTGCTGGCAGACTCGGAATACCGGCATGAGCTGGAAGCAGCCATCGAGCCGTTTAAAGGTCTGTTGATGGGGCTGTTTTTTGTGGCTGTGGGTGCCAGCATCGAGCTGGGTCTGCTGGTTGAGCACCCATTGCAGATCATTGCGCTGGTGGCTGCGCTGATTTTCATTAAAGCGACGGTGCTTTATCAGCTGGGCCGGTTTAATAAATTAAACAAGGCCAGCGCGATGACTCTGGCACTGGTACTGTGCCAGGGTGGTGAATTTGCTTTTCTGCTGCTGGCGGAAATGACCGGCCAGCAATTGCTGCCATTGGATCTGGCCCAGCTGCTGGTACTGGTGGTGTCATTATCAATGGCCAGTACACCTTTGCTGTTGTGGGTTTTTGACCGCTGGATTGCACCGCAGCTGAGCAAACCCGAGGCGCGTGAGTTCGACTGCATTGAAAATGATAAGCCCCAGGTCATTATCGCCGGGTTTGGCCGGTTTGGTCAGATTACCGGCCGTATCCTGGGGATTCGCGGTATTCCTTATATTGCCCTGGACAGCGACCCTACTCAGGTTGAGCTGGTTAAGCGTTTTGGCAATAAAGTCTATTACGGTGATGTTACCCGGTTGGAACTGCTGCGCGCTGCCGGTGCTGCAGACGCCAAACTGCTGGTGCTGGCATTAGAAGATGTACAGGATAGTGTCCGGCTGGCGGAAATGGTGCGCTCCAGTTTTCCGCATATGAAAATATTTGCGCGTGCACGCAATCGCGAGCACGCCTACCGATTGATGAAATTGGATTGTGAACTGGTATCACGTGAAATGTATGCATCCAGTCTGGAAGTGGCCAAGGCCACGCTCGCGGAAATAGGCCTGACCGAATCGGCAGCAGCCAACACAGTCCGCCTGTTCCGCCAGCATGATGAGGATCTGCTGCAGGCGGCGGTAGAACATCTGGATGATCTGGAAAAACGTATTGAACTGGCGAAGCAGACCCAGCGGGAACTGGCCGAGCTGTTTGACAGTGATGAAGAAGCCAGAGCCTAGCGAGACAGTTCAGGTTATGCCGCTGCGGGACATCGTTTGATTTAATCTTGGAACAGGCTAAAAAAACGGCCGACAATCCATGCCGGCCGTGTACCGTTTATTGATCAGCCAATTGATCAGTCGCGACGAATCTTGATGCCGCCGTTAACGCTTTCTGCAGTCAGTGAAGCGCTGCCAGAGCCACTGCTGGCGGTAACAGATTTGCCCGGTCCCCAGCGGTTTTTGCTTTGATGAATAATGTCCATGTCATCTACTGAAAGTCCGCCATTCAGGTTTTCTGCTTTTACTGTTACATCAGCATTACTGGGAATATTGACCTGAATGCCACCGTTCACTGTATCCATTTTGATGTCGTCATTACCTCCGAGTGTGAGGAATGTGGCATCGATATCGCCGTTGACGGTTTCCATTGATACATCGCCGCTGAGATTTTCAGCATCAATATCACCGTTGACGGTTTGCGCATTGACATCACCTTCTATATCAAAAATATCAACATCACCGTTGACGGTTGAAGCCAAATCCAGTTCAACACCGGCCGGCAGGGTTACGGTGTAATCAACAGAAGCATGCCCACGGCGCATCCTTTTAGGCAGTTCAGTGTCTATCGATACGCGGTTGCTGGACTCGTCCACTTCGATTTCGATCTTATCCAGCAGGTCCTGAGAGCTGGCACGCAAATTGGCGGTTACCGATGCACGGTTGCCGATGCGGATTTCCAGGTCACCATTGACATTTTCGATGCTGAAGCTGTCGCCGGCGCCAAGGTTAAAGTCGAATTGACGCTGGTCGGTTACATCAGCCATCGCCGCACTGCTGCACAACAGGCCGGCGACTATAAAAACTTTGTGCTTATGCATTATTTTGACTCCTCGGAGGTGTTTAGTAACGGTGTATTGGATGCATATCAGTTCCAGCAGGTTTAAACTGAGCACAACAAAATTTTTGAGTATGGACTTAATTATGACAATTGTTGCTCTTCGCCGGCTGTCACGCTGGACTGTCGCGGCCATGGCCTGCTGGATGTTTGCCGGCAACGTAAATGCCGATGAATTACCGCTGCACCAGATTCAGCTGCCGGAAGGTTTCAAGATAGCCGTATTTGCCGACAATGTGGAAAATGCCCGGCAAATGGCTCTCGGCGACGATGGCACGCTGTATGTGGGCTCACGTCGAGCAGGCCGGGTATATGCGGTTACCGACGACGATAGTGATTATGTCGCCAATAAGGTATATACCATTGATCAGAATCTGGATTTGCCTTCCGGTGTGACCTACCGTGACGGCAGCCTGTATGTGGCTGCAATCAGCCGTGTTCTGCGGTACGACAATATCGCACAGCAGTTAAACAGCCCACCCGACCCGGTGGTGGTGCGTGGTGACTTACCCACAGAAGAACACCACGGCTGGAAGTTCATTGCATTTGGCCCGGATGGCAAGCTGTATGTGCCGGTTGGCGCTCCCTGCAATGTTTGTGATGAGGCCGGATATGCCACCATCAAGCGGATGAATGCTGATGGTAGCGAACTGGAAGATTTTGCGTATGGCGTGCGCAACAGTGTTGGCTTCGATTGGGATCCGGTAACCAAGGATTTATGGTTTACCGACAACGGTCGGGATTTGCTGGGCGATGATATTCCACCCTGTGAGCTGAATCATGCCCACGAGGCAGGATTGCATTTCGGTTTTCCGTTCTGCCATGGCGATGACGTTTCAGATCCTGCATTTGGTGAGCAGCGTGCATGCAGTGAATTTGTTGCGCCGGCGCAGAACCTGGGAGCACACGTTGCTCCGTTGGGCATGACTTTTTATACCGGCCGGCAGTTTCCGGAAAAATACCATAATCAGATTTTTATTCCGGAGCATGGTTCGTGGAATCGCAGTAGTAAAGTCGGGTATCGAATCACCATGGTTACACTGGATGAAAACCGTCAGGTAGTCGATTATCAGCCATTTGCCACCGGCTGGCTGCAAAATGAGCAAAGCTGGGGGCGTCCGGTGGATTTGCTGGTATTGCCGGATGGCTCCATGCTGGTATCCGATGACCAGGCAGGCGTGATTTATCGAATTACCTATGATGCAGCAACTGTTACAGGAGCGGCGCCATGAGACTGCGCTCTGATGATATTGCCGATGGCGATCTGATTGATCCTAAATTCGCATTTGGGAAAAGTCACCCCAGCGAGCGCATGCAGGTATCAACCAATATCAACCCGCATCTCAGCTGGTCGGGTGCGCCTGAAGGTACACGCTCTTATGTGTTACTGTGCGTTGACCCTGATGTTCCTGCAGTTGCAGACAATGTTAACCAGGAAAATGTGTTTATCGATTTCAATCTACCCCGGGTGGATTTCTATCACTGGGTAATGGTTGATATTGATCCTTCAACTACAGGACTGGCTCAGGGCAGTTGCAGCCGCGAGGTTACCCCGGGCGGCAAGGCCAACCCGGCTGGCCCGGAAGGCAGCCGCCAGGGGCTGAATGACTACACTGCATTTTTTGCCGGTGGACCGATGTCAGGAAAATATTTTGGTTATGATGGCCCCTGCCCACCGTGGAATGATGAGCGCCTGCATCACTATCATTTCATAGTTTATGCGCTGGATGTGGACACGCTGGACTTGCCTGATCACTTTGACGGACGGGATGTTAAAGCAGCTATGGAAGGGCATGTGCTGGACCATGCAGATATCACTGGAAAATACACCTTAAACCCTCAGGTGATTATTTAAGTGCAGCGTGAAGATTTAATCGATACAGATTCCGTCAAAGTCAGTTCTATCGAGATGGCACCCGGAGAACAGTCCCCATGGCATTACCACACATATATCCGGGAAAGTGTGTTTTGCCTCAGGGGACGGTTACTGGCTGCCAGTGATGCAGAGCACGGAATGGTATTGACGCCGGGCGACCGCGTGGATTTCAGCCCGGGAGAACGACATGCCCTGCATAACATGCAGGCCGAGCCGTCGGCTTATCTGCTGGTTCAGCGCGGCCGGCACGATTTTATTCAATGTGAATCGCCGGGACAGGGTAACGTTTAGTGACCATACTACAGGCGGTTGTACTGGCTGTTATTCAGGGGCTGACAGAGTTTTTGCCGGTTTCCAGCTCAGGCCACCTGGTACTGGTCAGTCAATTATCGGACTTGTCTGATCAGGGTGTGGCGTTTGATGCTGCGGTACATCTGGGCACATTGCTGGCGATAGTAATTTATCTGCGTGCGGATTTGATTGAGATCTGCAGCAGTCTGATGCAGGGCAAGAAGGATGCGCACAGCAGATTAGGAATAAATATCATTATCGCCAGCCTTCCGGTGCTGATTATCGGTTATCTGCTGGCTGACTGGATAGACGCAAATACCAGAAATATTCCAGTAATCGCAGTTACAACGATAGTATTCGGGTTGCTGCTGGGGATTGCTGACCGGGCAGGCAGGAGCCACAGGAAGCTGCCGGATATCAGGCTGCCTCAGGCTGTTGTAATAGGCCTGGCCCAGGTGCTGGCATTAATACCGGGAACCTCAAGAAGCGGTGTGACCATGACCGCAGGCTTAGCGTTGGGCCTTGGCAGAGTGGCAGCCGCACGTTTTGCCTTTTTGCTGTCGGTGCCGGTTTTGGCCGCTGCCGGTGGATACAGTCTGCTGCAGCTGGTCACAAGCGATCATCAGGCCTATGGCTCAATGAGCCTGTTGGCTGTTGCGATGCTGGTTTCTGCAGTTATCGCATTTGCCACCATCAGTCTGTTTATCCGTTTGGTGGAATCGATCGGCATGTGGCTGTTCGTCTATTACCGGTTGTTGCTGGGAGTGGTGCTGCTATTGGTATGGCTGTAACAAATTCGGATAAATTTATAACCATTGGTAGTGATGGCGCTGGTGATGATTTTATCCAGCGGCGGTCATATACCTGAAGCAGTTAAGTATTGGAAAAAACATGTCAGAATTAGAACGATCACGTCCGCCTTTTCCGCCATTCAGTCGTGAGTCAGCGATTACCAAGGTGCGTATGGCAGAGGATGCCTGGAATTCAAGAGATCCCGAAAAAGTATCACTGGCCTACACACCTGATTCACAGTGGCGCAATCGCAGTGAGTTTCTGCAGGGGCGTGAGCAGATTGTAGAATTCCTGAGCCGCAAGTGGGCGCGTGAACTGGAATACCGTCTGATTAAGGAGTTGTGGGCCTGGCAGGACAATCGGATTGCAGTACGCTTTGCCTACGAATGGCATGATGATTCCGGTCAGTGGTATCGATCTTACGGCAATGAAAACTGGGAGTTTGCTGAAAACGGACTGATGCGCCTGCGGATAGCCAGTATCAATGATTTGCCGATTCGTGAAGCCGATCGGAAATATCACTGGCAGCAGGGCCGCCGCCCGGATGCTCATCCGGGGCTCACTAAACTGGGGTTTTAAGAAGGCATCAAGCAGCCATATGCAGACAACAGGATAACTGCTGCCACTTCCGCTGGCTTACTGGCAATCTTGAGTGGCGCGGGAGTAATTCCAGGGGTTATTCCGTTTGCTCGACCAGTGGTTCCTGCGAAAATCCATCAATTGCGCGAAATAACTGCTGCTGCATAATCTCCATCGCTCTGCGGCCTTTTTCGGCGGTGGCTTTGGTGGCATCACCGAAAATCCCTGTATCAGAATAGGCCGGGTCACCCGGGTTGCGGGCAAACAATCCGGGCCGGTAACCGGGGTAATCCTTTAACGTATCCAGGCGTTCATCTTTGACGGCCTTGTCCATTTGAACTTTATCACCCTGCAGAAAAAGATTGATGCTGGTCTCGATTTCATCGCCGTGCCCTCCGGCAGCCTGTTCGGTGAATTCAGCAATTTCGTCTGTTTCCATATCTTCCCAATTCAGCAGCAGCGTGGGGACGCCATGCTGTACCCGGATTTCACGGGCAACTATACCCAAAGGAAGGCCGCTGGCTTTACCGATTGAAAGGTTCAGATACAACAGCCGTTGAGCGCCGGAGCGGACCAGTGCTTCCGAAATTGAGGTCATGTAACTGATAAATGCTGTCGCATCAGCAACCTCAGAGCCGGGATAGTCGCGAAATGCCGGTAGCCAGCCGTGCAGCACCGGCGGTGCAGCCAATACCTGCTTATGCTCAACAGCCTGCTTAACCAGGTACTCCATTACCACTGCATCAGCATTCATGGGAATATGGGGTCCATGTTCCTTGAATCCCGCGCCGAAAGGAATAATGACAACCGGTGTGGTTGCCAGCTGTTGTTCTGCTTCCGGCCAGGTTAATTCACCTAGGTAGGCGCCCTGGGCAGCTGGTAACGCAGTGGCGGCGATGCTCAAAAGTAATGAGAAGTAGCGCATATCGAATCCTTAATTTGGTCTTGTCTTATGATGATGACCGGGCTACGGCCCAGGGCCTGTCAATGCTAATTTAAAGGTCACTGCTGGAGGCCATTTTTTGGCCAACAAGGCAGAAGGAGTGCCATGTAGTTATTCTACATAAGTCACTGATAACACAGTTGGGCGGGAAATGGCCCCAGCCCTTCGGGTTGTGGCTAACAAAACACCATTCGGTGTTGCTCGTCGCTCATTTGCAATGATCAAACTACGCTTCTCGCGCCTTGATTGGCGCTTTGTTAGTCACAACAGTGACGTTTAAATTAGTATTAGCAGGCCCTAAAATACTCCCCTTTGCCGATAATCCGGACTCTCTTATGCGAATTCAAATACGTTTGTCAGCCTTTCTTATCTTGATGCTTACTGCTCTGGCAATGCATGCCGAGCAGCAGGATCCGCACAGTTTCAGCCAGCCTGAATTAATGGTTGTCAGCCATCTGGCGTTGGACCTGGATGTGGATTTTGAGCAAAAGGCGTTAAAAGGCAGCGTGGTACTGACACTGCAGCGGCATGACCCGACAGCGGACACGCTGGTGCTGGACACCCGCGATCTGAATATTCATGCTGTTGAAACCGGTATGGATGGTCAATGGAAAGAGGCTGAATATGAATTGGGTCAGCCGGCGCAGGGTTTGGGTCGGCCTTTAAGCATTAAAATGCCGGTTGACACTACACAGGTGAAAATCCGTTATTCCAGTCAACCACAGGCTTCCGGTCTGCAATGGCTGGCACCAGCGCAGACAGCCGGTAAAAAGTATCCATTCCTGTTCAGCCAGTCACAGGCAATCCATGCCCGCAGCTGGGTGCCGTTGCAGGATACGCCGCGGGTGCGTTTTACTTATGAAGCGGTTGTTCGTACGCCGGCTGGCTTGAAGGCGGTGATGAGTGCGGAGAATGATCCGCAGGATCAGGACGGAAACTATCAGTTCCGCATGCCGCAACCGATACCGTCATATCTTATGGCAATTGCCGTCGGTGAGCTGCGGTTCCAGGCAATGAGCGAGCGCACCGCAGTGTACGCAGAGCCTTCTGTTCTGGCAGCGGCTGCCGCTGAATTTGAAGATACCGAAGCGATGATGGTTGCGACTGAAAAACGTTTTGGGCCATATCAGTGGGGGCGTTACGATTTATTGATTCTGCCGCCCAGTTTTCCTTTCGGCGGTATGGAAAATCCGCGTTTGTCTTTTATCACACCGACAGTCATCGCAGGGGATAAGAGCCTGGTTTCGCTAATTGCACATGAACTGGCGCACTCCTGGTCAGGTAATCTGGTGACCAATGCCAGCTGGTCGGATTTGTGGTTGAACGAGGGTTTTACCACGTATCTGGAAGATCGCATTGTTGAAGATATTTACGGTGAACGACGTGCTGCCATGGAGGGTGTGCTGGGTTATCAGAGTCTGGTGAACGATATCGAGACCATAGCGTTAGCCGCAGACACCAGACTGGCTGTGAACCTCAGTGGACGTGATCCTGACGATGCTTTTTCTTCTGTTCCCTATGAGAAGGGTCGCTGGTTTCTGACCTGGCTGGAGCAGTGTTTTGGCCAGCAGCGTTTTGATGCCTGGTTGAAAGGATATTTTCAGCGGCATGCGTTCCGCAGCATTGATACCCATGGCTTTCTGATGGATTTGCGCGAACACTTGCTGGAACCTAATCCGGGCGTGGTTAGTATTCAGCAGATAAGAATGTGGATTGAAGGAGAGGGGTTGCCGGAAGATCACCTGGTGCCGAAGTCCAGTGCATTTGAACCTATTGATACTGCCCGTAATGGCTGGCTGGCCGATGAACTGGAAGCAGCAGATATCGACACAGACCAGTGGAGCACTCAGGAGTGGTTGTATTTTCTGAATAATCTGCCGACCGACATCGGTGCCGGGCGATTGGCAGAGCTGGACAAGGCGTTTGAGCTGACCGCAGCCGGCAATAACGAGATTGCACACAGCTGGCTGAAACTAGCCATTCAAAATCAGTACCAGCCTGCCTTTCAGCGCCTGGAGCAGTATCTTGTCGGTATCGGGCGGCGCAAACTAATCGTGCCGTTATATGAAGAGCTGATGAAGTCTGAAAGTGGCACGGCATTTGCCCGGCGGGTCTATGACCAGGCACGGCCCGGCTATCACCCGCAGGCGCAGTCGGGCATTGATGTTATTGTGAATGGATGATCAGGTAAGCAGTTGAAAGTTATCCGCATCACGCAGAAACGGTAGTTGTTTACGAGTTTGTTGCAACATTTCTCTTGATAGACTCAGTTTAATCACCGTGTCGTGATCCCCGGCATCAGCAACGATGTCGCCCAGTGGATCACAGACCAGGCTGTCACCGGCATAGTGATGCCGGTTTCCATCAGTGCCGATGCGGTTAACGCCGATGCACCAGCATTGGTTTTCGATGGCACGTGCTGTCAGCAGGTTGATCCAGTGCCGGCGGCGCTTGTCGGGCCAATTGGCAACATAAACCAGCAGATCATAGTCATCTTTATTGCGGCTCCATACCGGAAACCGGAGGTCGTAACAGATTAAAGGACAAATACGCCAGCCGTGCAGCTCGACAATCAGCCGTTGCCGTCCGGCGCTGTAGGCATGGTGTTCTCCGGCCATGGCGAACAGGTGGCGTTTGTCGTAACTGCTGTAGGTTCCATCCGGGCGGACCCAGTAAAGGCGGTTAACACAATTGCCCGCATGGCTGGTGGATACCGAGCCGGTTATCACTGCCTGCTGCCTGACGGCCAAGGCCTGCATCCATTCCAGTGTTTGTGTCTCAGCCGGCTCTGCCTGCGTGGCTGAATCCATGGTAAAGCCGGTGGTAAACATTTCCGGTAGGATGATCAGGTCGGTATCCTGTATCCCTGCTACTTTGTCTGCAAAGTGCTGTCGGTTGGTTGCCGCATCATGCCAGTGCAGCTGGGTCTGAACCAAGGCAATATTCAGATCGCGCATAGGATTTCTCCAGCGCGGCTCAATGTTTCGTTGTCTTTGGCGAAGCAGAACCTCAGTACCTTATGATCGGTACCGTCGGCGTAAAAAACCGATACTGGAATTGCTGCAATGCCGTAATCGGCAATCAGCTGATCAGCAAATTCCAAGTCGGACAGATCACTGATGGCGCTGTACTCAAGCAGCTGAAAATAGCTGCCGTTGCAGGGCAGTATTTTGAATCGTGAACCGCTTACCGCTTGCCGGAAATAATCACGTTTTTGCTCATAAAAAGCAGGTAACTCATCGTAATGGGCATGCTGATCCAGCTGGTCGGCAATGGCATGTTGTATCGGGGTGGACACACAAAAGGTGACGAACTGGTGTATCAGCCGCAATTGCTGGCTTAAATCCGGCGGCGCTACGCAATAGCCCATTTTCCAGCCGGTGGCATGATAGGTTTTACCGAAAGAAGACATCACAAAGGCCCGCTGCCGCAAGGCCGGGAACTGCAGCATACTGAGATGCTGCCGGTCGTCAAAAACGATGTGCTCGTAGACTTCATCAGAAATCAGGAAGATCTCGGTGTTACTGACAATCGACTCAAGTTCGGCAAAATCCTGCGCATCAAGCAAGCTGCCGCAGGGATTATGCGGGGTATTGAGTATGATCAGGCGGGTACGGTCGGTAATTGCTGTGCGCAGCCTGGGCCAGTCCGGTTTGTATTCCGGCGGACTCATCGGAAGGTGTACTGGCTGGCCGCCAGCCAGCCGGATGCTTGGTGCATAGCTGTCATAAGCCGGATCAAATACGATCACTTCATCGCCTGGTCTGATAATGCTGGTAATTGCAGCAAACAATGCTTCAGTTGCACCGGCGGTCAGGGTGATTTCGCTATCTGCATCAACACTGACGCCGTAGCAATGCCGGGTTTTGGTGGCAATTTTGTCCCTTAATCGTGGCAAACCGGGCATCGGTGCATATTGATGATGGCCTTTGTCCAGATGCGCTTTAAGGCTGTCCTGGAGAGCCTGGGGCGGAGAAAAGTCCGGAAATCCCTGTGCCAGATTCAAAGCGCCGGCTGCTGTTGCTTTTTGGCTCATTACGGCAAAGATAGACAGTCCAATGCCGGGCAGCTTTGTGCCGGGGCTGGTTGTTGGGATACTCATAACAAATGCAATTCCATAATTAATGTCAGCTGGTAATACCCAGGAAAGCCGTCAGTTCAGACCGGCGGTCCACCGCATCTTGGTAGCCGAGCCTTATTAATGCCTGGCAAAAGCCTGGCTCGAATAACAGATAACTTGGCAGACGAACCCGGTTGCCATCGCCGGAGGCGCCGAAGCGGCGCATCATAAATCTTACCGTTGAGGGAACCTCATGACTGTGTTCATAGGCTATCGAGCGCAAGTCTTCGCTGGGCGTGATGGCCAGGGTTTCGATACAGCGCAAATTCAGCGCTTTACGTTCACTCTGATCCAGTTGCTCAATGGTAGCGTTAAAACGTTGAACACGCTCCAGGTCTTCACCCAGATTATCCAGAAAAATAATGTCCATGAGTGATCCCGCTACCTCTCCCATACTGGGGTAGCGAACCTTATCGGACGGCGGTGCTTCATCCTGCTTGGCGTCCCGAGTGCTGATCACCAGTATTTTTTCCGCGCCCAGGTGTATGGATGTGCTTAGCGGTGCTGTTTCACGCATGCCGCCGTCACCAAAGTATTCATTGCCGATTCTGATGGCGGGGAAAATAATTGGAAGCGCACTTGAGGCCATTAAATGTTTAACATTCAGCGCGGTTCGCAGGCCTTCCCGACGCCCGCTTTTCCACGGTTTGATATCTGGATGTCCCTGAAAATAGCTGATTGCACTGGATCGGCTGTATCCGGAAGCGTCTACTGCAACGGCATGCAACGCGCCGGATTTGATTGCTGCATTGATCCCATCGGGCTTTAGCTTGTTCTGCAGTAATTTATCCAGGGGCGAATTATCCAGCAGTGAGCGCGGCGGGGTAAATCCCAGGAAGCCGAGATACATTGAACAAAACCAGCGGATTGAATAACTAAGCACAGTCCGCAAATCAGTGCGGAATATATATTCGCTCTGCATCTGGCTCCAGAAAGCTTCCAGCCGTTGGACACCGGTGCTTAATGATTGCCCATAACTGGCCAGAACCCCTGCATTTATAGCTCCTGCAGAGGTGCCGGTAATAATCGGAAAAGGGTTGGAATGCTGTAAACTGGTATCATCTCGTATAAACTCTGCGATTGCTTTGAGCACACCGACCTGATACGCGCCGCGGGCGCCGCCGCCAGGCAGTTCGAGGGCGATACGCGGAATAGCCGGTTTTGCTGGCTTGTTTGTATTCATCGGTTTGAGGCTACCAGAGGCATATGGATCAACTGTGGGCCTATAATAGCTGGCAATAAGGTGAAGAAAAAATTAAATCACATGCAATCAATTTACTGATTATTCGGTCATGAACAGTATTACGGACAAAAAACTGCGGTTTGATGCCTTAGCGGGCCAATATGCTACGGACTTGTTCCGGTACGCGGTTTGGATGTGTGGCGACCAAACCCTGGCCAAGGATTTAGTGCAGGAAACCTTTCTGCGCGCCTGGCGGGCTTTGGATAGCCTGAAGGATGAAAAAGCCGCAAAAGGCTGGCTGTTCACGATTATCCGACGCGAATATGCCAGAACTTTTGAAAGGAAAGTACCGCCATTGGTGGATGTTGACGACGTGGTGGTAACTGATGAGGTCAACATGGAACCGGAGACGAATTCTGAAGTTGGAATTCTCCGGGAGGCAGTTGGAAAACTGCCTAAGAAATACCGGGAGCCGCTGTTGCTTCAAGTAGTTGGAGGTTATAGCTGCAAGGAAATTGCAGAACAACTTGGGGTTTCGCGCAGTGCGGTGATGACACAACTTTTTCGTGCCAGGGAAAAACTTAAAGATGTCCTGGTTGACGATGTGGTAAGAGACGATAACGTTCATGAATTATCTTGAATTTAAAAGGCAATTGATGGTTGATCCATACGATCGCAGTCCAGATTTTCTGGAGGCGTTGCGGAACGACCCTGACTGTGCAGCTGCAGCTGAGCAGTCCGATAGCTTTGAAACACTATTGCAATCGGCAGTTAATGTGTCGGTGCCCGATGATATTGTGGATCTGGCAATCAGTCAGCGTTACCAGGAGTCATCTGAGCGGCGGACAATGAGTTGGCTGCCGGCGATGGCTGCGGGCCTGATGATGGGTATTGGCCTGACCACGGCCGTGTTCTTATTTAATGGTGACAGTGGTAATGGCATACATGGACTGGAAGATCATCTGGTCAGCCACTGGTCGAAAGACGGTGAAATTACCCTGCAAATGGCGGCTAGCAGTCCTATGGACGCTGAAGGGATTCAGCGAGTGCTGGGTACTTTGAATCTTGTTGCCAATGATGCGCTGATGGATGGCATCATATATGCACGTAATTGCGGAACGCCAAACGGCAATGGTGTGCATATGGTAGTGCAGACAGAAGCAGGACTGATAACCGCTATTTACATTCCGGAAGCGGAAATTCCGGAAAGTAAACTGGTGGATATGAAGGCCAACCAAGGTATGCTGGTACCGATGCAAAGAGGAGCTGTAGCATTGGTTGCGGCCAATGCCGAGGGTTTGGATTATGGTATGAATACCATTAAAGCAAACCTCACGGAGAATCAGCGGGTCGATACCTGAGCTTGAGAGACATATTGATCACGAAGGCCTTTCATATTGAAAGGCCTTTTTTATTGGTCAATGCCACAGCAACTCAGGTCAATTGATCAGTCCCTGATCAGGCGTAAACCGCCAGGTGCGGGTGATGTACAAAATATCCGTTTCCTGGGTGATTTCATCCGGCAGTGCGGCAAATGGTGCAGACAGCTCCACGATTCTGACTGCTGCTTCATCAAGCATGTCGAATCCAGAGGAACGCAGAATTTCAATCGATTCCAGTTCCCCATTAGGAAGTACTCCTACGGATACCACCAGGCTGCCATGCAGACCCTGGCGGCGGGCCTGCTCCGGATAATTCAGATTGCCGACCCGTTCCACTTTATCAGTCCAGGCCCGCATATAGCTGAGATATTTCCATTCCTGGGTATTGGCGGAAACATATTTGCGGCGGACGGTATCAGGTGCAAGCATCACTTCGGGTAACTCACGCATAGCACTCAAACTGGCCTGTCGTAGAGCAGCAGCGGAAATATCGGTTTCCTGAGGGACTTCTTCAGGGACATCTTGCTCGATAATGGTGGTAACCTGCCGCTCCTGTTCGGTGGTAGTGGTGACGGGTTGTAACTCAGGTTGTGGCTGACGTAATGGAGTAAAGTCAGGTTCCCACTGTGGCACAGTGGTGTTTTCCTGGTTGTCATTGACAGGTTGCTGAAGCAGGGTAATGTCAAGATTGGGTTCGGTGTACGGCCGTTCGGGGCTGGTAAACTGCACCAGCAATAACCCGGTGTGCAGTCCAATGGCAATAATGACAGTGACAATCAGCGGGCTCGTCGCCGGTTGTTCAGCACCGATCGTCATGGCAATGTCAGAAGCAATGGCATTCATTCTGTGAGCTGTTGTTCAATAGCATCAAATAAGTCCGCACAGATATTGATTCCATAAGCCTGGTCAAGTTCGCGCACACAGGTTGGACTGGTGACGTTTACCTCGGTTAACCGGTCACCAATGATATCAATACCGGCAAATAATATACCGCGACGCAGCAGTTCCGGACCAACCGTTTCGGCCAGTTGCCGCTCAACTGCACCCAGCTCACGCGGCTCACCGCGTCCACCACGTGCCAGGTTTCCCCGAAAATCACTGTCGCTTGGTATTCGAGCCAGCATATAAGGGACAACTTTGCCTGCTACCAGTAACACACGCATATCGCCATTGCTGATGGCATCCAGGTACTGCTGCGCCATAATTCGCTGCTGGCCTTCCTGAGTCAGAGTTTCAATGATGACGTTGAGGTTGGGGTCGTTAGCATCAGTCATGAAAATTGACTGGCCGCCCATGCCATCCAAAGGCTTCAACACCGAACGGCCTTGTTTCTGGACAAATTCACGCAGCCGGACCGCCTGACTGCTTACCAGCGTAGCGGGAACGCATTCAGGAAACCACAGTGCGGCAAGCTTTTCATTGGTATCGCGCAGCGCCTGGGGGCGATTAACTACCAATACACCCTGCTGCTCTGCCTGTTCAAGAATATATGTGGCATATATATATTCCATATTAAACGGCGGATCTTTGCGCATCAGCACCACATCAAAGTGATTCAGAGGCAGGGGCTGCTGGCTTGACAGGCTGTACCAGTTTTCATTACTGTCCTGCACGCTGATTGATTGTGCAGCAACCCAGGCATCGGCATTGTCGAGCCACATCTGTTCTGCGCCGGCAATCATGCACTGGTATCCGCGGCGCTGGGCTTCCAGCAGCATTGCAACCGTTGTGTCTTTATATGGCTTGATGGTGGCAGGCGAATCCATTATTACCAACATTTTGTACATCAGCGAATACTCCTGTAGGGTGTATATGCAATCAGGCAGGCAGGTTTGGATTTTACTTGAAGTTTCATGGTATAAGTACTCGCAATTAAAGCATTTTAGCGCTAGACTACCTCTCGTTAGTAGGTCATGACGACGCTAACCGGGACACTGAAGGAATTATGGATAACCATAAAATTTTAATCATTGATGACAGTCAGACCATCCGCCGGTCAGCTGAAAGCATGCTTAGCGGTGAAGGGCTGGCTGTGGTCACTGCAGAAGACGGCTTTCAAGCTTTGTCATTGATTGCAGAACATCGTCCCAATTTGATTTTCGTTGATATTATGATGCCACGGTTGGATGGTTATCAAACCTGTTCGATAATAAAAAATAATCCGGACTTTGCACAGATACCAGTGATCATGCTAACCAGTAAAGATGGTCTGTTTGACCGGGCGCGTGGTCGAGTTGTGGGGTCGGACTTTTACTTGACTAAACCGTTTACCAAGGATGAGTTGTTGGATAGTCTACGACAGCATCTGCCGACCTAGAACAAATTTACAATCAGGGAAAGAACCAGCAGAGTAAGTTCTTTAACGTTCATGGGAGCAACACAAAAAGCAGTTTTTGACCGCTTGCTGGAATTTGAACAGCAATGTCTCGAGCATCACCCCCAGTCGCAGGCTGGCGGTGAAGGTGGCTATTGGGATGGCGTGGTATACCGGCTGGATGAGTTTTTTCTGACCAGCAGTATTCAGGAAATCGAAGAAATTATTCCTGTAGGGGATATCACACCTATTCCAGGTGCCAAGCCATGGCTGTTGGGCTTGGCGAATATTCGCGGCAATCTGACGACAATTGTCGATCTGGGCGGCTACGTATTCGGTCAGCGCACGCCGTTGGGTTCGAGCAGCCGGCTGTTGTTATCCAGCTTGCAGAACCGGCCGATGGCGTTATTGGTGGATGAGGTCTTCGGGCAGCGACATTTTGCTCAAAATCAGGTTGTGTCAGAAAGCCCCGAAAACCGGAAAGCAGATCCCCAATGGGACAGTATCGCCCTATATGTTGAGCGGGAATTTCGGTTGGACGATCGTAACTGGGGGGTATTCAGTATTAATCGATTAAGTAAACAGGAAGATTTCCTGGATGGTGCAGCCTGATGATCAGGCTGGCAGTAAGTGTTGGGGATGTGGTTACCCGGACATGCAAATTAAGCAATAGCCGGATGAATGTACAAGCAAGAAATTAAAATAGGATAAAACGATGGCGGCAGCTCAAACAAGCAGAATAGGATTTGCCCCTTTACAGGGAATTTTGTTCATTATTGCGATAATCATGCTGGTAGTCGTGGCTTACAACTTCTACCTGCTCAATCAGCAAAACAGCTATCAACAGGAATATATTGCATTAACCACCGATGTCCGCGTGTTGTCACAGCAGTTGGCGAAGTCGGCAGGTGAAGCGGCAATTGGAAATTTTGATGCATTCACCAGCCTGCGCGCGGAGCGTGACCAGATCGACAGCAACATCAGCCTGTTGCGCAACGGCAACCCCAATACAGGATTACCGCCGTCCCCGGGGGTGGTCAATGATCAATTGACGGAAATTGAGACTCTGTGGGCAACCATCAGTGACAATGCCACCGATGTGAGTCAGCGTGAAACGCTGGTTCAGGATCTGGCGGACAGTGCTGGAATTTTCAGTCGCAGTATTCCGGTTTTGCAGGCACGTACTGACCAGGCTACAAGAATTCTGACCGAAGCCGGGGCACCCGCCGGACAGATTTACATCGCCAGTCGTCAGCTGGTACTGGCTGATCGTATGCTGCGACACGTTGGTGAAATCCTACAGGGCGGTCAGGCAGCCATCACTGCATCAGACAATTTGAACCGCGACTCAACTTTGTTCTCCCAGGTGGTTAACGGTTTAATAGACGGTAACTCTCAGCTGGGTATCAATCCCGTTAATAATCAGGCGGCCCGGACTATCCTGGAAGACGTGCAAACACGCTTTAATGAAGCAGCGGCGGAAATCGATAATATTCTGGCTTCCTCAGTTCAGTTATCCGATGTGCGTCTGGCAGCTGATGACGTGTTTGTTGACAGTGGTGATCTCAGTGCATTGTCATCTGCTTTATCGGAAAGCTACCGCAACCTGAATACTGCTCAGTTATGGCCATCGCTGCAGGTTGGTCTGGGACTGGGTGCAGCAGCGCTGGTGCTGTTCTTCCTGATCGGTCTGCTGGCACTGACCAATGCCAGAAAACGTTCACAGACTGCAGCTGAAAGCAATCAGCGGAATCAGGAGGCTATCCTCAGGCTGCTGGATGAAATGAGCTCGCTGGCTGAAGGTGACTTGTCATTCAACGCAACAGTAACCGAAGACATTACCGGCGCAATCGCCGACTCAGTGAATTACGCGGTTGAGCAGCTGCGCAACCTGGTTATCGGGATTAACCAGACAGCCCGGCAGGTGGCGGCCCAGGCACAGGAAACCAGAGCAACTACAACTCAATTGGCTGAAGCCAGTGAATATCAGTCAAATCAGATCAGTAGCGCTACCGATATCATCAATACCATGAATAACTCATTTGGTGATATGGCTACACGCTCAGGTGAGTCGGCCGATGTTGCCACACGCGCGGTAGACACCGCTAATGAAGGTGCCGACCGGGTGCGTGAAACCATTGACGGCATGGATGCGATTCGCTCACAGATTCAGGAAACCTCAAAACGTATTAAACGTCTGGGTGAATCCTCGCAGGAAATTGGTGACATTGTTGAATTGATTAACGGCATTTCTGAACAAACCAATATGCTGGCTTTGAATGCAGCTATTCAGGCGGCTTCCGCCGGTGGTGCAGGGCGAGGATTCGCAGTGGTTGCCGACGAAGTACAGCGGCTTGCTGAACGCGCCACCAATGCAACCCGGCGAATTGAGAGTCTGGTACAGGGTATTCAGAACGATACCAACGAAGCGGTAAGTTCAATGGAAACCACAACCACTCAGGTGGTTCGCGGTGCGCGTACCGCGGAAGATGCCGGTACCGCTTTGAACTCCATCGAGTCGGTATCCAAGCAGCTGGCGGACCTGATTACCGAAATCTCCAATCAATCAAAAGATCACTCGGAAACGGCAACCAAAGTTGCCCGGACCATGGTTACCATTCGCGACATTTCTGAGCAAAACAGAAGTGGTACCAGTGAAACAGCCGAATCGGTGCAACAACTGGCAGAACTGGTACGCAGCCTCAGTGATAGTGTGGCCGACTTCAAGCTGCCCAGTGATGAGGCAGCAGAATCGGCAGATGACGACCACGTCGTAGCATAATCGTTGTCATTGATATCAACGGGCAGCACGTGAATACGATTGCCGGCAAGGCGCATCTCGGTTGGGTAAAAGAATACCTGGTTGAGCTGCTGGATAGCGCAGTCAGCTCATTGCAGCAGGCTGAAGAGTCGCCGGGTTCAGGTTATCCGGAAGCGGCTGCAACCTTAAGTAAATTGCAGCACAGCCTGACAATGCTGCGTGGCGATGGTGCTGCCACATTAGCCGATGAGCTGGTGCAGACCATCAACCATGTTGCTGAACACGAGTCAGATTCCACTGAAGCACTCAGTCAGCTGTTGGAAGGTGTGGTTAACCTGCGTGATTACCTGGATCATGTTCATTCCTGCGGCCATGACCAGGCACTGGTGCTGGTCTCGCTTATCAATGAAATGCGCAGCCGGCGTGAAGAGCCGCTGTTGCATGAGGGCAAACTGTTCTTCCCTGAGCTGAATCGCCCGTTGCCTGAACCTGGAGACTGGTCAAAGCCGGGTAAAAAAATCAATATCAATAAATTGCGCAGCCGATGGCAAAGAGCGTTGCGTGATTGGCTCAAAGCAGAAGACGGCGGTAAAACGCGAGCCATTAAATCTTCCAGCAATGCTTTAGCCGGTGCCGCGCAGGACATGTACTACGCCATTGCCGATGATCAGCAGCGTCAGCGGGTTTGGTTATTTGCAGGCATGGTATTACAGGCTGTAGCAAACGGCTGCCGCAGTCCGGATGTTAATCTGCAGCGACTGCTGGCACGGCTGGACGTTTATCTGAGTCAGGAGTTGCAGCAGAATGATACCGGTGAACCGGCGGAAACTGCTGACAGCCTGAGCAGGGCACTGCTGTATTTTGCAGCCAGCTGTGATCAGGCTGATCAGGGTCTGGATCTGCTTAAAAACCACTATGATCTGAACCAGCTTGTCGACAAGGAAATTCTGAGTTCCGCCCGACAGAGTCTTAAAGGCCGGAATCGTGAACTGGAAAGCAGTGTCGCTGATGCAGTTCTGGAAGAGCTTCAACCGATCAAAGATCGTATCGATCATCTGCAGTATCTGACAGAGAATACTGATAATGATGTTCTGGAAAGCCATCACCAGGCATTAAATGAACAGTTGCAGCGTTTATCCAGCAGTCTGCTGGTTTTAAATCAACCTGAACTGTCTGAGCGGTTGTCGGCTATAACTTCGATGATCGATGATTATATCGGTGAACAACGCGCCATTCCAGAAGATGAACTGCTGGAACTGGCGGGGTTGTTGCTGAATGTCGAAGAGCAGCTGGGTGGCTCTAACTTAAGTGTAGTCAGAACCGCTGAGATGGAGCTTGATGCCAGTTCGCGTCAGGTCCTGAGTCTGGCCATCAACAATCTGGACATGGCCCAGCAGGGGCTGGATACGTTGCTGCGCGGTTCTGATAAACAGGCATCCACAGCCATGCCTGAGCGCCTGTTGGGCGAAGCTGCCGGCGCATTGGATCTGGCCAATCGTTCAGCTGACGGTGATGTGCTTAGGGTTGGTGCGAACTACCTGCACAGCATTAATTTGCTGGAGGAACAGCACGCCGATAACAACCAGGTATCGATGTTTGCCGATATGCTGGCTGCTATGGAGCGGTTTCTGATTACCCTCAGAGATGGTGAGCCTGCTGGTTACCTGGAAAAGATTGCACTGGCACATGCTGCGGAATTACCGGCTGAGGCAGGACAGTCAGCAGATGATTCTGAGGAATTAGCGGACCAGGATGAACCGGAAGCGCATCCGGAAGTCACCGAGAGTGAAGATGAACCGCTGGAGCCGGATGAATCTGACCAGGCTGATGAGGTGGAATTTGAAATCTCCTCAGATGCCGTACCGGAAGAAGAAGCGCTTACTGCAGACATTGCTGATATTGATGCAGGTCACGACGAGTCACTGGATGGCATGGATGAAACAGTGCATCCAACAGAAGCTACGGCAGAGGATGCTGAACAGCCCGCAGATGACAGTCAGCCGGATCAGGCTGATACAATCAGTGATGATCAACAGGATATTACCGAGCAACGCCAATGGGAAACGGATGATGAGCTGCGGAGTATTTTCCTAGCGGAATTTGATGAAGTACTGGAAGTTCTGAACAGCGAAATTCCTGTCTATCAGGCTAATCCTGAGCCGGGCGCAACACTGACATCAGTCAGACGTTCATTTCACACCATCAAAGGCAGTGCACGTATGGTTGATGCACTGCAGGTCAGTAATTTAGGCAAAGGCGTAGAGTTTTTGCTTAACGCAGTCATTGATAATCTGGTTAAACCTGAGGCTGTTGTCGATACAGTGTCTGAAGCACTGCCTGCACTCCAGCGGCAGAGACGCTGGCTCCTGCAAGGGTTAGATGCAACCAATGAAGCGGAGCAGCAGTTGCTGGCTGATTGTGAAACCATTCTGCAAAGCAGTCAGCAAAGTGTTGAAGAGGTTGTCGACATTGCCCAGCCTGAAGCTGAGACTGATGAGGTTGAGCAGACCCAGGATCATGAACTATCAGTCTTACAGCCTGAAGAATCCGATTCACAGCAATCAACCGAAGAGGTTGATGAACAACCACCTGAAGAACCTGAATCATTACCGGTTGAGCCCACACCTGAAGATGTAACTGAAGACGGTAGAGCTGAAGCAGTTGACTTGGAGGATGAAGCGGAAGACAGTCAGCCTGAATCTGCTGATTCAGAAGAGAAAGCTGAAGACGGCCAATCTGAGCCCGTTGATTCAGATGAAACAGATAAGGCCGAGCCTGATATTGCGGACGGTCAATTGGACCCACAGCTGCTTGCTTTGATCAGAGAAGAGCTGTACCGCCATGATCAAACCCTGGGGGACTATCTGGCCATCTACTCAAGACAAGGCTGGGTTCCGGTACCAAATGATGAGCTGATCCGTGCAATACATACGCTTTCGGGGACTTTATCGCTGGCACCATTGAGTGATGAAGCTGATGCCGTGCACAAGGTGGAAGGATATCTGTCAGAACTACAGGATCTTGAACGTGCGCCGGATGTGATCGGTATGCGGTTGCTGGCTGCAGTACATGACCTGTTGGAGCACCGGCTGGCACTGCTGGATAAACACAATACCGATGAATTGCCGGATACATCAGTCATTCATCAGCTAAGCCAGCGGGTCAATAACGTCCTGCTGCAGCATAGCCAGGACGACAGCGATCTGCCCGATCTGGAATTTGAAGGCATGGCAGATCAGTCTATTGAACAGCCTATTGATCTGGAAGCCAGCCTGGCGGATCCGTTCGGTGAAGGCGCTGCAGGGGCCGGTATTGTTGAAGTCTCTGTAGAAGCAGAAGCAGAAGCAGAGGCAGAAGCAGAGGCAGAAGCAGAGGCAGAAGCAGAGGCAGAAGCAGAGGCAGAGGCAGAAGCAGAGGCAGAGGCAGAAGCAGAGGCAGAAGCAGAGGCAGAGGCAGAGGCAGAAGCAGAGGCAGAAGCAGAGGCAGAAGCAGAGGCAGAAGCAGAGGCAGAAGGAGAGGCAGAAGCAGAGGCAGGAGCAGAAGCAGAAGCAGA